>CALDCK010000376.1 GCA_937937315.1 uncultured bacterium
GTGCGCCTTCGGCGAAGGGATAGACGATCTCCGATACGTCGTAGCCCCGCCGCAGGACCGCCGTCACGAATGGCTGCTCCGCGGCGACGAGCGCCGCGATCTCGGCCCCCGTCACTGGATCCGGGCGGAAGCGTCGGGCGATGTCGATCCCGTTGAAGAACTCGAAGAGACTCGCCACGTCGCGGTGCTCGCCGAGCATTCGCGACAGCAGGGTCGAACCGCAGCGCCCGGTCCCCACGACGAAACGGTCCAATGCTCCCCCCTTCCTGGCCCTCCCGATGAGCCCTGGACTCCCTCGCCCGCTCCCCGCGGCGGCCCCTGAAGGCGCCTGCCGGCGCCCCCGGATGGTAAGATCCTCCCGCATGTGGAGCACGCGCCCCCGTCTGCTCTTCCCGATCGCCTGGGCGGTCGCGATCGCATCCGCGCCCTTCGCCGCCCGGGCCGAAGACCCGAACGTCGAAGAGGTGCTGAGCTGCATCCAGCGGAACCTCCCGAAGCACACCAGCGTCCAGAGCCTGCGATTCCAGTCCAAGGACCGCAGCGGCGGCGGCCGGACGATCGAGTCGAAGGTGAGCTGGCGCCGCTTCGACGATGGCCTATCCCGGGTTCTCGTGCGCGTGCACGCGCCCCACGACCTCAGGGGATCCGGGCTCCTGCTCCTCGAGAAGGAGACGCGCGCCGACATGTTCGTCTACCTGCCCGACCTCGAGAAGGTCCGCCGGGTGACGTCTCGCATGCTCGGCGGCTCCATGTTCGGCAGCGACTTCACCTACGAGGACTTCTCCCAGCTCCAGGGCATGGCGGTCGAAGGCCGCTCCGAGCGCATGCCGGACACCGACATCGACGGCGTGCCGGTCCGGGTCGTCAGCCACTTTCCGACGCCGGACTCCGGCTCCTCCTACGAACGCGTCACCAGCTACGTCGACGCCTCGACCTGCGTACCCCTGCGCAGTGAGATGTTCGAAGCCGGAGACCGCATGCGAAAGGTCCTCACCACGGACCGGTCGGAGATCTTCGAGAAGGACGGCGTGCGCATACCCCGGAAGCTGCGCATGGAGGACCTGCGCGACCAGAGCTTCACGCTGCTCGAGGTCACCGAGATCGAGGTGGACGTCGAGCTCCGCGACCGGGTCTTCACCGTGCCCTCTCTCGAACGTCCTCGGATGAACTGAGCTCCGGCGGCCTCCAGCGTGACACGCGCCGAACGCCTGGTCCGCTGGATCCCGCGCCACCCGGTCTCGATCCTGGGGGTGGTGGCCGCCCTCAGTCTGGGCGCCTTCGCCGCCTCCGTCGACCTGGAGCAAGGCACCCTACGCCTGCGCATCGACCCCTCAGCGGATCGGCTGCTTCCCGAAGACAGCGCGGCCCGGGCCTTCTACGAGCGGGTGCGCTCGATCTTCGGCACCGACGAGACCCTCCTGATCGCGCTGCGCAGCGACGACGCCTTCTCCCGCGCGTCCCTCGAGCGCGTCGAGCGGCTCACCGAACGCCTCGAAGCCCTCGACGGCGTCCACCACGTCCTCTCGGTCACGAACGCGATCGACGTACGCGGGGTGGGGGACGACCTCGAGATCGCGCCCTTCGCCGACCCGATCCCCACCGAGCCGGAAGCCCTGGACGAGCTGCGAGAGCGCGTGCTCGCCAATCCGATCTACGCGGGCACCCTGGTCTCCCGCGACGCCCGAACCGCCGCACTCGTCGTCTACTTCGCCGACATGACCCACCAGCAGTACCTCGAGACGGGCCTGAATCAGCGCATCGTCGACCTCGCCGAGGACGAGCGCGGAGAGGCGGAGCTCTTCGTCACCGGTGGGCCCCACATCCGCGCCGAGACCGCCCGGGTGCTGCTCGGCGAGGCGATCTCGATCCCGCTGCTGATCCTCGGCGCTCTCGGCATCGTGCTCGCCCTCTCCTTCCGGACGGTCCGGGGTGTGTTGGTGCCCCTCAGCACCATCGCCATCTCGGTCCTCTGGTCGATCGCCCTGATCACCCTCTTCGGCTACGAGCTGAATGCGGTCACCGCCCTCGTCCCGCCGCTGCTCACGACCCTCGGTCTCTCCTACGCGGTCCACGTGACGAGCGAGGCCGACCAGGAGCGCCGGGCGCGCGGCGAAGGGGGCCCGGCCCCGGTCGCCGACGCCCTGGCACGCGTGGCCCTTCCGGTCGCCCTCACCGGCGGCACCACGGCGATCGGCTTCGCGTCTCTTGCCCTCAGCCCGCTCTCCGCCGTGCGCGAGTTCGGAATCCTCTCCGTGTTGGGCGTGGCATGCACCGTCCTGGCCTCCCTCACCTTCACACCCGCAACCCTTGCGCTGCTGCCGGGTCCTCGCGGCGGACGCACCGAGACTCGCGACGCCTTCGCCCGCCTCGTCGAGCGGATCGCCCGCTTCGACCTGAGCCACCGCGGACTGATCTTTGCCGTGACGGGCCTGGTCTTCGCCCTCTCCCTCGTCGGAATGCGCAGCGTGCGTGTGGGCAGCGAGCAGGTGAGCAAGTTCGCCGCCGACGCGCCGGTGCGGGTCGACTTCGAGGGGGTGAACGAGCAGCTGGGCGGTGCGAATCCGCTCTTCGTGGTGCTGGAGACCGACGTCCCCGAGGGCTTCATGGAGCCGGTGAACCTGAAGGCCATCGCCGCGCTCCAGGGCTGGCTCGAGGCGCAGCCCGAGATCGGCGTCACGACCTCCTTCGCCGACTACGTGGCCCTGATCTACCGGGGCTTCCACGGGAACGACCCCGCCTACCTGAGGATTCCGGATACGAAGCGCACCGTGAGCCAGCTCCTGCTCTTCGGCGCCAGCGAAGAGCTCGACGCCTTCGTCGACGGTCGCTTCCAGACCGCGAGCATCCGGGTGCGGGCCCGCGTCGTCGACTCCGACGACGTGGCGCAGCTGACGCGCCGCATCGAGAGACGCCTCGAAGATCTTCCGGGGCAGCTCCACGCCTCGGTCACCGGAACCTCGGTGGTCTTCAACCGGGCCCTCGCAGAGATCATCCGCGGCCAGGCGGTGAGCGTGGGCGCGGCACTCCTGCTCATCTACGGCGTGCTGGCCCTCATGTTCGTGTCGCTGAGGATCGGGCTCGTGGCCCTGATCCCAAACGTCCTGCCCATCGCGGCCTACTTCGGCGCCCTGGGCCTCTCGGGGGTCCGGCTCAATCCGGGCACCAGCCTCGTCGCCCCGATGGTCTTGGGAATCGCCGTCGACGACACCATCCACTACTTCGCTCGCTTCATTCGCGACGCGAAGCGACTGGGGGACGAGAAGCGGGCCACGGCGTCGGCGCTGAAGGCCGTCGGCAGGCCCGTCACCTACACCTCCATCGCGCTCTGTGTCGGGTTCCTGATGCTGAACGCGAGCGAGCTCCGGACCCAGGGCGAGCTCGGGAATCTGGCGGCCTTCGCCCTGGCCTTCGCCTGGACGACGGACTTCTTTCTCACCCCCGCGCTCTGCGCGCGGCTGCGCATCGCGACCCTGTGGGATCTCCTGCGGGTGGACCTGGGCCACGATCCCCAGCACAGCCTTGGGCTCCTGCGGGGTCTCCGCGCCTCCCAGGCCCGCATCGTGGCGACTCTCGCTGGAGTGGTGAAGCTCCGTGCGGGCGAGCGGCTCTTTCAGGCCGGAGAGCCGGGTGACGCCCTCTACGTCGTGATCGATGGGCGGCTGCGCACGGCGATCCCGACCGCCGAGGGCGAGCTCGAGATCGACACCCACGCCCGGGGCGCCACCGTCGGCGAGGTCGGCCTCTTCGAGGGACCACGCACCGCCGAGGTGGACGCCCTCGAAGACTCCCGCCTGCTGCGGATCTCGCGCGGCGCCGTCCACCACCTGACGCGGCGCTATCCGCGCATCGCGACCGTCGTGCTGCGCAACCTGAACCAGGACCTCGCCGCCCACGCCCATCGGGTGACGCGCCGCCACATCGACCGCACCGGCGCGCTTCCGCCGCCCGAGCCGGTCGAGCAGCACGGTCGGGCCCTCGACGACGTGTTCTTCCGGCGCGGCGCCGACGCCGTCCGTGCCCAGCTCCAATCGGACGCCGACGGATCTGCTGCCGCCTCCATCGGCGGCGAGAGTCGAATCGAACCCGCCCTCGTGAGAGAGCTCACGGCCCTGGGCGTCCGGGGCGACACCCTGGCGGCCCTGACCCTCATCCCCCTGGTCGAGGTCGCCTGGGCGGACGGGCTCATGGAGCCCTCGGAGCGCGACGCCGTGTTGCGTGGCGCCGAGGAGTGCGGGATCGAGCCCGCCAGCCCGAGCGCTGCCCTGCTCCGCGTCTGGCTCGACGAGCGCCCCGGACCCGATCTCTTCGATGTCTGGCGGCGCCTGATCGGCGTCATCTGCGCAAGCATCAGCTACGAGGCGCGAATGCGGCTGGAGCGCGCGATCGTAGGTCGCGCCCGTGACGTCGCCGAGTCGGCCGGTGGGGTGCTCGGGTTCGGAGCCGTCTCGGGTGAGGAGGATCAAGTGCTCGACGCCCTCGGGGCCGCCTTCCATCCCGAGCCCGACGAGGAGCCCCAACCGTGATCTCGCGAGGTCGACGCATCCTTCGAAGGCTCGGAGCCCCGACAGCGATCGCGCTGGTCGCAACCTCGAGCGTCGGCTGTGCCGGCTTCAGCTCCGGCCGAGACGCTGCCGCCACCGCGCAGACCGTGGCGGGCCTGAAGGAGATGCTGCGGGTCGGAACGGGCCGCACCATCGAGCGAACCGCCCGGGAAGGAGGATTCCGCGACGATCCACGGACGCGCCTGCGCCTTCCCCCCGCCCTCGCCCCGATGTTCGCCGCCCTGGACTCGGCCGGTCTGACCGGCCAGGCGGGAGCCCTCGAGCTGGCGATGAATCGCGCCGCCGAGCGCGCCGCAGGGTTCGCCCGGGCCCCGCTCGAGGATGCCATCGCCGGACTTCAGATCCCGGAGGCCGCGGCCGTTCTCCAGGGGCCCTTCGACGCGGCCACACGGCTCCTGCGCAGCCAGACCTCGCTGACGCTTCACCGAAGGCTCGCGCCCATCGTCGACGATGCGACGCGCCAGGTGGGACTGGCCCAGGCCTACGCCCAGCTCCTCGGTCGCTACCGCCGCCTCGGAGCCGCCGACGATCCACCCCCCTCTCTCACCGCCATCGTAACGACCGAGACCCTGAGCGGACTCCTCACGGTCCTCGCTCAGGAGGAGCGGAGGATCCGCACGGATCCCTCCGCGCGAACCACTCCCCGGCTCCGGGCGCTCTTCGCGCCGGCCGCGCCGTATCGCTGAGCCGCGGCGGGACGCCCGCCTCGCGCTACGCGTCGCCCTTCGTCGAGTAGCTGCCCGACTGGGTCGCACCCATCAACCGCGTGACCAGCCGCCGCGGCAGACGGCGCGCCGTCCAGGAGGCGAGGCGGTTGCCGAGCCCGGGAACACAGATCACGTCGCGCGCTTCAAGCGCAGCCAACGAGGCGTCGACCACCGGCTCCGGCTCCATCCATGCGAACTCGGGAATCACCGACGTGTCCACCGCCGCCACGTCCTGGAACTCGGTGCGCGTGAAGCCCGGGCACAGCGCCTGCACTGCGACTCCCGTTCCGCGCAGCTCCTCGGCCAGGGCCTCGGTAAAGCTGTTCACGAAGGCCTTGGTGGCGCCGTAGGTCGCGTTGTAGGGCGAGGGCAGAAACCCCGCCATCGACGAGACGTTGATCACGGCGCCACGACCGCGAGCCACCATGGGCGGAAGCGCAGCCCGCGTGAGCCGAAGGAGCGCCAGGCAGTTGAGCCGGACCTCCCGCTCCTCCCCATCCGGATCGAGGTCCCGGAAGACCCCGGACGTCCCGAACCCCGCATTGTTGACCAGCAGATCGAGCTCCGGCGCGGCGCCGACGCGCTGCTCGATGCCGAGGAGCTCCCCGGGCTCGGTCAGGTCCGCGACCAGGACCTCGACCTCCGCCCCATGGCTCTCACCGAGGCGTTTCGCCAGAGCCTCGAGTCGCTCCCGACGCCTGGCGACGAGGACGAGGTCGTAGCCGTCGGCCGCGAGCCGCTCGGCAAAGGTCAGGCCGATCCCGGCCGATGCGCCGGTGATCATCGCCCGGGGCCGCGGCCCCGACGCCTGAGAACCGCTCATGGAATCTCCTCCGTCGCTCGGGTGCGATCCGCGGCCTCAGCGACGATCAGCCTACTGGAGCAGACCGATCAACTGGACCGACTCCGTCACCTTGATGGCCCGGCCCTCCTCGAAGGCGACAGGCCGGATGGTATACGTCGTCTTCGACTTGACCGCGATGTCCCCCGTCTTTCCGCGCTTGACCTTCTCTTTCGCGATGACGGAAGTCACGCGCAGACCGAATCCGGCACCCTCGCTCAGATCTTCTTCTATCGCCTCGAGGGTATCGCGGAGACCCGGATCCTCCTGGAACAGCTGAATCCCCTTCTCCTCGAGCCAGAACCCGGTCGCGACATCGCCCTCGGCGTTCAACGTGTAGGTGCCGTCGTCGTGCAGCGTGAGCGTTCCCGTGACGAAGTCTGAAAACGACTCACCGAGGACCTTCACCTTGACGATGCCGTCGAGATCGAAGACGCGGTCGGCGTGCGCGGCGCCCCCGAGGATCAGGGCCAGAGACACGATCGCGATTCGTAGGGCTCTCATGGGCTCCTCCAGAGGCGACTGCGTCGCGGGCAGCTCGCCTTCTCGGTGTCTTCGCAGCGTGCGCCCCGATCGCCGCCTACGCAACACCGGGATCGAGCGCTCCGGCGATCAGCGACGCGAGGTTGGTTAGGCCATCGAACGACTTCTCCACGACCGGGGCGGCCTGCCCATCCCCTGAATGGGGGGCACCACAGCCAGTCCGGACCCGATAACTTCCACACACCATCACGTCGAATGAAGCGAACCGCGGTGCATGTCGACGCGACCTCTACCTCATCCTGCATGCACGCCGACGAGACGATCCGAAGATGCGGAGGGACCCATGGCATGCTCCCATGAATCGCATCGCTCGAGCCGTTTCGCGTTCGTCGCCGTCCTGCTCATCGTGTGGCAGCCATGAGCCATGCGATGACCCCCAAAGTGCACACGGAGTCGTCGAGTGTGGACCGCGCCCAATACGTCCCCGCAGACGTCGTTGCTGTGAGCGTCGTGGAGGTCGGGCCCGGGGGGATGGCCTTCATGGGCGAGTGGGTGCTCGACCGCTCCTCGGGACGTGTGGGCGAGGATGCCGATGCGCTCCAGCTTCACTACTACCGCCTGATCGCGCCAGGCGATGAGAAGCGTGGCTTCTTCACCGCGGGGGATCACCATGAGGCATCGGTGCACGAGTCCGACCAGACCGAGGCGGCCCGCGAGCGGTTCTTGGAGAGCTCGCGAGAGATCCTCGAGCAGGCGAGCAGGGGTGGGGCTCTCCTGCTTCCTGTCGGAGCGGGTCATGCGCCCTGAACCCGAGCACAGGCTCACGGTATCGGCGAGGCAGGATCCGGTGTATGTTCGTTTCAGGGAGCCGTGCGGGATTCCTCGGGAGTCGGCTCTCCGGGCGGGGATGGATGGCACGCTTCCCTTGCGCTCCGTGATGCGACGAATCGCAGCCTTCGCCGCGACGCTGCTCCTGGCCGGTGGCGCCTCTGCCGACCTCTTCGGCTACGAGGTTTCGGTCGCCCAAACCGAGGCTGGACGCCTGCGCCACCTGGGCCATCGGCTCGCCAAGCAGAACCTGCTCTTCCAGCTGCACCTCGCGGGCCAGCTCAAGGCGGACGTCGTGCAGACGGTGGCGGACATCGACCGGGTGATCGAGACCCTCGAGCGGGGCCACTCCCACTTCTCGATCCCCGCGCCCTGGACCCGCGAGATCCGTGAGCAGATCCAGGAGGTGGACCGGTCCTGGGGACCGCTTCGTTCGATCGCCGTCGCGAACCCCTACGACTACCTGCGGGTGAACCGCCAGTTCATGGACGCCGAGAATCGCGGCAACGACCCGCTCCTCCTGCGCTACTTCGACGCATTGACCGACGCCTTCGTCGCGGAGTCCGAGAAGCTCCTCGCGATCTACGACGCCGAGTGTCGCAAGACCGACATCAGTCCGGTGCTCTGCGACACCGCGGCGATCTCCGGCTACTCGGCCATGCTGGCCGAGAAGGCGACCCGGGAGATCACCTACGTCGTCGCGGGAATCGATGCAGACCAGAACCGCGAGCGGCTCGTGCAGACCGTCGCGCAGTACGAAAAGGCGAGTTCGGCCAACGACGACAGCCCGTTCTTCGAGAGTGCGCTCTCGCCGGAGCGCGGCAAGGCGGGCGAGGCCGCCCGGGAGCTGCTCGGCAGCCTGCGCTCGGACTGGATCGCGATCCGCAAGAATGTGGCCATGCTCGAGGCTGGCGACGAGCAGAACTTCGAGCTCGATCAACTCGTGCAGGTGCAGGAGCAGCTGGTCGAGAAGATGGAGCGCCTGGGCGCGGCCCTCCTCCGCTACGCCAACATCGTCTACGGGGTCTGAGGCGAAGCCTCGAGCTTCGTCGCCACGCCAGCCGGCGCGTTGCACCGCGTCAGCGAGCTCACCGCCTGCGCGCATTCGAGCTCCTAGGCGAGCCTGGCGCCTCGCTCTTCGAGGAGCTGCCGCAGTACTGATCGATGGCACCTCTCCTCCTCCTTGCAGTAGCAGCCGACCGAGAAGCTCGAACGCTGCGACAGGGCCACCAGGAGATCGAGCAGGTGGCGCTTCTCCGGCACGCCCATCTCGGCGCGATACCTCCGGGCGAAGGCCGACCACTCACGATCCGTCGAAGCCGCCAGACCCTGCTCCACCGCCTCTGCGCTGGGTGCCAGCTCCGGGAGCCAGACGTCGTACCAGTTCTGTGAGGCGTGCTCGCTCTTCGGAACGCCCCGGGGCGGGCGACGCACCGTACCGATCCGGAGGCCCTCTCCACGCTTCCGGGGACTACCGAGACGCACGACACGCAGACTCACCCGCGCCTCCTCCGAGATCCGAGCCCACCCGGCACGAGCCGCAGCCTATCACGCGCAGCCTTCTCCCCGAACACCGAGGCGGAAGGAGCCGACGCGCTGGCGGTGAGCGACCCGACGGGCCGGCTCGGGCTGCGCCAGGAGATCGAGACCAGATCAGCGGATGCAGATCCCCTCGCCCGGAGGCGCGCCCGGAGCCTCGTCGAGCTGGCAGATGCACGTCCCACACGTTGCATTCGATCGACACGGCTTCGCGGGGCAGTCGTCACAACGAACGGACTGGGCCGTAAACGCGATGGACGCGACGAACGTTGCCGCGATCAGGGCGAGGGTCTTCATGTTCGAGCTCCACGAATTGGGGACGTCTCGCTCGCCAGAGCCTACCCTACCGATGATCTTCCCTCTACACGACGACCCGGGCGCTCCCAGCCTTCCGCAAGACTTCGAGCTCGTCGTCCTCGATCGAAATCTCTTCGAGATCCCGGCGCGCGAGATCAAAGAGGCGTCCGTGACGATGACCCTCTTCGACGGCCGTGCGGTCTATCGGAGATAGACGAGATCGCGCCGCGGGGGTCTCTCCCGGACCTCAATCCGTGGCAAAGAGCTCGGGGATCAGCAGGTAGGCACCCAGCAGGAAGCACAGGGCGCCGACGGCCGTGTAGAACGTCGACCAGAAGAGCAGCTCGGGTGACGCAGCCCTGGGCCCCACGAAGCTGTCGAGGGCTGAGATCTGGAACGCGACCGAGCCGCCCAGATTCACCACCGTGATCCACCACGACACGCTCCGCGGCGCGAAGGATACGCCTCCCTGGGACACCTCGGAGTAGGCCAGGGTGCTCGCCACCAGGAAGCAGAGGCTGCCGAGCATGTTGGGGGTCCAGATCAGCACGTCCTGCTCGCGCCATGAGAGAGCCGGAATCAGGGCATCTGCGGTGTTGAAGTTGAACAGGATCGTCCCGGCCAGCTGCACCGCACAGGCCAGGTACCCGAGATTCCGGGGGCGCCATCCGAACCAGCGCCATGGGCGAGGCCCGTCTATCGGGCTCTGCGCTACGTCCCCATTCAGGGCCTCGAGCCACTGGAGCCAGGCGGCGCTGGTGAAGAAGATCGAGCCGACGAAGAAGATCCAGCCAACTGTAACGGGATCGCGCAGTATCGCCGGCGCGGCGCCCGACCACGTCGCCGCGACAGCGCCGACCAGGAAGTGGAGCGAACCGAGAGCAAAGAGGACGGCGATCCACCACCCGAGCCGTCTGGGAGCCCAGATGTGGCGGAATGCGGTGGCGCGCGTAGCAGGCGCCTTCGTCACCTCGGCGACGCTCGCCACCTCGTGGGGCGGCAGGCCCTTACGGTGCCGCCGCGACGTGGCAACGCGGTGGAGGCCGCTGGCCAGCCGCTCCACGCGATGGGTCACGAAGGGGCCGGGCCCACCGGAGAAGGACTTCAAGCGGGGATCCCCTCGGCCGTGGTTCTACTAGTATAGGGCTCGCCGCCATCCCTTTTCCACAGATCGAGGAACCCATTCATGACTCGACCGAAGAAGCGCGAGAGCATCGGCAACGAGCTCGTCCCCACCTACGCAGCCCGCGAGCTCGCGCAGGGCGTGCCGACCCACCGCCTGGGCGACGAAGGCATGGCCCCGCGCGTCGCGTACCAGGTCATCCACGACGAGCTGCGCCTCGACGGATTCTCGCTGCTCAACCTCGCAACCTTCGTCACGACGTGGATGGAGCCCGAGGCGAAGCAGCTGATCGACGAGTGCCTCGACAAGAACATGATCGACAAGGACGAGTATCCGCAGACGGCGGAGATCGAGCAGCGCTGCGTGAGGATCCTGGCGGACCTGTGGCACGCACCGGACGGAAGCGCGATCGGTACCTCGACGATCGGCTCGAGCGAGGCCTGCATGGCCGGCGGCATGGCGATGAAGTGGAGCTGGCGCGATCGCCAGACGCAGGCCAAGCAGCCCACCAAC
>CALDCK010000377.1 GCA_937937315.1 uncultured bacterium
GGGGCGATCCGGTGGAGAGCAGGGTCCGCACGCTCGCGAGATCGCAGCGACGGCCGGGCTCGAAGCCCGACTTGGCGACCGCGTCGATGAACTTCGCCGACGTCCCGAAGACCTGGAAACGCTCTTCCTCGGCAAAGCGGAAGAGGGCTCCGACATCGGGATGGGTCGGGGATCCGTCGTAGAGGCAGAGCGACGCCTCGGACGCCAGACCGGAGACCAGCCAGTTCCACATCATCCAGCCGCAGGTGGTGAAGTAGAAGAAGCGATCGCCGGCCCTCAGGTCGACGTGGAGCCGGTGTTCCTTCAGGTGCTGGAGGAGCGTTCCACCGGCGCCGTGGACGATGCACTTCGGCGGGCCGGTCGTGCCGGAGGAGAAGAGGATCGCCAGGGGATGGTCGAAGGGCAGGCGCTCGAACTCGAGATCCGCTCCTGCGTGTCGGTCGAGAAGATCGCCCAGGCGAAGCGCGCCGTGCGGTGTCGCCGCGGCGGGGTCCGCGTAGGGCACGAAGATCCAGTGCTCCACCGAGGAAAGCCGGGCCCGGATCCCGGCGGCGCGCTCTCGGACGTCGTGGACCGCACCGCCGTAGTAGTAGCCGTCGGTGGTCAGCAGGACCTTCGGCTCGATCTGTCCGAAGCGATCGAGGACCCCGCGCTCGCCGAAGTCCGGTGAGCACGAGGACCACACCGCCCCGATGGAAGCAGTGGCCAGGGCCGCCACGATCGTCTCCGGCAGATTGGGGAGCACCGCGCAGACCCGGTCGCCCGGCCCTACGCCGAGGCCCCGGAGCGCCGCCCCGAGGGCGGCCACCCGCCCCCGCAGCTCGGCGTGGGAGAGGCGTGCCTCGACCCGGTCCTCGCCGCGAAAGATGAGGGCCGGGGTCCCGTCGTCGCGGCGCAGGAGGTTCTCGGCGTAGTTGAGGCGCGCGTCTGGAAACCAGCGGGCGCCGGGCATGCCGTCGGAGCCCGGCTCCAGGGCCGGGCCGGGGCCGTCGCCCACCACGCCGGCGAAGTCCCAGACCGCCCGCCAGAACTCCGGTCGATGCTCGACGGAGAAGCGGTGCAGCGCCGCGAAATCGGGAAGGGCGGTGTCGGACGCCCCCTCGAGGTAGCGCGCAAAGGCCGTCAGCTGGGCGCGCGCCACGCGCTCGGGCGAGGGCTGCCAGAGGGGTCCGCTCACGCACCGAGCTTAATCCACCCGTGGGGACCGTCCCACGACGCAGGGATCTCCGCCCCCCACCCACCGGGGTTCGGCCATAATGCCTCCATGCCCGAATCGCCGAACGAACGATTCGCCCGAAACCTGTGGGACGCGGTGTCGAAGGGCGACGTGGAGAGGGTCGAGCGCCTCTGCTCCCCCGACCTCGTCTGGCACACCTCCGGCCGCGGCCCGCGGGCCGGGACCCAGCGCGGCCGAGACAACGTCCTCGATCACCTGGCCCGGATCGGGGAGGACGCGGAGCGCTTCGCGTCGAAGCTCGAGGACGTGATGGTCGGCGAGCGGTACACCGCACTGGTCTATCACGTGACCGGATCCCGCACCGATCGCCGCCTCGAAACCGACTGGATCCTGCTCCTGCAGATCGAGGACGAACGACTGACCGAGGCCTGGTCGATTCCCCGGGATCAGCACGCGGTGGACGAGTTCTGGTCCGCGTGACGACGGCGCGCGACGAATTCGAGCGGATCGCCCGCACTCCCGACGAATCGATCGATCCGGTCGAGGCCGCGTTGTGGATCGCCGCCGAGGAGTACCCGGCGCTGCGAGTCCGCGACTACCTCGCCCGACTCGATGCGCTGGCGGAGGATGCGGCGCCTGGCCTCGCCGCCGCCCACTCCCTGCGCGAGCGGGTCGCAGCCCTGAACCGCTTCCTCTTCGAGGAGCAGCGCTTCGGCGGGAACACCCACAGCTACTACGACCCCCGGAACAGCTATTTGAACGACGTACTGGAGCGACGCCTCGGCATTCCGATCACGCTGGCCCTCGTCTACATGGCGATCGGCAGGCGGCTCGGCCTCGACGTGCAGGGCGTCTCGTTCCCCGGGCACTTCCTCGCGAAGTGCGTAGAGGGCGAAGAGATCGTCGTCGACGTCTACGCCGGAGCGATTCTTCCACCCGAGGCCTGCCTGGAGCGCCTCCGGGCGACCGTCGGGGCCGAGGCGACTCTCACGCCCGAAACCCTGCGCGCAGCGACGCCGCGAGAGATCCTGGTGCGGATGCTCTCGAACCTGAAGCAGATCTTCGTCGAGCGGAGCGACTTCGAGCGCGCCCTCGCCTGCTGTGAGCGCATCCTGCTCCTCACCCCCGATGCCCCCTTCGAGCTGCGGGACCGCGCTGCGGTCTACGCGCAGCTGGGATGCCTCGCCGCCGCCGCGGCCGACCTCGACCGCTTCGCCGAGGTCGCCCCCGGCGACCCCTTCGCCGCCGTCGCCCGCCGCCAACGCGACAGCCTCCGGCTTCGCCTCGGCCCCCTGCACTGAGGGCTCGGGCCGTCGCTCCCTGGGCGCGTCGGCCGAGGGGGAGCGAAGGAAGCGCCGCTCGCGACCGCGCAAGCGTCCCACAGGGTGAGCGGAGATCGGTTCGATCCGCGCTTCGCCCGGGTCGGGACCTCGAGAGCTAGGGCATCCCCACCGGACTTGCGTCCACCGCGGCGCGGACCTGCTCGGCGGTCAGACCCGGAAGCCCTGCCGCGTCGGCGAAGTCGCTGGCGAGGGTGGCGTGAAGGCGGCGTGTGTCGGTGTCGGCCAGATCGAGCAGCTCGATCTGGGTGAAGAGCCAGGCGAGCTCCCGGATGGCGTCGAGTGCGGGGCGGGCCTCCGCCGGCGCCGCGGCCAGGAAGCGGTAGAGATCCGCGCCGTCGACGGTGGCGTCGTCCCACTCCCGCGTCGCCGCGTAGGCGCGTCCCGCCTCGGCGAAGCTCGCCCGCAGCATCTCGATGCCGCCCGGGGTCGCTACGAGGGCGCGATAACGCTCTGTGATCTCCAGGGCGCGGGGTGAGTCGAGCGCCGTGTCGCGCAGCGCGCCCACCGAGGCGAGCGCCGCCGCGGCCGCCGAATCGGCGGCGGAGCAGCTCGGCGCGATGGCGCCGAAGTCGCCGCAGCGCAGGAACGCGAGGGCCTGGGAGGCGGACACGCGCGGCGCGGGCGCCGCCGGGAGATCGCCGGCCACGGGCGGGCGATCGGGCAGATCGGTGCGTACCTCGCGCTGCATCTGTCGGGCGGGATCACCGGCGAGGGCTCCGCCGTCGCCGCGAAGATCGAGGACGACGTCCTCCTGGCCGACGAAGTCGGCGGCTCTCACGGCGTCCAGGTCGCTCGTGTAACGACGGAGCCTGTAGTCGGCGAGGCTGCCCGGAATCGCCAGGCCGCCACTTCCCAGGACGAGGGTCGGCGCGGGCCCGGTGCCGACCAGTGTCGGCGCCGAGCTGAAGACGATCTCGTTCGCCACGATGTCGAGACCGTCGTCGACCATGGTGCTGCCGTCGGCCAGCTCGAGGGGCGCCCGCTCCCGCCGGAGCAGTGCGATCCGGGGAGCATCGATGTCGATGCGGTCGGCGGAGAGGTCCGCCACTTGCACGTCGTCGGCGGAGATCGACAGGGCACCCGTCACGCTGATCTTCTCGAAGCCGCCGACCTCGAAGCCACCGGACGCGTCGACGGTGAGACCGCCCGCGGTGTCGACGATGGTCGCGACGCGCGGGACCGCAGTCTGGTTCGTGTCGAGTCGCACGTCGCCGTCCACGACGACGCGGTCCGCGCTGCTGCCTCCGTCTGCCTCGACCAGGGAGAAGCGGATCTCGTCGGCGTTCACGTCGAGGCCGCCCAGGGCCGTCTGGGTTCCGACGTTCCCACCGAAGGAGATGCGGCTCGCCGAGAGCTTGGAGCCTTCGGGAAGCTGCCCCTCGAGGACCAGGGCTGCCGGACCGTCGACCCGACCGCGGAAGAGGAGATCTCCGGCCCGAACCCGGCGGGTGTCCCCCACCAGCGCGACATCCGAGGTGCCGAGGTGCTCGAGGACTCCTTCGTCGTCGCGCATGCCCACGTCGCCGGTCAGGGTCACCAGACCTCCGGCGACCAGCTCGAGGTCGCCCGCAGCCGGCACGTCGTCCAGACGGTCGGCTTCGTCGATGTCCGTGCGGCTGTCGACTGCGGTGGCGCCGGCGGCGGTGTCGATCGTATCGAGCCGGATGTCACCCTGGGCGACGATCCGCGCGGGGTTCTCCGGCTCCAGCTCGACGACGAAGCCCCCGCTGCCGTCGTCGACCACGGTCGAGACGAACTGGGCGTTGTCGATCTCGACGGGGCTTCCGAGCACCACATCGCCGGTGCTGGCGACATGGACGACACCCAGAGCGCCGGGAATCTCTCCGAGGACGATCCTCCGCCCCTCGTTGTCGATGACGACATCCCCCACCGCATCGGCGTCGAGGCTGAGAATGCCGGAGATCGGATCTCTGGGGTCGTCCCCCGCCAGATCCGCCGGGTCGCGCAGGTCGATCTCCGCAATGCGAACATCGCCGGCCTCGCGATTCGAGAGGTGGAACCCGCCCTGGAACACCGCGGCCACCCGCTCGACGTCGCGGGTGACGATGGGCGCACCTGCCTCGCCGACGGATCCGCCGATGGCGAAGGCGAGATCCGACGAACTCTCCGATTCATCGCTGCCTCCCATGTCGATGGAAACCTTCCCGGCTCCCGGATCCACCGCGACGACGTCACCTCCGGCCAGGAAGACGAGATCGCTGCCGTCCCCCACCGCGATCGTGGCATCTTGCGCGGCGCCGGGTGCGGCGATCGCGATGTCGCCGGACGTGTCGAGGAGGACCGAGCCCCCGATGTACAGCGCTGCGACCTCGATGTCGGGTGCTTCGCCGTTCTCCGGGGTTTCGGCGACCAGGTGGTAGGCGAAGCCGGCATCTGCCGTGCTCGCCTCCAACCGGCTCACCGGAGCGGTCTCGGAGCCGGCGGAGGCGATCGTCACGACGTCGCCGGCGCCCCCGCCGATGATCGCCGCCGCGGCGGCATCGGACTGCGTGATCGCAATCGCGCCAAAGGCGGTGTCCACGTCGACGCGAACGTCGCCGTT
>CALDCK010000378.1 GCA_937937315.1 uncultured bacterium
CGGCAGGGCCGTCGTCATACGAGATGGGAAGGAGCTGGAGAGCATTCCGACCGGCCTCAACATCCCGCACAACTACACGCTGAGCGCCGAGATCGACGGCAACGACGTGTGGATCGGCACCTCCAAGGGCTTGGCGTGGGGAATCGGCGAGGGCTACTACGCCGGCATCGGCGGCCCCGTGTCGGATGCCGCGGCCACTGCGGAGATCGAGAAATGAAGATCTGCTTCGTAACGGGTTGTGCGGCGCTGCTTCTGGTCGTTGTGGCTGGCTGCGGGGAGGTCCCTTCCGAGCAGCGAGATGCGCAGGCGCAACTCGAAGCGCTGATCGATCCGGATACGGAGGATGTACTGCGCCGCATCAATTCGGTCAGCGCCTACGAAGTGCCGGAGATGGAGCTGAGGGAAGAGAGTGATTATGCCCACACTTCGGAGGATGTGGCGCCCTTCGGTGGGGTGAAGCCCTATCGAGAACACTTCCTGCAGCAGATGGAGTACACCGGCCCGGGCCGGGCGATTCCCGAGCCGGCCGATCTCGAGACGGTCAAGCTCGGCTTCATCGGTCCGATCTCGCCGACGGTTTCGGTGGCCACCGGCGGCCGGAGCCACGAAGAGGCGCTCGGGAACAAGATGTTGCAGGGCTCGAAGTTGGCGATCGAGGAGGCCAACGCCCGCGGCGGATACCTGAGGCGCGAGATTCCATTCGAGCTCATCGTCAAGAACGACAACGGACTGTGGGGCGCGTCGGGAAACGAGATCGTCGACATGGCCTACAAAGATGAGGTCTGGGCCATCCTCGGCACCATCGACGGCGCCAACAGCCACATCGCCATCCGCGTCGCTCTGAAAGCCGAAGTGTTCATGATCAACAGCGGCGATACGGACCCGACGTTCATCGAAACGAACATCCCCTGGGTGGCGCGCTGCATCGGCGACGACCGCCAGCAGGGCTACCTGCTGGTGGATTACATGATTCGCAAGCTGGGCTACGAGCGGATCGGCATCATTCGGAGCAGCAACCGCTACGGCAGGTTCGGTGTGCGCGAGATCATGGACAGCGCGCGACGGCTCGGACGTCCCGTGGTGCTGGAGATGGCTTACGCGCTGGATCGGGACGATTACGCACTGCAGCTGAGCCGCTTGAAGGCGGCAGATGTAGACGCGATCGTGCACTGGGGAGATGCGCAAGAGAGCGCGGTGATCCTGAACCAGATGCGGAGTATGGATATGCAGCAGCCCTACTTCGCCAGCGATCGGACCATCTCGGATGAGTTCGTGGAGCTGGCGGGCGCCAACGCCGAGGGCGTCATCAGCGCCTCTCCATGGAACCCGAACCGAAGCGACCCCCGATTGGAGACGTTTCGCGGCGACTTCCGCGAGCGATTCGGCGAAGAGCCGGAGACCTACGCGGCCCACGCCTACGACGGAATGAACATGCTGATCTGGGCCGTGCAGGTGGCGGGGCTGAACCGGGCGAAGATCCGCGATGTGCTGGCTCACCGGACCAGACCCTGGCCCGGCGTGACGGGCGACATTCCGTTGAGCTCAGCACTGGACGATATGGGGGAGGTCTACCTGGCCCGATTCGAGGGCGGCACCTGGAAGTATCTCTCGCGCGAGGATCTCCAGATCCCGAGACGCGATGCGCCGATCGGCAATCGCGGCGGCGAGAATACGGCATCTCTGGCGGGCGAATGAAGGACCACCGGGCGGGCGAGAACGCCCGCGCGAGCGCGGAAGCTCGTGTGACTTCAGAACCGTGCCGGCGGATTTCGCCCACCTCGACCCGGCGCGGCGCGCTCGCGACGCTGGCCTGGTTGGGCCTCGCCTGCGCGCTGCTCGCAATGGTGGCAGCGCAGCGCGGGGGCTCTCAGGAGACCCACGGCGATGTTCGCGAAATCCGCATCGGCTACTTCGGGCCAGACGACCCCGATCATCCCGTTGGCGGTGCCATCTGGAAGGGAGCGAAGCTCGCCGTCGAAGAATCCAACGCGTCCGGAGGCTACCGGGCGATGCCGTTTCGCCTGGTGCAGGAATGGGACGAGAATCCCTGGAGCGGTGGCGCCGCCGGTGTCGCCCGCTTGGTGTACCAGGAGCGGGTCTGGGCGGTCATCGGAGGCATCGATGGGACCTCGACGCATCTGGCCGAGCAGGTCGTGGCGAAGGCCCGACTCGCCCTAGTCGATCCCGCGAGTACGGATCGAACCGTCAATTCCGCCAGTGTGCCGTGGATGTTCTCCTGCCTGCCAGACGACCGCGCCCTGATGGCTGCGGTTGGCGGCGCTCTGCTGGCGAGCCCGGGTCGCGAGTCCTTCATCCTGGCCTCGGCGACGGATCACGACTCCCGCATCATGGCGGAAGAATTCCTCGCGTTCGTTCACCGCGAAAACAGCGGACCGCGGCGACACGTCGAGTTCCAGAGTGGGAGCTACAGGATTCCGGAGCTGGCCAGGCAGCTCGCCGCGTCTGAGGTCAAGGCTGTCGTGGTGCTGGCGGACGCTTCCGACAGCGCTTCCCTGGTGCGCGAGCTTCGCGCCGCCGGCGGCGCGGCGGCCATCTTCGGCGGGCCCTCGATGGGGCGGCGGACGTTCCTCGAACGGGCGCACCCGGCCGCAGAAGGTGTGCTCCTGCCGTTGACTCTGCGGGAATCCGAGCTCGCAGCGGAGTTCAGAAAGAAGTTTGGAGCGCGCTGGAATGTCGCACCCGATTACGCGGCCTTTCACGCCTACGATTCCGCTCGCCTGTTGATTACCGCCATCCGCCGGGCCGGCCTCGATCGCGCGCAGATCCGCTCTGCACTCGCCGAGCTGTCGCCGTGGACGGGGGCTTCGGGAACGATCCGCTGGGACGAGATCGGGCGAAACGCGCGGCGCGCCCAGCTGGGAATCGTTCGCAACGGCCAGGTGCGACCGATCTCCGAGGGCGAGTGACGAGGGGAGTGCTCGATCAGAATGCCGGCCAGCGCGAGTCCCGATTCGGGACGATCGCCGTCCCCTCCATCTCCACCAGCCAGGCGGAACGACACACGGATGCCCGGACGATGACGAAGGGCAGGCCTGGCTGCGTCGCGTCGAGGTGAGCCACCACGCGCTCGGCGTCGGACGGATCCCGCAGGTAGACGATCATCATCGCCACGTCATCGAGCGATCCCCCCCCGGCTTCGAGCAGCGCGGACAGGTTCTCGAGTGTGCGGTCCGTCTGGCGCATGACGTCCCCGGGGTGAACGATCTGGCCTTCCGCATCGATGGCGGCCGTTCCCGCCAGATAGATGTGACTTCGATCGGCGTGATCCAGGCGGGCGGAACGTTCGAAGGTCACACCGTACTCGTCCGTCCGGTTCAGGTGATCCAGAGCGTCGACGAAGACGAGTTGGTCCTTTTCGAGGCCCAGCATCGCCAGCGCGTCGAAGGTGATGAGGCTCTGCGTGCGAGCGTTTTGCCC
This sequence comes from uncultured bacterium, assembly GCA_937937315.1. Classification (GTDB taxonomy): domain Bacteria; phylum Myxococcota_A; class UBA9160; order UBA9160; family SMWR01; genus CALDCK01. The sequence goes on from CALDCK010000378.1 coordinate 3,439, forward strand.
CTCGATCCCCGTGGCCACGATGTAGTGCGATTCCGGTGTCAGCCCCTCCGTCGCAAACAACTCTCGGCGCGCCACCACCATTCCCGCGTAGTGCATGTCCACGTTCTGCACGAAGATCCACGTGCGCAGCGCGTTGTCGAGCAACGAAGCTCCCTGCGAGCCGAGGTGGTCTCGATAAGTGGAGAGCAATCCCCTCGTCTGCTCGATCGCGCACCGCGTCTCGTGAATGGAGCAGGCTCCGGACGAAGCCTTGCGGCGCGAAGTCATCTGCGTGGTCCACAACAGGGTGCGCTCTGGTCTCTCTATTGCGAGCGTTCGCGCGTATCGGCCGGCTTCCGGAATCTCCAGCATCGACTTTTCGCTCGGCTCGATACCTCTCACGTGGTACGCCAGGAGAGCGATCTTCCGATAGTGGATGGGGGGTTGCTCGATGCACGAGACCGCGGCCGCTTCCGCAGGGGAGACCCCGAGGCCCAGCGCGGACGCCATCACGTCGTGAAGCTGGTTCGCCGCATCGCTGAGAAAACAGCGGCGGAACACTGCAGTATGTCGGGGAAGATCGAGCGATTCGAGGGCCGCGTGATACTGCTCCATCACCTGTTCGAGCTGATGCTCGAAGCGGCCGTCCTCGTACGGCTGCACGAACAGGTGGACTTCCTCGGCTTGCTCGCGGGGTCCGAATCGGGAGATCCGGCAGGTCGGAGAGTGTTGCTCGCAGACAACGCGCATTGGTTCATGGACGCTTCTTGCTAGAAGCTCTTGCACTCGCTCTCGCTCTTGCGCCCGAAACGGGCCGTGGGCACGACCGCAGGCCTTCCGAGCCGGTCGGCCTCCCACGGCATCCGCCGATCTACCCCTGCGCAGATGTGTCTCGGCAGGCGGCGCCAGACGCTGTAGGGCGCCTTCCCCAGTCTTCCCCCAGTAGATA
>CALDCK010000379.1 GCA_937937315.1 uncultured bacterium
GCTGGCCACGGGATTGCTCCTGGCCGGGCCCAGCCTGGCGCGCGGATCCAACTTCGCCGAGAGCCGAGGCGGCATGGTGGTCACGTCCCAGGCGGACGCCACCCGCGCGGGTCAGGCGATGCTGGCCAGCGGCGGCAACGCGGTGGACGCGGCGGTCGCCTCTGCCTTCGCCCTGGCCGTGACCCAGCCCTTCTCGGCGGGGATCGGCGGCGGCGCCTTCCTGCTGATCCATCTCGAGGACGACAGCACCGTCGCCCTCGACGCCCGCGAGACGGCGCCGGCGGCGGCGCGTCGCGACATGTACCTGCGCTCCGGCGTGCCCGAGCGCGCCTCCCTCATCGGTCCGCTTGCCGTCGCGACCCCCGGCTTCGTGGCGGGGATGGCGGTGGCCCTCGAGCGCCACGGCAGCGTCTCCCTCGCCGAGGCCATGGCCCCCGCGATCGCGCTGGCGGAAGAGGGCTTCCCGATCGGTCCCTACCACGTGGGCATGCTCGAGTGGATGCGCCGCCACAAGCTGCCCCAGCGGTTTCCCGAGACCGGTCGCGTCCAGTTCCCCCCCAACGGGGAGGTGGCGAAGCCCGGCTGGCGGCTCGTGCAGCGCGATCTCGCGCGGAGTCTGCGAACCATCGCCGCAGACGGCCCCGACGCCTTCTATCGCGGCTTCATCGCCCACGCGATCGCCGAGTCCCAGCGCAAGAACGGCGGCCTCGTCACCCTCGAAGACCTGGCCGACTACTCGCCGCGTATTCGCGAGCCGGTGCGCGGGAGCTACCGGGGCCTCGAGATCCTCTCCTTCCCGCCGCCGTCCTCCGGAGGGATCGCCCTCGACGAGATGCTGAACATCCTCGAGGGCTTCGAGATGGGTGGCTACGGCGCGACCGACCCGGCTGGGGTCCACCGCATCGTCGAGGCCATGAAGCTCGCCTTCGCCGACCGGGCCGCCTACCTGGGCGACTCGGACTTCGTGAGGGTGCCCACCGACCGTCTCGTGGCGAAGTCCTACGCCGACACGCTGCGCGACCGCATCAATCCCCCCCGCTGGCGCCGCGCCCCCTGGACCTGGGGGCGTTCCGAGTCTGCGCTGCGCGTCCGCGGCCCGGGTCTACCCCAGGACGACTCGGGTACGACCCACCTCTCGACCAGCGATGCCGCCGGCAACGCGGTGGCCCTCACGATGACCATCAACACGCCCTTCGGCTCGGGCATGACCGTGCCCGGCACCGGCATCCTGCTCAACAACGAGATGGACGACTTCTCCATCGCCCCGGACACGCCGAACGCCTACGGCCTGGTGGACACCCGCGGCAACAACGCCATCGCCGGGCGCAAGCGGCCGCTTTCGAGCATGACGCCCACCGTCGTGCTGCGCGACGGCCATCCCTTCATGGTGACGGGTAGCCCCGGCGGGCCGCGCATCATCACGACCACGCTGCTCAGCATCCTCAACGTCGTGGACTTCGGCATGCCCGTCGAGGACGCCGTTGCGGCGCCGCGCTTCCACCACCAGTGGGTGCCGGAGAAGGTCCTCGTCGAGCCCGAAGTGGAGGAGGGCGTGATCGCGGGTCTGCGCAGCCGCGGCCACACGGTGGAGGTGGCGGAGCGGCGCTGGTCCGCAGCCGAGGCGATCACGATCGACGCCGCCAGCGGCATCCACCGGGGTGCCAACGATCCCCGCCGCGACGGTCTGGCTCTCGGCGTCGCGCCTCGCTGACCGGCCGAGCGCTCGAGCCCTTCCGGCTCCGCTCGCTCTGCGCCCTCGCTCCGCGCGCCCTTTCGGGCGCAGGGCCTAGGGCCGGACCACCGCCTCGGTGTAGGCCGACAGGTCGATGATCCGACGCGCGACCCGCAGTACGTCTTCGGGGCCGACGGCCTCCACCCGCGGGACGAACTGGTCGCTGGCGTTGGCGCCGAGTCCGTAGAGCGCGTTCAGCGAGACCTGGGCCGCGTGCACGGCATTGCGCTGCTGGTCGATGACGAAGTTCCCGGTCAGATAGCGGCGCGCGCGATCGAGCTCGTCCTCTCCCGGCGGAGACTGGAGCAGTCGGTCGAGCTCTTCGAGCAGGCCGCTGCGCGCCTCTTCGAGTCGCTCGGGCGTGGTCGCGATGTAGAGGGCGAAGTAGCCCGGGTCGACGCCCTCGATACTGGTCGCGGTGACGCTGTAGGCGAGGCCGCGCCGATCGCGCAGGTCGAGGAAGAGCCTCCCTCCCTGGCCCGAGAGGATCTGGGAGATGACGTCCAGGGTGAAGCGGTCGTCGTCGTCCACGGCGATGCCGCGGAAGCCGATCACCAGGTGGGCCTGGGCCCGGTCCTTGCGCAGCTCGGCGCGCCGGATCTCGGTGGGCGGCGGCTCGGCCGGCGGGCTCGGTCGCTCGAAGGGCGAGGCGTCGAGGCTAGCCAGGCGCCGGGAGAAGCCCTGGGCGATCTGGTCCGGATCGACGTCGCCGGCCACGGCGATCACCAGGTTCTCCTGCTTTACCAGCCACTCATGGTGGGCCACCACCGCCTCGCGCTCGAGCCCGGAGATCACCTCGGCGGAGCCGAGGGTCGGCATGCGGTAGGGATGCTTCTGGAAGTGGTTCTCGCCAAAGAGCAGGAAGGCGCGCTGAGCCAGGCGGTCCTCGCGGCGCTCGATGGCCGCGAGGGTCTCGCGGCGCTCGCGCTCGAACTCCTCGGCGTCGAAGGCCGGGGCGCGCAGCACGTCGCAGAAGAGATCGAGGGCCGGCTCGAGGGTCGCGCTCGGCGTCTCGAGGGTGAGCCCCACGCTGCTGCGACCGCTGAAGCTGTCGATCTCGGCGGCGCGGCTCTCCACCGCCTCGGCGAAGTTCGCGGCCGAGGCGTTCTCGGTGCCGCGCATCCACATGCCCGACAGGAAGGCCGTGAGGCCGGAGGTGCGCTCGGTCTCGGCCAGCAGTCCGCCGAGGAAGGCGGCCCGGGCGGCCACGATGGGCAGGCTGCGGCGGGGCAGCACGTGGAGGCGGGCGCCGCCATCCAGATGGTAGGAGTGGAGGTCATTGCCGGTCGCCTCGCTCCGCGGCGGCGCGAAGGTGCGTGCCGAGCGTTGCTTCGCCCGGCCCAGGGCAGCCTCGATCCGTTCCGCGTCGAGGGCGCCGGCGTCTGCCTCGGGCAGGATGGCGGCGACGGTGGCGCGCTCCGGCGCGCAGTGCTCCTGGGCGACGCGCTGGAGATCCTCCGGCGTAGCGCGGCGGATGGTGTCGAGGTAGATCTTCTCGGCTTCGTGGGAGCCGGCGGTGACGTGGAAGCCGCCGATCTTGGCGGCGAGGCCCGACACGCTCTCGCGCTCGAAGTGCTCATGGCTCAGGAAGTTGATGCGCGCCTTCTCGAGCTCTTCGGAGGTCACCGGCGCCGCGCGTAGTGCCTCGACCTCGACCACGCTGGCCTCGATGGCCGCCTCGACGCGCTGGGCGTCGGTCTCGAAATCGATGGAGTAGATCCCCCGATCCAGGGGCGTGTAGGAGTAGGCGTCGACGCGTTCGACCAGACCGTCGCGCTCGCGGAGTCGGCGCACCAGCCGGCTGCTGTCACCATTGCCGAGCAGGTAGGCGAGCAGGTCGAGGAGGGGGGCGTCCGGGTGGGAGAGGGCGACGCCGGGGTAGGCCACCTCGACGTGGGTCCGCTCGAAGGGGCGCGCGAGGATGCGGGTGCGCAGGCCGTCCTGGGTGGGCTCCGTGGGGCGGCTGCGGGTCGCCGTGCCCGAGCGCGCGCCGGCGAAGGCCTGCTCGACACGGCTCAGCACGAAGTCGGGCTCGAAGGCGCCCACGGCCACGACCACCAGGTTTGCCGGGTGGTACCAGCGCTCGTAGAAGCGGCGCACGCTCTCGCGGTCGAAGCTGGAGACGCTCTCGGCCGATCCGATGATCGGATGGCGATAGGGGTGCTGCTGGTAGGCCTCGGCGAAGAGGGCATTGCCGAGCACGTTGCCCGGAGAGTCGTCGCCGCGTCGGATCTCCTCCAGCACGACGTCGATCTCGCGCCGCAGCTCCTCCGGATCGAAGATCGAGTGCAGCACGGCGTCGGAGATGACGTCGATCCCCACGTCGAGTCGGTCCGAGGGGACCGTGGCGTGGTAGACCGTGACGTCGTAGGACGTGTACGCGTTGATGCGCCCGCCGGCGCCTTC
>CALDCK010000380.1 GCA_937937315.1 uncultured bacterium
CCCTACGAGGGCGCAGATCTCGGAGCCAGGGCCGAGCCCCTGCCGTCCGGCTTGGCGCGGTTCGTGCAATCGAACTCCCATGAACCTGGCTCAGGAGGGAGACCCGTGCGTAGAAGTATTCTCTGGCTGGCGACGCCGATCGCGCTTGCGGCGATCGGCTGCGCCAGCACCGGCGACCTCGACCGCTTGACGAGGCGCGTGTCCGAGCTGGAGTCCACCTCCGCGGAGCACGGGCAGCGCCTCACGGCTCTGGAGGGGGAGGTGGCCAACGCCACCGCGTCCGCGGAGCGCAGTGCCCGAAGCGCCGCTGAAGCGGCCGAGCGAGCGGACGAAGCCGCGCGAAAGGCCGACGCCATCTTCAGGAAGTCGGTGTCGAAGTAGTCGAAGGGTCGGGCGGCAGCGGAAGCCGTCCGACCCGCGCCGGCACGCCCCGCGCCTCGTCCACCACCCGCCAGACCCGCTCGAGATCGAGCTCCGAGAGCAGCCCCAGCGCTCGGGGCACACGGAGGGCCTCGGCCAGGCGGTCCGATCGCAGCCCGTAGGGGTCGGGGTGGGCCTCGAGAACGATATCGTCTCCCTCGACGCCCCATTTGAAGGGCTCGTAGAGGAGCTGGATGCGCGTGCCTCGGGGAATCCGCTCGTAGAGGCGCTGGACCTCGTCCTCGTAGAGTCGGATGCAGCCGTGAGTGGCCATGCGGCCGATCGACCAGCGTACGTTCGTGCCGTGGATGCCGTAGGAGGTCTTGCCGATCGTCATCCAGCGGCTTCCCAACGGATTGTCCGGGCCGGACGGAACCGACGCCGGCAGCTCGGGCTTCTCCTCGCGGATCGAGGCCGGGACGTGCCAGACCGGGTCCTCTCGCTTTGCGCCGATCCGGAAGTCCCCCAGGAGCGAGGGGTCGGCCATGTCGCCGATCGCCGCAGCAAAGACCTCCATGGGCTCCACGCTGAAGTCGTAGAGGCGCATCTCGGGCACGTTGAGCACGAGCCCGGTGTGCTCCGCATCGGGCAGCACAACGGCGGTCGGCAGGTCGACGACGGTGCCGGCCACCGGAATCCACGCGTCCACGTCCGGATTGAGCCGCGCCACGTTGTCGAAGCCCAGGCGGTGCTCGTAGGCCACGTCGAGCAGTGTGTCCTCGTCGCGCACCAGCACCTTGCGAACGGTGCCAACGACGGGCATCAGACGCGGAGCCGGCGACTCCGGGGCGGGTTCGCTCCGAGCCGACAGCGCCAGCACCCCGATCACGAGCATCAGAAGGACGCGCTTCACGGCGAGATCCGGGTGCAATCCGTATGCCTCCCTCATCCGGGCATCGCTAGAGTGTGGGCGTGGAATGCTCTCGACGACTGGGGCGTGCTGCCGGCCTCACCCTGGCCCTGGTCTGTGCCTGCTCGAAGGCACCACCGGCGAGCGTACCGCTTCCGGAGCCTCCCCTTCTCCCCCGCCAGGTAGAGCCTCCGCCCCCCTGCTACCGGGTGGAGCGCCTGGAGGTCGACAAGTCGGAGCGGACGCTCTGGGCCTACTGCGAGGGCGGCGGAGTCGTCCGCCTCGCCGCGGCCTTCGGCCGGGAGCCCAGCGGGCACAAGCGCACCTCGGGCGACCTTCGGACACCCGAGGGCCGCTACCGCATCTCCGGCCCGGCCGAGACCAGCCGTTTCCACGCTTTCGTCCCCATCGACTACCCCTCGGTGGAGGACGCCAACGCGGCCCTGGCGGATGGACGCATCGACGCGGCGGACCACGCGCGCATCGTCGAGGCCCACGCGAAGGGTGAGTCCCCTCCGTCGAACACGCCTCTCGGCGGCGAGATCGGGCTCCACGGAGAGGGCGAACGCTGGGCGGGCGACTCCAAACACCTCGACTGGACCCTCGGCTGCGTCGCCCTCACGGATTCGGATCTCGACTTCCTGATCGAGCGGATCGAGCCCGGCGTGGCGGTGGAGATCCACCCCTAGCCGATCGCCGAAGCTTGCCGACGCCGAAGGTGATGCCGCGGCGCGCAAAGCCCACCTGCGCGGCGCCCTCGAGGACTTCCGCCGTGTGGGCGCCCGGTGCCGGGTGCGGGAGATCGACGAGAAGCTCGCCGCGAGCCGACGCCGCGGCGCCCTCCTAGGGAAGCCCCGCACTGCGCAGGTTGCGTTGGGTCTGCTCGGGATCCAGGACGCCGGTCCGGATGCCCACCTCGAGGATGTTCTCGGCGGTGAGAGCCGGCTGGATGCGGAGCATCTCCCCGACCAACGCCCTGGCCTCGACGAGGTCTCCCGTCTCGACGTAGTGATTCGCGAGGTTGAGCCGCGGAATCACCAGGTCCGGGTTGGCCTCGCGCGATCGCTGCCACATGGCGATCGCCTCCTCCACCCGACCGAGGTTGGCGTAGAGCCCCCCCAGCATGGCGGAGAAGGCAGCGAAACCCGACAGTCGCGGGCTCAGGCGCAGGCCCCGCTCGAGGGAGTCGAGACCCTCGAGGGGCCGACCGGTCCGGCCGAGCACGATGGCCCTGAAGACATAGGCGACGTAGTCGCTGGGCGCGAGCTCGCGCGCCCGGTCGAACCACCTCAGCGCAGCCTCCGGGCTCGTGTTGAGCTCGACGACCCCCAGCGTGATATGGGGAAGCGAGAGCGACGGGTCGATCTCGATCGCGCGCTCGGCCAGGGCCTTCGCCCGCTCGTTGGCCGACGGATCGAGGGTCCAGAGCAGGGCGTACTCCGACGAGTAGGTGGAGCCGAGGAGCGCGATGGCGGACGCGAACTGCGGATCGATCTCGATGGCGCGCTCCGCCCAGCGTCGCGCCTCGGCGTGGTCCGCTCGGGTGAACTTCGTGAAGTGGTACTGGGCCCGCGCGAAGGCGTCGTAGGCCGTGAGGTCGTCGGTCGGCTTCCTCCGGATGCGCTCCAGCTCCGCCTCGGTGATCTGGGCGCCCACCACTCCGAGGATCCGCTCGGAGATCTCGGACTGAAGATCGAAGATGTCCTCCAGGCGGCGGTCGTAGCGGTCGCTCCAGACGTGGAAGCCGGTCGTCGCGTCGATCAGCTGAGCGGTGATGCGCACCTCGTCACCGGCGCGCCGCACGCTGCCCTCCAGCACGTAGCGCACGCCGAGCTCCCGGCCCACGTCCTCGACCTTCACGGCCCGGCCCTTGTAGGTGAAGGCCGAGTTGCGCGAGATGACGAAGAGGGAGGAGGTTCCGGAGAGGGCCGTGGTCAGGTCCTCGGTCATCCCGTCGGCGAAGTACTCCTGCTCCGGGTCGCCACTCATGTTCGCGAAGGGCAACACCACGATCGAAGGGCGGTCTGGAAGGGCCGGCGCGTCCGAGGGGAAGACTCCCCGGGCGTCGAGCGCGACGCCGAGCAGGCGCGGCCAGAGCGCCCACATCGCGAGTGCCGCGACGATCACGATCACGCCGACCGCCAGAGCGGAGCGCGGAAGTCCTCGTCGGGGCGTCGCCACCCTACGTGGAGGCTCGCCCGCGCTCGCCTCGAGCATGACCTGGTAGACGTGGATCTGGTCCGGGACGTTCTTCACCGAGCGGTCGCCGAGATCGTCGAAGCCGACGCGGAGGTGATTGCGCACCTGCTCGTGCACCGTGGCCGAGATGCAGATCCCCCCCGGCTCCGCCAGACCTTCCAACCTCGCGGCGATGTTCACGCCGTCGCCGTAGATCCGCTCGCCCTCGACCCGCACGTCGCCCAGATGCGCCCCTATCCGGAACTGCATCTTGCGATCGTCGGGAAGGCCCTCGTTGCGGGCGCGCAGCACCCGTTGGATGTCGATCGCACACGCGACGGCGTCGAGGGCCGCCGGAAACTCGGCCAGGAAGTTGTCGCCGGAGAAGTCGGCGAGGCGACCGCGGTGCTCCCGGACCAGCGTCTCGACCTGCTCGCGATAGGCCCGGATCGTGCGGACCGTGGCCTCCTCGTCCTCGGCCATCAGCCGGCTGTAGCCGAAGACGTCGGCCGAGAGGATTGCGGCGAGCTTTCGCTCGGCGGTCGGCACGCTCACGAGGGGAGGTTATCCGGCGCCCGACCCATCCGCGAATGGCTGGGAGCCGCCAGCGTCTTGTGCGACTCGCGGGTCCGCACCATGATGGACGGCGTGATGCCGAACGAGCGGGCCTGGCCGCGCGCCGAGACGACTCTGCTCGTCGCCCTGCTCGCGCTGGGCGTATTCCTCCGGGCGAAGGGAATCGCGAGTCACCCCCTCTGGGTCGACGAGTACGGGACCTGGTGGACGATCGCCGGCGAGGGCTGGAGCGACCTGTGGCACCGCGTCCTCACCATCCAGGGGCAATCGCCGTTCTACTACGCCCTGGTGCGCATCTCCGTCGATGCCCTCGGCCCGAGTCCGTTCGCTCTGCGCCTGCCCTCGCTCCTCTTCGGGGTGGGCCTGCTCTGGGCCTGCCTGCCCCTCGCCCAGGCGATCTTCGGAGATCGCCGTGTCGCGCTCTTCGCCGTCGCGGCCTTTGCCGTCAACGAGCGACTGATCTTCTACTCCCAGGAGGCGAGGCCCTATGCCCTGGCCCTCTTCTGCCTCGCCCTCTCCTTTCTCGCCTATCTCGCGCTCCTCGATCGCCCGCGCAGTCGGCGCGCACGAGCGGCCTACCTGCTCGCGACCGCGGCCACCGTCTACGCCCACTATCTCTTCGGGGTCGCAATCCTGATCCAGGTCCTCCACTGGCTGCTTCGCCGGCCTCGACGCGCGGACCTGGGGCCCTGGCTCGTGACCGCCGCCCTGCTGGCGGCCCTGCTCGCCCCCGGCGCGTTCCAGCTCGCCGACCTCGCCGGACGTCGCGAGGCCCTCGACTGGGTGGAGCGGACCGGACCCGGCGAAGTGGTGCGCCTGTGGCTCCGCTACTTCGACGGGCGGGTCCTCCTCGCCACGACCGGGGCGGCCCTCCTGGCAGCCGTCGCCGGGCGGCGCCTCTCCCTGCAGGGTCCCCGCCCTCGCCTGGCCCTCCTGGGGCTCTGGCTCTTCCTCCCCTTCCTGGTCATCGCCCTGATCCCCCCGCTCTTCGACGTCTCGCTCCTGCACCGCCGCTATCTGCTGATGGCGCTGCCCGCCGCGGGTCTCGCCTACGGCGCCCTGATGGCGTTGCCGGGGCGCGGCACGCGCCTCGCCTGGCTCCCCCTCTGCGCCTTTCTCCTGACCACCGCGCTCCTGCGGCTTCCCCCCGCCCAGAAGTCGGGCCTCTTCTCCGAGCGCTTCCACACAGAGAACTGGAAGTGGGCCGTCGGCACGCTCCTCGAGCGCCATCGCCCCGGTGAGCCCATCTTCTATGCAACCCATCTCGTCGAGCTCAACGCCGTCGTCCTCGGCCGCTCCTCGGAGGAGGGCCGCAGCTTCAGCACCTGGCCCGTCGCCGCACACATGGCACCGGCGCAACGAGACGCACTGCGGGCCCTCCCCTATCGCGAGACGCCGGAGACGACGCCCCTGCTGAGTGAGCGCCTCGACGAGGCCGCGTCGACACCCCGAAGCTGGGTGATCGGCACGAGTGCGATCGTCGAGCCCTTCATCCGCCGGGCGCGACAGCACCCCCACGTCGTGGTGGCGGGACGCGCTCGTTACGGCCGGATCTACGTGTTCCAGCTGCGCGCGGCCCCTGGAGCGCCCTGAACGGCCGAGACGCACCCGTGCGTCGGGGATCGCTCTCTAGCGGCCTCGCGCCCAGAGCGCCGAGGCGGGAACCGCGAGGGCGAGGTAGAGGCCGGCCGCGATCGCGAGCGAGACGTCGATCCCGACCCACATCGAGATCCACACGGCCGACACCGTGGAGAGGACGCCGAAGGCCCCGTTGATCCCCCCCACATCCACGGCGTCGCCTCTTCGGAGAGCCGTCGCACGAGGCGCAGCCCGATCGGGAAGCAGAAGCCCAGGGGAAGGGCGGCTACGGCCACCATGCCGACGACGACGACGCATCGCGCGAGCAGCGAGTAGCGTCGCGTCGCGAGCGTGGCCAGGAAGAGTCCGGCGAGAAAGAGGGCTCCGCGCGACAGCTTCTGCTCCTTTCGGCGTACTGCCCGCATCGTGCCGGCCGGACCTGTCGAGGACCGGATTATACTGCGCCGCCCTCATCGTCGGGGGCGAGACAGAGGGACGGACTGCTGACCACCAGCCCCTCGGCGACCGCCTCTTCGGCGACCGCCACGCCGCGCACCTCGCCACGACACGACAGCCGGTAGAGTGGCGCCGTGCGCAGGCTGGGAGCCTTTGCGCCGGTGGCGTATGGAACGCGCACCTGGAACTTCCCGGTCTCGTCGGCCACACCTCGGGTCCGGTAGTAGAGCTTCCGCCCACGATTCGTGAAGACGCCCAGACGCAGGTCCACGACGGACCCGGGAGCCGCTCGGCCCTCGATGACTGCGCCGGGTACGACCTCGAAGACCTTGTAGACGGCCTTGGCCTCCGGATCCGCGATCCACAGGCCCTTCGATTCGAACACGAGGCGGTAACGGGCGAGCGCCGCGGACGAGCCGGCCTCGACGGCCTCCGGGCTGGCGCTCCCGTCGCGGTGATAGAGCACCCGCAAGAGGGAGCCCTGCGGTGCGGGGGCCGAGAGGAAGCCCTTCGAAGGCTGGGCGACGACATAACGGACTCCCCGCGCGTCGAGCGCCTCGACACCCTCGGCCCCGGGGGCACGAAACACGCGCTCGGCGAAGGCGAAGCCATCTCCGCCCAGGTCGTCGCCGAAGTTGTCGACGACCGTGGGCCGCCGCCCCATGTACTGAATGATGTGGCCGAGAGGCCACGGGGCCAGCACGCTGTACTCGGGCCCCGCTCCGTCGCCGAGCCAGCCCGAGGTGGCGGGAGTTCCGTCACGCAGCCAGGTTGCCATCTCCTGTTGCGCGAGTGAACGAGAGAATGTGCCACCAACACTGATCTTCTGTCCCCGGAACGAGCGTCGCTCGTTCTCGAGTGCGCCCATATAGGGCATTAGCGTCGGCGCCAGCAGAAACACCAGGGCCGCGGCGATCATGAATCGAGCCGTGCGGGATCGCGCTCGCCACCACAGTGCCTGAACGGCGAGCGCCAGGACGATTGCAACCCCGATGGAGGCGCTGTTGAAGAAGCGCTTCTGCAACAGCGTCACGCCCATGAGTCCGACGGCGAAGACCAGGAGCAGCGCCAGTGCCGTACGCGTCTGTCGCTTCCGGTGAACGAACCACAGCCAGCCGACCGCGAAGGGGAAGAGGAGGACGAACCCCGAGAGTCGCGTCAGGGCGATCACCGGCGTGAAACGCCCCGACTCGAAGAAGAGCGGCATCGACTCGACGACCTGGGACTGGAAGGCCTCGTCCTTCGCGAGCCAGCGCCACGCATCCTGGGCGCCCTCCAGGATCTCGGGCTGAGCGACGAGGCTGATGACGGAGCCCAGGGTGCCGACCGAACAGAAGACGGCGAGGCGCCGGCCGAGGGAACCGGAACGTCCCGGTGTGCTCCAGACAAGGGCACAGCTGCCGCAGACGAGAGTCGCCAGCGCGAAGAGCAAGGGCTGAAAGCGCGAGACCACCACGGGACTGAAGGCGCTCCACTGCAGCCAATCCGCCGCGAGACCCGAAGGAGCGACCGTCACCAGCGCGACCGCATGGGCTGCGGCAAGTCGGGCGGCCAGGGCTCTGGCTCCGACGGACGGGCGGCGAAGCATGTCCGCAAGCAGCGCGACATGCACCAGACCGATGTGGAGCAGGCTCCCAGGCCACAACAGCAGCGCCCCGGCTCCTGAGCCGCCGAGCGCCACGGCCCAGGCCCAGCTGGCGCCGCGCCGGCCCGCGTCCATCGACGCCACCATCCGAAGGGCACTCCCCAGCACCAGCGCTGCAAAGAGGGCCACGGCGACGTGATGATCTAGGAATCCGAGCTGGGAGTACCAGACGTGGCCGGACAGGAAGGAGAGCACTGTGCCCGCCAACAGTCCGGCGCGGAATCCGAAATGCCGACGCGTGAGCTCGAAGACGACCACGACGGTAAGCGCCCCCAGTACCGGCGGCACCCACATCGCGAGTCGCTCCATGGAGTCGAGCCCGCTCTCGAGCTCCTTCGACACGAGAGGCCTCAGCACCGCCGCCACCGCCCGATCGAAGAGAGGCGGCCAGATCGGTTGCGCACCATCGGGGAAGTGGAGATAGGCATCGAAGTCGAGGAACGCCGGATGCCGGAAGACCGAGACCGAGATGCGCCGCAGGTGGTAGTAGACATCGAAGCCGATCGGAACGACGCGATCCGCCACGAAGACCTCCCGCCACCGGATGGCCCGAATGGCGAAGGCGAAGGCGAAGAGCGCGAAGGGCGCACATCCGCGAAGCGCGCGGGCGAACGCGGCCCGCGACGCCGAGGAATCCGAAGTAACCGCGTCCGACATCGATCAGGGCCGACCGCTATTCGCCTTCGAGGCGATACGCCGGTGCAGAGTGATGCCGAAGCTCGTATCCGGAGTGAAGGGAACGTCGCCGATCCGGGTCATGAGCTCGTAATCGCGGTCCACCCATGCGATCAGGTCTCGTCCGTAGTCCACGCCGAAGTAGGGAAGTCCGTACTCCACGGTCCGCTTGTGCACCAACGCGACGTAGTCGGGAGCGTTGCGCTCGAAGCCTGCGAGGATCCGGTCCTCGCCGAAGAGGAGGATCTCGGGAGGCATGAAGTTGAGGAAGCCCGTCGGGTTCCGACGACGCGCCAGGTAGTTGACCATGACGCCCTCGGGCATCACGAGAAGCGTGGCATCGGCGGGAACCGACGCGCGCATCTGGCGGAGCAGAGCGTTCACATAGGCGCCCCGAGCGTCTGCGATGAACGCGTCCGCTCCGGAACCAACGCCATGGCGATGTCTCTCGTACCTCAAGAGGCTGATCCGGGTCGTCGTGACCAGCAGCGCCGCGATCGCAACGACGGCGGCTCCGCGCATCAGGGCCCCACGCCCCCCCCTCCTGTCGATCCAGCCCGGAATCCAGTCACAGAGTGCGGCCACCGCCACCATCGCGATCGGCATCGCCAGGGCGAAGCCGTAGTGGAAGAGAACCGTTCGAAACGCAATCTTGGCCGTGAGCAGGGTCGCGAAGACGGCGACGGCGACGCGCAGACGCGCGTCGGATTCATCCGCCGGGCGCCTCCACTGCCGCACGCATTCGATCGCGAGCCAGCCGAAGACCGCGAGCGGCAGCGGTGTCGTGACCCAGAGCCATGACGACAGCGACTTCGGCCAGAGGGCGAGAAACGCCGCCGCCGCGCAACCGCCGATTGCGAAGGACAGGACCCGGCTGGCGGGAGCGCGGAAGGCCATCCCAACTGCCACCCCGACGAAGAGCGCCCACCAGGCGCCCCACTCTGCGATCCGCCCCAGGCTCTTCAGGGGCTCGAGTGTCCCCATGCCCCGGCGGTAGAATTCGAGGCTGCGCACGTCGGAGTTCGCGGCGAAGACCCAGGGGTCTGCGAGAGCCCGGGCAGCGTCCTCCAGCGGCATGGCCAGCCCGAGCAGGAGAGCGGTAGCTCCAGGCGCGACCGCAGAGGCGAGGACGAGGAGGGAGGCCCGTCTGAACGCCGAGCCGAGGACGGAATGGCCCTTCGCCGCCTCCGCCCGCAGCTCCAGCGCCGCGAAGACCGCCACACCTGCACCGATCGCGACGACGATCTCGACCTTCGTGAGGGCGGCGGCCCCCAGCAGGAGACCGACCACCGCATAGGTCCAGTCCCCGAGACGTGCGCGGGCGCCGAGGGCGCCGAGGATTCCGAGGGAGAGGAGCAGGCCGTGGGTGATCTCGTGGGCATAGGGCGTGACGTAGTTGTAGTTGCCGATGCGATCGAGCTGGCCGAACGCGAATACGACGAGGACCACGACCGACCCCACGAAGGCAGAGACCGGTCCGGCGATGCGTCGCAGCAGCCCGTGGAGGAGCAGGATCATCAGCGCGATGAGGGCCACGTTTGCCCAGACCAGCGACTGCAGGCCGACGCCGAGCACCCGGAACACCAGCGCGTTCCAGTAGGGGGAGAGCGGGCCACTCAGGTGCGAGAGGTCCCGATAGAGCACCTCACCTTCGGAGAGGCGCCAGGGGACGTAGAGCTCGCGTCCGAAGTCCACGAGGACGTCGGGCCAGTGCCCCCAGCTCAGCTGCAGCATGGCGGCGCCAATCCCCACGAGCGCGAAGCCCGGTGCCAGGGAGATTGCGAAGCCGAGTCCATGGATGCGAGGAGAGCGGGGCGACTCGACGGCGTCCGTGGACAAGAACGTCTCCAGCGGAGGGTTGGGCGAAGCCCAGCATAGGCCATGCCGCCCCGGGACCCTCGCCCGCGAAACCGCCCAACTCCGCGCCTACCGCGCTTCCGCGAGCGACGGGGTATTTTCCTGGACATCGACCCCCGAATCGTCGCCATCGCGCTCGCGTCTCTGCTCGTCTTCGCCTCGGCCCGGTCCGACGCCCAGACGATCGAGATCACGTCGCTGCCCGCCTACGGCGACCTCGGCTTCCTCACCGGCCAGGTCTCCGGCGTGAACCCGGCGACCCACCACGTCGCGACGTACATCCAGATCGAGGGCCTCGGCTGGTGGACCAAGCCGACCGTCGCGAGCCCGACGGTTCCCATTGCCGGGAACGGGAGCTTCAGCGCGGACGTCGGCACCGGCGGCCCTGCGAGCCTCGACGGTCACGCCACGATCTTCTGTGTCGCCCTCCTCCCGACGAGCACCTTCCCTCCCACGGTCTCCCAGGCGGGACGCATCCCCGCCTCCCTCGCGCCTCTCGCCATCGACTGCGAGGAACGCTACGGGCGCACCCTCTCGTTTGCCGGTCTCACCCTGGCCGTGAAGACGTCGCCGAGCCCGGTCGGCCCGGGGAACAACCGCTTCTCGGACCGGGTCGCGGACGCCTTCGTGGATGGCGACGGCCTCCACCTGCGGATCGACTTCCACGACGGGGCGTGGTAGTCGAGCGAGGTGATCGTGCTGGAGAGCCTCGGCTACGGAACCGTGGCGGTCCAGACCGACAGCCGCAACGACGTCCTCGACCCGGACGTGACCTTCGGCCTCTTCAGCTGGGATCCCCACGGCGACGACGACGCGGTTCCCGGCGGCCCGAACCGGGAGATCGACTTCGAGGACTCGCGCTGGGGAGTGCCCGGCGCGGCGAACGCGCAGTGGGTGGTGCAGCCCTACACGGTCGCCGGGAACCTCGGCAGCTACACGATCCCGGACCTGTCTGCGGACGCCGCCCTGACCCGGATCTTCTCCTGGGCCCCCGGCGGGATTCAGTTCACGGCCCTGCGCGGGCACCACCCGCCCTGCTGCTTCCCCCTCTCGGCGCTGATCGCCCACGCCCTCTATCTCGAGGATCCGGAGGTCGACCATCTCGTACCGACCGCCGGACGCGTGCGCCTTCGCCTCAACCTCTGGATCAATGGCGGCGGCCAGCCCTCCGACGGACAGCCCGCCGAGGTGGTGATCTCCGACATCGTCCTGCTGCCGGAGCCCTCGGGCGGCGGGATGCTGATCGCCGGCGCCGCGGCAGTCTTCGCCCTGGCGCGCCTCCGCCGAGCGTCGTGCAGCTAGAACCCGGCGGGACTCTCTACCAGAAAGGCCTGCTCCTCCGGCGTCGACCGGCGACCCAGAACTTCGTTGCGGGCGGGAAAGCGCCCGAAGCGCCGGATCGCCTCGCGGTGGGAGAGAGCGAACTCGTAGGAGGCCTCGACGCGGGGCCGAAGTTCGGGTGACGCTTCGGCGCAGAGCGACGCAAAGAGCGCGACGCTGCGGTCCTGATCGCCCAGGTTCTCGGCATGCATGAAGGGGAGGTAGAGGAAGCTGCGCTCGATCGTTCGCAGAGCACGGTCCTCTCCGGCGTCGATCCCCTCCCGGGCGATCGCCAGGGCCCGAGCGTCGCCCGCGAACGCGCGCGCGCTGCCGCGATACACGTTGCGGGTGAACTGGTCGAGCAGCAGGACCAGGGCAAGACGCCCGCGCGACGTGGCCTTCCAATCCTCGATGCGTCGCCCGAGCGCCTCTTCGATCCAATCGCCGAAGCGCTCCGCTATCTCCGCGTCGAGGGCCGGGTTCGGGCGAAACCAGCGCGTCGCCACCTCCGGCTCGGGAGCGCCCGCCCCGTCGAGCGCTCCGAACCAGAAGGACATCACCTCCTCCGAGGGGCCTACGCTCACTCCTTCACGAGCGGGGCCGGCTCGCCCCAGCGCGCCCCGAAGACGAGCTCCCGCAGCGGCCTGCGCTCCCGCCGCATGAGATCCCGCTCGCGCAGGGGCTCCGGCAGCCGCTCCGGCGCACCCGCATGACCGATGGCCAGCCCCGTCAGGGCGCGGGAGTGGTCGGGAATCCCGAACACCTCGCGAGCGCGATCGGGCAGGATCCCGGCCATCTGGTGCACCGAAAGATCCCGGGCCGTCGCCTCCAACAGCAGATTGCCGGATGCGAGGCCCAGGTCGTGGAGCGCCGTCCCGTTCGCCTTGCCGTTGTGGGCAAAGGTCTCGCGAACGATTCCCAGGGCGAGCACCGGCGCGTGACGCGCCCAGGACTGGTTCCCTTCGACGAGGCACGAGAGCACGCGCTCGAAGGCCTCCGGTTCGCTGCGCGAGGCGACGACGTAGCTCCAGGGCTGCGCGTTGAACGCGGAGGCGGCCCAGCGCGCCGCCTCGAAGAGCGCGCGCAGATCCTCCGCCGCAACGTCCCGGTCGGCGAAGGCGTAGGGGCTCCACCGATTCGCGATCAGCGCGTGAACCGGGTAATCCGTGATCGCAACCTTGCTCATGCTCCCTCCCTGAAGCGGTCGCCCCGAGGCGACTGGCGCAACCCATGATAGGCTCGCGGGTCGTGCGACGCGCCCTTCCGCTCTGCGCCCTGCTGGCCGCGACCGGCTGCGCGACCCCGGACCCGGGCGCTCGGTCCGCGCAGCGGATCACCCCCCTCGCCTACGAACTCGTCGCGCCGAACGGCTCGAGGGCCCTGCTCCTTGGCTCCATCCACCTCGCACGCGCCGACGACTGGGTGCTGCCGCGGCCCATCCTGGAGGCCCTCGAACGGTCGGATGCCCTGGTCTTCGAGATCGATCTCGCGCGCACCTCCGCCGACGAGATGATGGCGCTGATGCTCGACGTCGGCGTGCTCCCGCCGGATCGGCGGCTGCGCGACCAGCTCTCCGAGGCGACCTGGCACCTGCTGGAGGAGCGCGCCCCCCAGCACGGGCTGTCCCTCGACGCCCTCGACCGCCTCGAGCCCTGGGTGGTGGCGCTGCAGTTCATGGGTCGATCGCTCTCCGAGGCCGGCTTCGAGACCGAGCACGGCGTGGAGCAGGGCGTCTGGAACGTCGCCGGGTCGAAGCCGGTGCGCGGACTCGAGACGCCCCTCGAGCAGTTCCGGGTCTTCGACCAGCTCGAGGCTCCGCTCCAGGAGCGGATGCTCCGAGACGCCCTCGCCCCCCCCGACGGCCCCACCCTCGAGGCCCTCGTGAATGCCTGGCGGCGCGGCGATGTGGTCGCCCTCGAGGCGATCCTCTTCGAGGACCGGAACGACCCGCTGATGGCGCCGCTCCATCAGGCCACCTACCCGCGGCGAAACCTGCGGATGGCTGCGTCCCTCACCAACATCCTGCTCGAAGTGCGCCACGCCTTCGTCGTCGTGGGGGTCGGGCACCTGGTGGGGAAGCGAAGCCTCCCGGCGGCCCTCGCCCGCTCGGGCTACCGGGTCGAACGCCTGCGCTACCGCCGCTGATCCGCGAGGATCGCGGCGACTCTACGGGGAAGGCGCCGAGACTCCATCCGGGGAGTGGCCGCCTGCGCGGCGGTCGACCCACGCCGTCGTCTTCGATTCCAGGAGCTCGTAGAAGGGATTGTGCCGCAGGCGCAGCAGCCAGTCGGTCGGGAAGAGCAGGAGACCGCGCTCGCCCTGAATCGGAGTCTGCCCCAGGAAGAGGGCGCCGTCGGCGGCGGGAGGCCCCGCGCCGTAGAGGGGATCCTCCGGCGGGAACGGCAGCGCGATGTGGGAGAGGGAGAGCATGGAAGCGGGCCAGGTGAGACCCAGCGGCTCCACCTCGACGTCGGATGAGAGCGGGGGCTTCCTGCGACTCACCAGCGCCCGACTCCGGGAGCTTTCGTTGGTGATCAGCGTGAGCCCGAAGGGGAGCGTGGGGTTCGCCAGGAGCCGCGCCGTCAGCGGACCCGGATCCCTGACCATCAGCGTCGACTTCACGCTGTAGCGGTTCACGTCGAACAGGACGAGCTCGTGGTCGCCGGGCGCCAGGTGCTCGAAGAGGACGTCCACGACGGCATCGGTCGAGACCGTCGCGTCGACGCTCGAGAGAAAGGCCACCGTCGGAGGGAAGCCCTCGATGGGAGCGCCGGCAGCGCGGGCCTCGATCCGCCGCCCGATCGAGCGGGTCAGGCGGTGGACCTGCACCCCCGCGTTGGTGGTGAAGGAGTTGTACTTGAAGGGATCGAACTCGGGCAGGATCTGACTCCAGGCGAGCTTCCCCAGGCCCGGCAGTCTGGCGAGCCAGAGCTTCCACTGCGCGAGCGCCGCAGCCGGCGTGATCCCGATGGCCGGAGAGATCAACACCAGGCTCGCCGGCACCGGCGACCCCTTGCCTTCGAGCGCATCGAGGGCGTAATCGACGGCCAGAGCGGCGCCCGTCGAGTAGCCCGCGATGTGGATCGCGTCCGGACCCGCCTTCGCCGTCAGGCGCGCGATGGCGAGACGCGCGGCCAGGGCCATGTCCTCCCAGCGGGCGGTGGCGAGGCCGGAGGGCGCGGTGCCGTGCCCCGGCAGGCGCAGACCGATTACCCAGTACCCGCGCCGGTGGAGCACCTCGCCCAGGGCCCGGAGGCTGTAGGGCGAGTCCGACATGCCGTGGAGCAGCAACACCCCTCCGGCGGGGGCGTCGTGCTGGAGCTCGAAGGTCCGGTTCCAGTCGGTGGGGTGCTCCCGTGGGTCCGCGAGGCTCCCCGTGCTGTAGCGGACCAGCTCGAAGGACGGGCCGCGGTCGGTGTGCGCGTAGATCTGCTCGTCGATCTGGACCGCCAGCTCCTCCTCGAGGCGGAGGTAGTCCTCGAAGCGCAGGATCTCGTCGGAGCGATCCACCGTGAACTCGGCGGTCAATGCCTCGGTGTGCCAGAGCTCGAGGGGCGGCCCCCGGCGCAGCATCGAGACATGGATCACGAGGGCACCGGCGACGAAGCCCAATACACCCCACGCGAGCCAGATGCCCACGCGGCGGAGAATGCGCACCCCACCTCTCATGGACCCGATCCGTAGCATCGCGGTGAAGGCTCCGCGAATGCTGGGTAGTCGCCGGGGCTAGGAGGCTCCGAGCGCCTTCGGCCGCGGGGGCCTCTCCTCCACGACGAGACTGTGCACCGCATCGAAGACGTGGTCGAGGTCGATCTGGAGCGCCCGATCCTCGTAGCGACAGCGCTCGAAGACGTGATCGAGCAGGAAGCGCGGATGCGCGCCCGAGAGCTCGAGGCCCGTCGTCGGGTAGAACTCCTCGATCAGATAGCGGAGCACATCGTCCGGAGCCTGCAGCCCGTGAGCCTCGCACGTGCGGCGAAAGATCACGGCGTAGTCGTCCGTCGTCGGAGCCCGAAGCTCCATCTTGTAGGGAATACGGCGAAGACCGGCACCGTCGATGAGTTGACTGGGCGGCGTATTCGTCGAGATGACCAGCAGCTCGTCGAAGTGGACCTTGAGCTTCTTCCCCGTGTGAAGGGTCAGGTAGTCGACTCGCCGCTCCAGCGGAATCATCCAGCGATTCAGGAGCTCGGCCGGGCTCACCCGCTGGCGCCCGAAGTCGTCGAGGATGAACACGCCCCCGGTCGCCTTGATGTGGGCCGGCGCCTCGTAGGTCTTGGTGACGGTGTCGAAGGAGAGATCGAGCATCTCGATCGTGAGCTCGCCACCGGTCGTGACGACGGGACGTTGGCAGCGCACCCAGCGCGGGTCCTGACGCGGAGCCGGCTCCACCTCGTGGTGGACCGCGGCGTCGAAGAGCTTGATGATCTGACCGTCGATCTCGACGCAGTAGGGTATGAAGATTTCCTGCCCATAGGCATTGCCGACAGCCTCGGCGATCGAGGACTTGCCGTTGCCAACCTCGCCGTAGAGGAGGATGGCACGGCCCGAATCCACCGCCGGACCGATCCGGCGCACGATGTTCGGATCGAGCACCAGGTGGGAGAGGCTCGCCGAGATCGACTCCGGACTGGCGTGGTCGCGGGCGATCGACTGCTTGAGGACCTGCCGCTGCCAGACGTCCAGGGTTACCGGCGCCGGCCCCGAGTAGGTGCACTGCTCGATGGCGTCGGACGCCCAGCGGCGCCCGGCATCGGTGAGCGCGTAGCGATAGATCGAGCGCCTCGTGTCCGCCAGCCCGAGGACGTCCACCAGGTGCTTCTGCTTCGCATCCTCGAGGACCTCCTGGACCACGACCGGGCTCAGCTTCGTGTAGTCCGAGAGGTCCGGGACGGTCTCGAGTCCCGTGAGGTAGACGGCCTTGGTGATGAAGCCGAGCAGGAACTGGAGCCCGAGCCCGGTCCCTTCGATCTCGTCCTGCTCCGGGGGAGCCTGCCCGAGGAAGGCTTCGAGCTCGCCCGCATCCACCAGGTCGAGCTCCAGCAGGCTGTCGACGAGCGTCCCGCCGGCGACCTTCTGGTGTTGACGCGCCTCGTCGATCCCTGCCGAGTCGACGACATTGCTTTCGATCAGAAGCTGCCCGAGCGGCACCGCAGTCCCTCCCCATCGGGGGCAGACCGGAACGTCGCCCCCGCCCCCGGCTCATCGGAAGCCCGGGGGCCGGGCTGTAGACGACCACCTCCCACGCCACGGCTACAACGAGGCCTTCCCCGCGTCGCTGGGACGCCGGGGAATCAGCCTGGGAGCCAGACCAGACGGCCCGAGACGCCGGCGCGAGCCAAGGTCTCGAGGCCTTCGGGGAGCTCCAGCCCCGCGAGGGCGGCCTGGACCGGCGGGCGCAGGGCCCCGGCCTCGTGGAGGGCGAGGAGCGCCGCCTGCGCCTCATTCCGGAAAGCGCGGTCGTAGCCCGAGGGCATCACGCCGAGGAGCGAGTAGCCGTGGGTCACCAGGTGCGCGCTCTGCGCTGCCCCCCAGCGACCGCTGGCGAAGCCAACGACGAGCAGCCGGCCCTCGTGGGCGATGCAGCGGGTGGCCGCATCGAAGGCGTCGCCGCCGACCGGATCGTAGACGATGTCGGCGCCACGTCCGTCGGTGAGCTCGCGAACGCGCACGGCGATGTCCTCGCTCCGGCGGTCGATCACCGCCTCCGCACCCTGAGCGCGACAGAAGGCGGCCTTCTCGGGCCCCCCGGCCGTCGCCAACACTCGCGCCCCCAGCGCCCGCCCGAGCTGGATCGCAGCGGAGCCGGTTCCCCCGGCGCCGCCCAGGACGAGAAGGGTCTCGCCCTCGCGCAGAGCCGCGCGACGCACGAGCCCGACGTAGGCCGTGTGATAGGGGATGACGAAGCCCGCGGCCTCGGCATCGCTCAGGGTCTCGCTCACCGGGAAGGAGAAGTCGTCGATCGCGAGGGCCTCTTCAGCGAAGGCACCGTGGCCGAGGAAGAAGCCCGAGACGGCCATCACCCGCTCGCCGACTCTCGCCTCGGCACCAGCGCCCGACGCCGTCACGACCCCCACCACCTCCTGGCCCGGCGTGAACGGAAGAGAGGGGGTGAGCGCGTAGCTGCCGCGACACAGGAAGACGTCGGGAAGGCCGAGGGCGGCAGCGGCCACCTGGACCCGCAGGAATCCGGGACCCGGATCCGGCGTCGGCACCTCCTCGCGCGAGAGCGCCTCGCGGGGCTCCCCGTGACGTGTGACCTGCCAGGCCCTCACGGCGGGTCCGGGCTCAGCGGCCGCGGAAGACGGGGTCGCGCTTCTCGAGCAGCGCCGAGACGCCTTCGCGGTGGTCCTCGGTCTCGAAGCTGCGCGACTGGACGTGGGCCTCGAAGCGTGCGGCCTCGCGCGGATCCCAGTCGAGGTGACGGTAGATCGAGCGCTTCGTCCAGCGCACCGCCTGGGGCGCCGCCCCGGCGATCTCCCGGGCCAGCTCGAGGGCCTTCGGCAGCACCTGCTCTGCCTCGACCGCGTAGTGGACGAGTCCAGCTTCGGCCACCTCCGCACCGGTAGCGATGCGCCCCGTCAGCAGGAACTCCGTCGCCCGCGGAACGCCCATGAGACGCGGCAGCAGATAGGTCGTGGCCATGCCCGGGTGGAGCCCGAGGCGAACGAAGTTGGCCCCGTACTTCGCATCGCGATTCGCCACGCGAAGGTCGCAGACCACCGACAGGCCGAGCCCTCCGCCGATCGCGTGGCCGTTGAGGGCGGCGATCGTGGGCACCTCGACGTCGAGGACCGAGAGGAAGGGCTCGTAGGTGGCGAAGGCGCGCTCGTGGGGCGCCGCGGAGGAGTCGCCCCGCGCCCCGCGTGAGCGGAAGTCGGCGCCGGCGCAGAAGCTCCGGCCCCGGCCGGTGAGGATCAGGCAGCGCACCTCGGAATCGCCGCGTGCCCGCGCCACCCCCTCGGCGAGCCCCTCCAGCACGTCCGGAGTCATGCTGTTGCGGTTCTCCGGTCGATTGAGCGTCAGGATCGCGATGTGATCCTTCATTTCGTAGAGGACGGCGGGCTCGCTCACGACGACTCCTCTCAGCTGCGCGGCAGCTTGACCAGCTGGCGCGCCATGATGACACGCTGGATCTGGCCGGTTCCCTCGACGATGTCCATGGCCTTCGCGTCGCGGTAGAGCTTCTCGATCAGGTGATCGCCCCGGGCGCCGACGGCGCCGAGGAGCTCCATCCCGAGACTCGTTGCCTCCTCGGCGACGGTGGCGCCGAGGGCCTTGGACATGGATGCCTCCACGATGTTGGGCTTCCCGTGGTCTGCGAGCCAGCCAGCCCGCAGACAACAGAGCCGCGCCATGCGGAGGCGACGCGCCAGAGCCTCGATGCGGTCGCGGATCCGGGGGTCGCCCAGACGGTCGGCATTCCGCGCGAAGGCGAGCGCCTCGTCGAGCGCCGCGCGACCGATGCCGACGGCGTTGGCCGCGATCACCGGGCGGCCCGCATTGAAGGTCCGCATCGCGGTCTTGAAGCCCGCGCGCCGCTCGTAGCGCGCCTCGCCCCCGAGGAGATTCGACGCCGGCACCCGACAGTCCACGAGGCTGAAGGAGGTCGACTCGTAGGCCTTGAGTCCCATCTTCTTCTCGATCTTGAATCCCCCGAGCCCGGGCGTTCCCTTCTCGACGAAGAACGACCGCTGGGCGTCGCGGCCCTTCGAGGGATCGAGGGTGGCCTGCACCAGGATCCAGTCGGCGCGACTCGCGTTGCCGATGAAACACTTCGCTCCGTTCAGGATCCAGTGGTCGCCGTCCTTGCGGGCCGTGGTGCAGATCGCGGCGGCGTCGGAGCCGGCGCTGGGCTCGGTCATGGCGAAGCAGGCCCAGCGCGGACGATCGAGGGCGACGAAGGGGCCGAGGAAGCGCTCCTTCTGCTCTTCGGTGCCCAGGGCGAGTACGTTCGGCTCGGGCAGCCCCGGGCCCGGACTCGCGACGATCACACCACGGTCCCAGTAGGCCAGCTCCTCGGACACGAGGAGCGCCCTCACCACGACCCCGGGCGGCGGCACCTCTCCCTTGCTGCCGGGACCGTGCCAGCGGGTCCGACCCTCACCGCGCGCCACGAAGTCCTGGAAGTAGGGATGGTCCTGGGCCAGGGGCGAGCCCTGGCGATCGGCCTCGAGACCCGCCGGCCGCACGCGCTCGCGGCCCCACGCCCGCTCCACCTCGAGGCGATCGCGCAGCTTCGCGTCGATGGAGAAATCCATCAGAGGATCCCCCCTGCCGAGAGCGCAACCGGTGGCGGTCCGGCGCAGAGCGCGCGGCCCGCATCCTCCCTGGCGGCGTCGGCGCCGCCCAGCCAGAGCCCCAGGGCACGCGCCTCTCGCATCGCCTTCTCCATCGGATAGTCCTGCATGAAGCCGTGGCCGCCGAGGATCTGCACGCAGGCGGGGCCGACCAGGACCGAGGCCGACACGGTCTCCACCCACGCCGAAGCCGCCGCGTCCTCGAAGGGGTGTGCCGATTCGGCGCGCCATGCGGCCTCGTGGATCAGCAGCCGCGCCCCCTCCACCGCCATGTGCATGTCGGTGATCAGGAATGCCAGCCCCTGGTGGTGGGCGATCGGGCGACCGAAGGCGACCCGCTGCTGGGCGTAGTCGCGGGAGAACTCGGCCCCGTGACGCAGGACGCCGAGCAGCAGTGACGCCGCGTAGAGCCGGGCCCGGCCCCGAGCGCGAGCCGCCGCCGCGGTGTCGCGCCACTGGGCGGCGACAGGAACGGCATCGAAGCGAAGCGCCGATGCGCCGGCCGCGCGCAGGCCCGCGCCGCGCAGCACCTCGGACTCGAATCCCTCCCGCAGCACTAGCGCGCCGTCCCGCGTGAGGACCACCACCAGGTCCGGCCGATCCGCCGGAACCCAGGGGACCCATCCGCTGAGGCGATCGCCGACGACTTCGAGGCTCGCGTCGTCGTCGCACACCAGCACGGCGCGCGCGCCCTCTTCCTCGAGGAGCGGCAGGCCGTACTCCACGAGCGCCGGCTCTCCGCCGAGCTCGAGCAGCGGGTAGAGCGCCGGGCCCAGGGGATCCAGCGCCAATGCCGCCCCCGCATCTCCCGCGCCCAGCTCCTCGTTCACGAACGCACGAGCGAGGGGGCCGAGCTCGGCCCCGCCCAGGGACTCGGGAAGCTCGAGGCCCGCGAGCCCGATCTGCGCGAAGGCAGCTCGCACGGAAGCGCTTACCGCCCGATCTGCCTCGGCATCGCGAAGGCGCGGCACCAGCTCCTCCAGGGCGAAGCTCCGCGCTGTCTGGCGCAGGAGCTCGAGATCGTCGCCGGGGTCGAGATCGATCATCGGGCCTCCACGATTCGAGTCTTCGCTCCGTCGGAAGACGTCATTCTAGGCGCGCTCCCGAGGCCCGCCCAGCGCGAGGATCGAGGGGTGGGATCGGAGCCGACTGCATGAAGGCGACGGCAAACACCGAGAAGAGGGCGAGGACGGCGCCCAGCCCCAGGGCGGCGCCGAGCCCGGCACCCGTGTTGATGCCGCCATAGGCGATGGTGAGGGCCGTGATCCCGAAGGCGGTGCCGACCTGGCCGGTCAGACGATTCGCCGCCGAGGCGATTCCGAGGTCGCGCTCGGGAACCGAGTTGGCCACGGCGGAGGTCAGGGAGGGCAGGCTCAGGCCGTGGCCCAACCCCTGGAAGACGAGTCCGACGCCCACGGCGACGAGGGACGTCGCCGCTGTGCCGAGGGCAATCACTACGAGCGCCCCGGTCATGATCATCGAGCCCCAGAGCGCGGCGGCGCGCTCCCCGACGCGCTCTCCCAGCCGTCCTCCGAGCGGCGAGGCCAGAGTCAAGGTGAGGGTCCGCATCAGCATGAAGGCGGCCGCCTGGGAGATGGTGAAGCGAAAGAGCTCGAGCAGGACGAGGGGCGCGAGCACGAAGGCGCCCATGTAGGCAGCCCCCAGGAATGCGTTGGCGACCATCGGCGCCGAGAAGTTGCGCCGGCGCAGGAATTCGAGGGAGAGCAGCGGCTCGACGGCGCGTCGTTCCACGAGGACGAAGGCCACGAGCCCGAGGACGCCGGCAGCCGTCGACAGGGCGATCACCGGGGACGTCGGGCCCAGATCCCGGGCGCGCCCGAGGGCGAACATCAGACCGGCGACTCCGACCGCGAGCATCGCAGCTCCTGCCAGATCGAAGCGCACCCGCTGGCGGGGCGTCTCACGCAGCACCAGCGCGGCGAGCAGCAGAGCGCCGAGGGAGAAGAAGGCCTGGATCACGAACACGACGCGCCATCCCAGCCAGTCCACCAGCGGTCCGCCGGCAATCAGCCCAAGGGCCGGCGCCGCCGCGCCGGTCATCGACCACCATCCCATTGCGCGCACACGATCCTTCGAGTCGAAGGCGCTGAAGATGAGGGCCATCGAGGTGGGCTGGGTCGCGCCCCCCACCACCGCGGCCAGGGTGCGCAGGCCGATCAGGGAAAGGGGCCCCCAGGCGAAGGCCGTCGCGATGGCCGTAATGGTCGCGGCGGTGGAGCCGATCAGGAAGACACGACGGTGCCCGTAGAGGTCGCCGAGCTTCCCGAGCAGGGGGAGCGCCACCGCGGAGAAGAGCATCGGCGCGGTGATCACCCACGCCACCGTGGTCTCGCGCGTGTCGAACTCGAGGGCGATCGAGCGGAGCGCGATGGTCAGGATGGTGATCGGGAAGGTCGTCGCGAACATGCCCGCCAGGGCCGCGATCAACACCCAGGTGGGGTAGGTCCCTCGGGCCTCGAGCCGCGCCGTGAAGCGGTGGCGAAAGCCGGTCTCCGCGGGCGAGATCGGCGTGGGGAGTGAGGGGGGAGCGTCGGGGGGTCGCATCGGAGATCGCGAGCGCGACGATCCCACGTCCGCCCGCTTCCCACAAGACGCCTACCGACCCTCCGGATTGTCCTCGGCCCCGGTGACGGTCACAATGACCGACGAGTCATCGTCTGGCGGAGGTACGAGCGTGTCGGAAGAGCTCCTGGGTCGAGTCGCTCTGGTCACGGGTTCGGGGCGCGGGATCGGTCGGTCGATCGCCCTCGGGCTGGCGGAGGACGGCGCCGACATCGCGGTCAACTACCGACGCGACGCGAAGTCGGCCCAGGAGACCGTCGCCGCCATCGAGAAGATCGGACGGCGAGCGCGCGCCTATGCCGCCTCTCTCGAGGACGACGCGTCGCTCCAGGAGATGGTGGACTCCGCCGTGTCCGACCTCGGCAACATCTCCATCCTCGTCAACAACGCGGGCATCGCCAGCCGCGGACAGACGGTGCAAAAGACCGATCCGACCGAGCTCGAGCGGGTGGTGCGCATCCACGCCCTCGGCCCGCATCGGCTCTGTCAGCTGGTGCTGCCGGGCATGAGGGACTGCGAGCGCGGCGACGTGGTGATGATCTCCAGCGTCGCGACCCTGCACCACGCCGGCGGCGGTGCACCCTACAACATGGGGAAGGCCGCCATGGAGTCCCTCGCCTGGACGCTCTCGAAGGAAGTGAAGCGCCACGGCATCCGCGTGAACATCGTCGCCCCGGGTCTGGTCGAGACCGAGATGGGCCGTCGACTCGTCAAGGCCACCGCCGGCATCGACGACCTGCGAAAGCTCGACGAGTCGAGCCCCTTTGGACGTGTCTGTCAGCCCGAGGACGTCGCAAACGCCGTGCGCTTCTTCGTATCGAGCCGCGCCTCCTACGTCACGGGTGAGAAGCTCTGTGTCTACGGCGGTCCGCAATAGACTCGGGCGAGGGCCGGTGGGCTGCTAGCCTGCCGACCGGGATCCTGTAACCAGGATCTCGCCCGACTCGTAAACGTGGGGATCAACCACCGGAGGACCCGACCTTGAACATGGTCAAACGATTCGTCCTGGCACTCGCCCTCGCTTCGGCTCTCGCCTTCGTCGGCGTCTCGGCCCAGGCATCGCATCACGGGAACCCGTGCGACAAGAGCGCGAATCCTTGCGACAAGGGCGCGAACCCTTGTGACAAGGGCGCGAACCCCTGTGACAAGGGCGCGAACCCCTGCGACAAGGGTGCGAACCCCTGCGACAAGGGCGCGAACCCCTGCGACAAGGGCAAGTGATTCCCCCGGGCCCGGTCCCTCGCAGGGGCCGGGCCCGGCGTCACGCGATCCAGCCCAGCGCGCGCTCGAAGAGGGCCACGGTCGTGGCGTGGAGCACGTCGCCCGTCGCCTTAGGCGCCTTGCCAGCACAGGCACGGGCGTGGGTGCCCTCGAGGATGATGCCGAGCTTGTAGCAGGCAAGCACGCCGTACCACGAGATAGCCGACAGATCGCGAACCGTCCGCTCCCGGTAGCGTGACACCAGCTCGTCCGCGGTGGGAAAGCCGTCCCAGGGCTGCACCCCGATGCTGCCCGCCGACGGCCCGCCCTCCTCGGGCCAGGTGGCCAGCAGCCAGCCCAGGTCTAGAAGCGGATCGCCGATCGTGCTGAGCTCCCAGTCGACGATCGCCGCCAGCTCGGGTCCATCCGGCCGGTACATCACGTTCGAGAGGTGGTAGTCGCCGTGGAGGATTCCCGGCTGGAACCCGCTCGGGCGGTTCGATTCGAGCCAGACGGCGACCCTCTCCACCCCGGGAATCTCGGGACCGGGGTAGCCCTCGAGCTCGGAATAGCTCTCGAGCTGGGCGCGCCAGCGATTCACCTGGCGCTCGAGGTAGCCCTCGGGCCTTCCGAAGCCTTCGAGCCCGACGCTCAGGTAGTCGACGGCGCCGAGGGCGGCGATCGCATCAACGAGCGCGAGCCCCATGGCGCGCCGGATGCTCGGGTCCGATGCGTGCAGCGGCGGCAGGCCGGTGGTGGGATTGAAGCCGTCCACGGGCTCCATCAGATAGAACGACGCTCCGATCACGTCCTCTTCCGGACACCCGGCGATGAACCGGGGATGGGGGACGTCCGTGTCCGCGATCGCCGCAAGGACACGCGCCTCGCGGCGCATCGTCTCGTTGCTGTTGCGGCGCAGGTGGGGAGGCGGACGCCGCAGCACGAAGGGGCGACCACCCCGCTCGAAGTGCAGCAGGATGTTCTGGGTCCCCCCCGAGAGCACCCTCGCCTTCTCGATCCCCGCGCCGGGGAGCCCCTGAGTGTCCATCCAGGCGGCGAGCTTCTCGAAGTCGACCTGCTCCCGCGCGACCGCGTCCTGCTCCCCGGCCACTCGCCTAGGGGGTCCCACCGTCGATGCGCAGGATCGCGCCCGACGTGAAGCGGGATGCGTCGCTCCCGAAGTAGAGCGCTGCACCGACGACCTCGTCCGGATCTCCGGCCCTGCCCAGGGCGAAGGCCGCGCGCGCATACTTCGTGAATCCCTCGGTCCGCGACCAGGCACGGGAGACGTCGGTGTGGAAGGGACCGGCCATGATGCAGTTGACACGAACCTTCGGCCCGAACTCGTGGGCGTAGGCCACAGTGATGGCGTTGAGTCCGGCCTTCGCGGCTGCGTAGGGCGCGGTGTCGGGAGTGGGGCGGATCGACGCCGTACTGCTCACGTTGATGACGGAGCCTCCCTCGGCGGCGGCCATCCGGCTGCCGACCAGCGCCGTCAGCCGAAACGGGCCCTTCAGGTTCACGCCGAAGACCTTGTCGTAGAGCGCTTCGCTCGTCTCGAGGGACGAAGGCGCCAGAGGAGACATCCCGGCGTTGTTCACGAGCACGTCCAGCCGACCGAAGCGCTCGTAGACCGCGTCCACGAGCCCGTCGAGTGCTTCCCAGTCGGCGACGTGGCATGCGTAGGCGAGGGACTCGCGCCCGACGGAGCGAACCTCTGCAGCGGCCTCCTCACAGGCCTCGAGCTTGCGACTCGCGATGACGACGTCCGCGCCAGCGAGCGCGAAGCCGCGAACCATCGCCCGCCCGAGACCACGGCTGCCGCCAGTGACGAGCGCGACGCGGCCGGAGAGGTCGAAGGCCCGGTCTACACCCGGCCAGACCCAGCCATCCTTCGATGTCTGCGATTCCGACATACCCTCCCCGCTGGATTCGATCCGGTCCGCCCGATGTACTCGACCCGGTTCGTCCGACGCGACGCCCCGGACTCAGGCGACTGAGAGAACCTCGGCCACGCCCTTCGCGAGACAATCGGTGAAGACGCCGGGATCCGCCACCGCCGCTACGTCGGTGTTGATGCCGATGTGGACGGTGCCGTCGTAGCTGAAGAGCGTGACGTTCGCGGCGGACCCAGCCAGGGGACCGAAGGGGAACATGTGCTCGATCTTCGCGCCCGACGCATAAACGCCGCGCCGCGGACCCGGGACATTGCTGGTCACGAAGTCGAGAGCCTTCATCATCGACCCGGCGAGGGAGGTCGCGAGGCGGGAGCCCAGGCGGGTGAACATCGCGTTCACGTCGTCCACCATGTCGAGAGCCGGCTCCGCCCGCTGGGAACGCACGAGCCCCTGGATCGCCCGCATCCGTTCGAGAGGGTCTGC
>CALDCK010000381.1 GCA_937937315.1 uncultured bacterium
GTCCGGGGCTTCCAGGCCGGGTTCGGCAACCAGATGGGGGACGCCGTCGGGGTCCAGCTCGGCGCCTTGAACCTCGCCGACGGCGTGACGGGCCTGCAGCTGGGAGCCTTCGGCGAAGCGGATCGGATGACCGGTCTTCAGCTCGGTGTGGTCAACGTTGCCGAGGAGGCCAGCGGGCTTCAGCTCGGCGTGGTCAACGCCGCGGACGAGATGAGCGGGCTGCAGATCGGTGTGATCAATGTGATCCGGAAGAACGGCTGGCTGCTGGTGCTGCCCCTGGTCAACGGCTCCTTCTGACGGCGACCTGCTAGCGCGGCGCCGGCGGCAGGCCCGACCAGCTGCGGGTTTCCCGCTCGCCTCGCGCGGCCTCTACCTCGACGGGGATCCCGGTGAGGTGTGCCATGCCGGAGATCGGATCCGCGGCGGCGGGCCCGTCGGCTGCGAGGAGATTCACGTTCACGCCCGAGGTCCGGCTCGCCGTCGAGAGCCCGCGGGCGTGCTGATGGCCCCAACCGTGGGGGAGCGCGACGGTTCCGGGCATCAGGTCGGGTAGGATCCGCACGGGAAGTCTCACCACGGCCGTCTTCGAACGTACGTCGGCCACGTCGCCGTCGGAGAGCCCGCGCCGCGCGGCATCCTCCGGGTGCAGGTACACGTGGTTCGTTTCTCCCTCGCGAGCGAATGCCGCCGCGTTGTGGGTCCAGGAGTTGTGGGTCTTTACCTGGCGCTTCGTGATGAGGCGCAGCTCGCCGGCGGCGCTTCGCTCGGCCTCGAAGGCGCCCTCGAGACCGCGCGCCGCGCCCAGAAGCGGGGGAGGGGCCAGGTCGACCCTGCCGTCGTCGGTCAGCACGCGCGCTCCGAGGAAGTCGCCACCACTCGGCTCGGCGCGAGGTCGTCCGTGGGGCTCGCCGAGGAGCTTCTTGAAGCTCCCGTTTCGGGTAAGGCGGAGCAGGATCGAGAGCAGGAGCTCCTGCGGCACCTCCCGGATTCTCTCGCCGCGCCGCCGGCCGAGGCGTCGCAGTCCGTTCATCACGCCCTGAGCCAGTGCGGAGCCGAACAGAGAGATGCCCGATGCGCGGGCGAGCTCCAGATAGATCGTGGCCTCGTCGAGGGCTTCGCCCGGAGGAGCGACGACGGGGCGGGTCGCCTGGAGGTAGGGCCGCGTCTGCAGCCCGAGCATCAGGGGAAAGACGAAGGGCAGGTCGGGTCGCTCGAAGGGCGAGGTCGCCGGGAGCACGTAGTGGGCGAGAGAAGCCGTCTCGTTCAGGAAGATGTCGGTGACGACCAGCAGCTCGAGCTCGCCGAGGGCTTCCCGGAGTCGCTCTCCGCCTGCCATCGTAAGCAGAGGGTTCCCGCCGGTCACGAAGAGGCCGCGGATTCGTTCGGGGCCCTCCTCGCGGATCTCGTCCGCCAGGATCGCTCCGGGGAAGACGTCGTTCACGGCGGGAAAGCCTCCGACTCTGGAGGTGTTCGCCTTCGTCAGATTGCCCTTCGCGAGGCGGGGGAAGTCGAGGATGCCCTTCCCGACGAGCACGCCGCCGCGGCGGTCGAGGTTGCCGGAGACTGCATTGATGACCTCCTGGATCCAGAAGGCGAGGGTTCCATGGGCGCCCATGTTGACGCCGGTCGAGCAGTAGAGCGCGGCTCCGTCGGCCTCGCGATAGGCGGCCACGAGCTCTCGCAGCGTTGCCGCGGGGATCCGCGTGACCTGCTCCGCGCGCTCCGGCGTCCAGGGCGCGGCGAGATCGGCGACGGCGTCGAAGCCCTTCGTGTGGGTGTCGACGAGCGCACGATCGACCCCTCCGGTCTCGATCAGCTCCCTCAGGAAGGCGAGGTAGAAGAACACGTCGGTATTGGGACGGATGAAGACGTGCTCGCCGGCACTCCGGGCGGTCTCGGTTCGGCGCGGGTCCACCACGAAGACCCGACCGCCGCGGGCCTCGATGGCGCGCAGGTGTGCCACCGGGTTCGGGACCTGGAGGAAGCTCCACTTCGATACCACCGGATTCGCGCCGACCACTATCAGACAACGTGTGCGCTCGACATCCGGCGAGGTCAGCGTGAACGGAAAGCCGTACATGTGGGTCGACACCGCGAACTTGTTGGCGCAGTCCTGGGTGGAGGAGCCGAAGAAGTTGCGCGTGCCGATCCCGTCCATGAACCCCTTGGCAAAGACGGGGTGCAGCACCCCGAAGCCCGCGGCGGTGCCCACGTACATGCCGAGTGAGTGGGGAGAGATCCCGCGCAGCTCGCAGACCTTCGCGCCGATCTCGTCGAAGGCCTGGCGCCAGGAGATCTCGCGGAACTCGTCGCCGACGCGCTTCAGGGGGTG
This sequence comes from uncultured bacterium, assembly GCA_937937315.1. Lineage (GTDB taxonomy): Bacteria > Myxococcota_A > UBA9160 > UBA9160 > SMWR01 > CALDCK01. The sequence goes on from CALDCK010000381.1 coordinate 2,333, forward strand.
CTTCAGGCGATCTGGGGAGTCGTAGAGGGCCATCTGCTTGAGGCCCTTCACGCAGGCGAACCCCTGACTGGCAAAATGGGATCGATCCGGGCGGATCTCGGTGATGCGGCCTCCGTCGACGCTCAGCTCGAGACCGCAGAGTGACTCGCAGATGCGGCAGAAGCTGTGGGTGGTCTCGCTCATCGCGGCCTCCGGGGAATCAGCGCCGGGGTGCGGGCCGCGTACTCCTCGAAGGCGGGGCGCCGCTCGCGGCTGCGATCGTCGAGCAGGGGAATGCTCGCGAAGACGAAGAGGCCGAGAATGGCCAGTGCGCCGATTCCGGTCCACCACCATCCGGGCGCGGCCGAGAGGGCGAAGATCCAGAGAGAGACCCAGAAGAGGATCTCGCCCAGGTAGTTCGGGTGGCGGGACCAGCGCCACAGGCCCTCCTGCATCACCTCGCCGGGTTGCTTCCTCGCCGCGAAGACGCGCATCTGCTCGTCGGCGACGAGCTCGAGGCTCGTCGCGCCGAGGCCGACTGCGAGGGCGAGGGCGTCCAGGAATCCGAAGCCCACGTCACCCAGTGCCAGGGCGGGGTAGAGGGGAAGGCAGCCCGCCGCCACGAAGACGGCCGGGATCAGCATGACCGGCACGAGCCGCACCAGCCAGGCCGGCAACGGCCACTTCTCCACCATGTCCACGTAGCGCCAGTCTTCGTGGTCGAGCCCGGTCCAGCCGCGTGCCCAGTTCGCCGTGAGCCGGACCGCCCAGAACCACACGACGGTGTGAACGGCGACCTGACGGGCGGTGAGATCGGCGTGCTCCGAGAGGCCTGTGAGCCAGAGGGCGGCTACCGGGGGAAGGACGCTCCACCAGGCGTCGAAGACCGAGCCGTTCCCGGTGTGGAGCGCGGCCGCGAAGGTCGCGGCCACCGAGAGCAGGAGCCCGGCGAAGACGGCCCAATGGGGGGGGCAGGGCGCGAGCTCGAAGCCGGCCCACGCAAGCCCGATGGCGACGACGTAGACGCCGACGATGTAGGCGAGAGAGCCTGCCCGGCCGGGTATCGACGACTGGTTGGACACGCCGAGAGGATAGCAGGGCCCGGGTCGACGCCGCGGAAGGTGCGTTGCGGCTCCTAGCTCTCCGTCGGCCGACAGTGCATCAGGGCGTCGCGGACGGCCCTGCACACGATCTCGCCGTCCTGATTGAAGGCGCGGTGCTCGAAGGTCACGATGCCCTGGGAGGGTCGCGACCGGGATGCTCGCGCTGCCTGCACCTCGGTCTCCACCCGGATCGTGTCTCCGTGGAAGAGCGGCGCGGGGAAGGTGATCTCCTTGAAGCCGAGGTTCGCGACGGTCGTGCCCAGGGTGGTCTCGTGGACGCTGATGCCCACGACCGTCGCGAGGGTGAGCATCGAATTGACGAGAGGCCGGCCGAACTCCGTCTCGTTCTTGGCGTAGTCGAAGTCGAGGTGCAGCCAGGCGGGATTCATCGTCATCGAGGTGAACATCACGTTGTCCGATTCGGTCAGGGTGCGTCGGATCGCGTGTTGCACGATCACCCCGGGCTCCAGCTCCTCGAACCACATGCCCCGATGAGGTCGGGTGGCGTCGTCGGCGCGAGTCATCGGCTCTCCTCCGCGACGGCGGCTGCCGCCAGGATCTGGCGCGCGCGGGCGGCCAGGGGTTCGTCCACCATCTGTCCCTCGAAGTCGATCGCGGCGAGCCCCGATGCCGAGGCGCGATCGTAGGCGGCGAGGAGTCGGGTTGCGTGATCGACCTCGTCCGCCGAGGGCAGGAACCCTGCGTTCGCGATGGCGACCTGCGCCGGGTGGATGCACAGCTTCCCCCGGTATCCGAGGGCGCGCGCCTCGCGCACCTCACGCTCGAATGCGTCGTCGTTCCGGAAGTCGACCACCACCTGATCGAGGGTCGGCACCCCCGCGAGCCGGCCGGCGAGGGCGACCTGCGATCGAGCGTAGAGCACCTCCTGGCTGCCCTCGGTCCGGACGCCGCCCATGTCGGCGATGAAGTCTTCCGCACCGAAATAGGCCGCTGAGACCCGCGGATGCGCGAGGAGCTCCCGCGCGTCGGCAACGCCGAGTGCGGTCTCGATCCCCGCCAGCACGGGGAGATCCGGAAGGCCCGCGCGCGAGAGCGCGTCCTCGATGGCGACGAGCTGCTCCAGACGATCCAGCTTCGGGAGGACGACGCCGGCGAGCTCCTGGCACAGTCCGAGGGTCACGTCCTCCTCGAACCATCCGGTGGAGACGGGATTGATGCGCACGAAGACGAGGGATCCGCCCCCGGCGATCTCCGGCGCGAGCCGGCGGGCGTTCTCTCGGGCCTCGGCCTTCGCGTTCGGCGGGGTCGCGTCTTCGCAGTCGATGACGACGCCGTCTGCGCCGCGTTCGGGAAGCTTCGCGATGAAGTCCGGGCGCACCGCCGGCGCGAAGAGGAGCGAGCGGAGCCGATCGATCGACGTCCCCCGCGCTTCCATCAGGAGGCCGCGATCGAGCGCTTCGCGACTTCCTCGAGCATCACCTCGGTGGCCCCGCCGCCGATCGTCAGGACGCGTGCGTCGCGATACATGCGTTCGATCGCCGACTCGCGCATGAAGCCCATGCCGCCGTGGAACTGTGTGCAGTCGTACATGACCTGATTGACCACCTCGCACCCCCACGCCTTCACGCCGGACATCGCCCTGGCGTTGTCGACACCCTGCTCGCCGAGCCAGGCTGCGTGATACATCGATGCCCGGGCGGCGTCGACCTTCGCCTGGTTCATGGCCATGCGCTGGCGGATCGCGCCCAGGTCGAAGAGCCGGCCCCCGAACGCGGCCCTTTCCTGGGTGTAGCGGGTGGTCATGTCGATCGCCTTCTGGGCGGCGCCCACGCCCATGCCCACGAGCACCATCCGCTCGTTCTGGAAGTTCTTCATGGTCTCGTAGAAGCCGCGGTGCGGAGTGCCGAGCAGCTGGTCGTCGGGGATGAAGACGTCGTCGAGGGCCAGCTCCGCGGTGTCGGAGCAGCGCCAGCCGTGCTTGTCGAGCTTCTTGGCGACCTGGAAGCCGGGGGTGTCCCGGGGCACGAGGAACATGGAGATGCCGTAGCGGTTGTCCGGGTCCGTCCGCGCCGCGATGATCGTGAGGTCCCCGTAGACGGCATTGGTGATGAAGGTCTTGCGGCCGTTCAGCAACCATCCGCCGTCGACCCGCTTTCCGGTGGAGCGGATGCCGGCGACGTCGGATCCCGCTCCGGGCTCGGTGACGCCGATGGCGAGGATGGTCTCCCCCGCGATCACCCCGGGCATCCAGCGCTCGTGCTGCTCCGGCGAGCCCGAGTTGACGAGGTGGGGGCCAGCCATGTCGGTGTGGACGAGCACCGTGACGTCGAAGCCGGCGAAGGTCGACGATCCCAGCGCCTCGGCGAAGGCAGCCGAGGCCACCGGACCGAGGCCGAGCCCACCGAGCTCCTCCGGAATCCGCAGGGCGAGCATCCCGAGGCCCCCCATCTGCCGAAGGACCTCCCGGGGCACCTTCCCGTCCTCCTCCCAGGCGAGTCCGTGGGGCTGGACCTCCTTCGCGACGAAGTCGAGAGTCTGGCGGCAGATCGCCTCGAGCTCGTCGGTCAGGTAGGCGTTGCGATGGGTCATCCCTCGTCTCCTCCGGAAGCGTTCTCGTCGCCGCCCGCGGGCTCGTAGCTGACGAGGACCTGGTTCGATTCCACGGACTCTCCGACCGCGACGTGCACGGCGCGAACGACGCCCCGCCCCCGGGCCAGGAGCGAGTGGAGCATCTTCATCGCCTCGATCACGACGACGACGTCGCCCGTGGTGACGGCGTCTCCCGGGGCGACCGGCGTGTCGGTGACGATGGCGGGGAAGGGGGAGCGCGTCGCTTCGGAGGCGTCGGCACCTTCTCCGGCCGCCGACGGCGCCCAGTGCTCGCTCCGGGAGCGCACGCGGAAGGTGTGGGTCTGCCCCTCGAGGTTGAGGGCCACGCGTCGCTCTCGGAGATCGACGGCGGCGGGGACGCGTCGGAGGACGCCCTCGGACTCGAAGATCAGGTGGGAGCCCAGAGAGGCCGGCCCGTCTTCGAGGGCGATCTCGTGGACGTCACCGCGGAGATCCGCCAGGGCGACGGTCCGGTTGGGGCGGTGGGGCGTGAGCCGAATGGATCCGAGGGCGCTCCATACGGCTGGGCCCCGCGCTTCCCGGCGCGCCGCACGCCAGGCTCTCGCGGCGAGGTCGGGGGCCTCGTCTCGGGAGGCGACGTCGGGCAGCTCGCAGCCGTCGAGGTAGCTGGTGGTGACCCGCCCCCGGACGATCGGGGGCTGGTCGACGAGCCAGCGATGGAGGCCGGTGTTCGTGACCAGGCCGCCGACGAGGAGTTCGTCGAGGGCGATGGCCAGGCGCCGCAGCGCGACCTTCCGGTCGGGGCCGTGCGCGATCAGCTTGGCGAGCATGGAATCGTAGTGTGGGGTGACCTCGCTCCCCGCCTCGACTCCGCCCTCCCAACGCACGCCATCGGGGATTCGCAGATCCGTCACGACGCCGACCTGGGGCGCGAGTCGAACTGGGACCTGGACGCGCTGGCGGGCGCCGGGGCGATCCGCTCGACCGTCGGGGACATGCTCACGTTCCTCGCCGCGCACTTCGAATCGAAGGACGGTGTGCCGGACCTGCGTCTCGCCTGGCAGGTCTCGCAGCTGCCCGGCAGCGTCTGGCACAACGGTCAGACCGGCGGCTACCACGCCTTCGC
>CALDCK010000382.1 GCA_937937315.1 uncultured bacterium
TGTCACAGGTCTCACCCGACGGCCGCTACGTGATCAGCACGGTCAAGGACCGGGCGGTATTCGTGGCGACGCCCGAGATCGCGTTCTCCCAGCTCTTCTTCCCGATCAAGGGCATCCTCGTCGTCTACGACACCCAGACCGACACCTACGCACCGCTGCCGGGCGCCGACGACCCCGAGTACGTCCAGAGCAATCCCACCTGGAGCCCCGACGGGAAGTGGATCGTCTTCGCCCGGTCGAAGGTCTATCGCGGGAGTGGGGTCGAGAACGCCGAGAGCATCCTCCTGGACGAGAACGACGTTCCCCAGTTCATCGAGGACAAGGAACCCTTCAAGTTCGATCTCTATCGGGTTCCGTGGAACGATGGCCGCGGGGGGACGCCCGAGCCGATCGAAGGCGCCTCGCACAACGGGATGAGCAACTACTTCGCGAAGTTCTCCCCCGACGGGAAGTGGATCGTCTTCTGCAAGGCCGAGAACTACATGCTGCTCATGCCGGACAGCGAGCTCTACATCGTCCCGGCCGCAGGCGGCGCGGCGCGACGCCTGCGCGCGAACACCCGCCTCATGAACTCCTGGCACAGCTTCTCGTCCAACGGCCGTTGGCTGGTCTTCTCCTCGAAGGCCAACACCCCCTACACCCAGCTCTTCCTGACCCACATCGACGAGCAGGGCCGCTCCACGCCCGCCGTGGTGCTCGATCGCTTCACCGGGAGTGACCGCGCGGCGAACATTCCGGAGTTCGTCCCGCTGCCCGCCGACTCGATCGCGAAGATCACGGAGAGCTTCCTCGACGCCTACTCGTTCCTGCGAGCGGGCATGGCCAACGAGCGGACCGGCAACTACCCGATGGCGGTCAAGGCCTACCAGCGTGGTCTCGCCGTCGAGCCCGACAACGTGGAGATCCTGAACTCGCTCGGGTTCTCGCTGTTCCAGCAGGGCAAGAGCGCGGAGGCGATAGCCACGCTCGACAAGGCCCTCGCGCTGGATCCGAAGCACGCGAAGGCCCACAACAACATGGCCCTCGCCTCGATCGACCTGGGGCAGCTCGAGCTGGCCGAAGCCCACTATCGGGAGTCGCTGGCGATCGAGCCACAACCCGCGATCTACAATGACCTCGGGTACGTGCTCGAACGCCAGGGAATGACCGACGAGGCGGTGGAGCAGTACCAGAAGGCCCTGGAGCTCGACCCCAGATCGGCATCGGCGCACTACAACCTGGGGGTGTCCCTGGCGCGTCGCGGCGAATACGCCCCGGCCGAACGCCACATCCGCACCGCCCTGGAGCTCGAACCCATGGCCCAGAGGCACGCCGGACTCGCCTTCGTGCTGTGGAAGCAGGGCCAGGCGGACGCCGCCATCGCCAGTCTGCGCGGCGCGATCGAGGCAGATCCCGACTACCTCCCCGCGGACGACCAGCTCGGCACGATCCTGGTCGAGCGGGAAAGGCTCCAGGAGGCGGCCTCCAACTATCGCGCTCTCTCCCGCCGCCGACCCGATGCCGCCGCCCACCAGAAACTGGCCGAGATCCTGACGCGCCTCGGGCGCACCGACGAGGCTCGCAGAGAGATGGAGATGGCGAAGGCATTGAGCAAGAGCTCGGGAGCAGCACGCCAGGAGCCCTGAAAACGACCGCAGCTCCTTCGAGAGCTTGGTGGTGGAGGCGGCGGGAATCGAATCCCGTTCCAAGCTGCCACGCAGTCGATCTCGCCGTTCGTTCCCTTCATCAGGCAGCTCATCTCGAAGGCGGACGCCGAGCTCCCCTAGGAAGCCGCAGGCGAAGCGATCACGCGCGAGCTCGAGGACCTCCTGGGCGACGGGCCCTTCCTGTGCGGCCACACGGCTCCGTCTCTTGCCGAGCTGTTCGCGTATCCGCAGATCACTCGGCCCAACGACGCCAGAGGCGAGGACTTCATGATCGACAGCGACAGGGTGCTCGCCTGGCCGGACCGCAGCCTCCCAGCTGAACAACGACCTGTCCGACAGCGTCCGCTACGACGAGGGAAACGGCCTCTGACGAGCGACGGCGAAGATGTCGGCTCGAAACAGCTGTAAAGCAGCACGTCCGCCGGGGAGGCTACATTCGAGAGAGCGCCGGCCGGTACAGGGGAGCACCAACGTGAACGACCTTCTCGTGAGCACCGAGTGGCTCGATCGACACCTGGACGATCCGGACCTCAGGATCTTCGATGCCACGATCCATCTGCCGACCTCGCCAGGTGAGCCGGTGGGCAGCGGACGCGTCGACTACGCGAAGGCCCACATTCCGGGTGCGGGCTTCATCGACCTCGTCTCCGAGCTCTCCGATCCGGAGAGCCCGTTCCCGTTCACGCGCCCGAGCGCGACACGTCTCGAACGGGTGCTCTCGCAGGCGGGCATCGGAAATCAGCATCGGATGGTCGCGTACAGCAGCTCGAGCCCGATGTGGTCGACGCGACTCTGGTGGTTGCTGCGCAGCGCCGGGCACGAGCGGGTCGCGGTACTCGACGGCGGCTTTTCGAAGTGGCGCGCGGAGGGCCGACCTGCCTCGGCCGATTCGTGCAGCTACCCCGAGGCGACCTTCGAGCCCAACATGCAGGAATCCCACTGGGCCTCCAAGCGGGAGGTTTGCGATGCGATTCAGGATGACTCGACGTGCACGATCAACGCGCTTCCGAGCGCCCTCCACACCGGCGAAGCCGAGATGGGCTACGCGCGTCCCGGCCGAATCCAGGCCAGTGAGAACGTGCCGTTCCACCTTCTCCTCGACCCCGATACCGGTGCGTTCAAGCCGATTTCCGAGCTGCGAGAGCAGTTCGCGGCAGCGGGCGTATTCGACCGCGAGCGAGCGATCACCTACTGCGGCGGCGGGATCGCGGCGACGCTCGACGCGCTGGCGCTCACGCTTGCGGGACATCCGAACGTCGCCGTCTACGACGGCTCGCTGAACGAGTGGTCGGCCGATCCGGAGATGCCGATGGCGACCGGGGAGGCGTAAGGTCCGTCTCCAGCACCGTGTGGGAAAGGCTTCGTCCGCTGGGTCACCCGCCGGTCGCCGAACCGGGCGCCAGATCGGGACCCGCGGGGACCGCGGCGCGCCCCTGGCACCCTCGCCGGGGAGGGTGCTATCGAGGCGCCCCCCCTTGGAGCAGGCGATCGGACCCAGCGCCTCCGGGGTCCCCCTCCCAGCTCCACCACGATCCCAGCTGAGGATTCTCTCAATGCCCACCCGACGTTTCGTTCTCGTCCTGCCGGTGCTTGCGTGTCTCCTGCTGGGGAGCACCTGCATCGTGATCGAGGAGGAGCCCGCTCACGGCTCCTACGCGGACGAGAGCCAGGAAGAGGCGCTGATGGAGGAGATGAACGACGAGACCGTGCGCGAGATCGAGCGCTGAGGCCCGTCCTCCCGGGGCCGTCTCGAAACGCTTGACCATCGGCCCGGCAAGTGTCTATCCTTGGAGCTGTCCGGAGGGGTCTCGCAGGTCGCGAACTCCATCGACGGGCAAGCACATCCGCCCCGAGCGAGTCGCCCGGGGAACAGAGACGACGCCTCGCAAAGACCCAGGAACGCTCGGATCTCGCAAGGGACCGAGACGGGGGTTTTCAAAGCGGAGCGAGCGTGGGGAGAAGCGGGCTTTCGGGCCTGTGGGCTTCTCCCGGACGCAAAGCGCCTCGCGCCTCCGGAGTTCCGACTCCGCTGGGCGCGTTTTTTGTTCTTCGGCCCTCGTCCTCCGGGGCGGCCGGAGGCGCCATGTCCACCGTCACGCTCAAGTCCCATCGCGAGCATCGGGTCACGGCTCCGTCGCTGGCATGTCGCAAGCGACGCGGTGAGCCCATCTCCATGCTCACCGCCTACGACTTCACCTTCTCCCGCATCTTCGACTCCGCCGGAGTGGACGTCCTACTCGTCGGCGATTCTCTGGGGAACGTCGTCCAGGGCCAGGACACGACGCTTCCCGTCACCCTGGACGAGATCGTCTACCACACGCGCCTGGTGAGTCGCGCCGCGAGCCGGGCGCTCGTGGTCGCCGACATGCCCTTCGGCACGTACCAGATCTCCGAGGAGGAGGCCGTCCGCAACGCGGTGCGCTGTATCAAGGAGGGCGGGGCCCACGCCGTGAAGCTCGAGGGGGGCACCGGCATGGCCTCGACGATCGAGCGCATCGTGCGCGCGGAGATCCCGGTGATGGGCCACGTCGGCCTCACGCCTCAGGCCGTGCACCGCATGGGCGGGCATCGGGTTCAGGGGCGCAGCGAAAACGGCGCGCGCCGGGTGGTCGAGGACGCGCTCGCCGTTCAAGAGGCGGGGGCCTTCGCGGTCGTCCTCGAGGGCGTGCCCGAGGATCTGGCTCGCGCCGTGACCGCCGAGATCGCAATCCCGACGATCGGGATCGGCGCCGGCGTGCACTGCGACGGACAGGTGCTCGTGATGCACGACATGCTGGGGCTCTCGGACTGGACGCCGAGCTTCGTGAAGGCCTACGCCAACCTGGGCGCGCAGGCGGCTCAGGCCGCCCGGGCCTACGTGGACGAGGTCACCCACCGCAAGTTCCCGGACGAGGAGCACTCCTACCGGTAGGAAGCACGGCGCCCCCCGGCCCGCGAGCGCTCGGCCGGGGGGCGCCGATCCCGTCCCATGCAGGTGATCCGCAGCATCCGCGAGCTTCAGGCCCGGGCCGACACCGAACGCGCGGCCGGGAGGCGACTGGCCCTCGTCCCCACCATGGGAGCCCTGCACGCCGGTCACGTCTCGCTGATCGAGGTCGCCCGCGAGCACGCCGACCAGGTTTGGGTTTCGATCTTCGTGAACCCCACCCAGTTCGACGCCCCGGCCGATCTCGAGGCCTATCCGCGCACCTGGGAGTCGGATCTCGAGGCCTGCCGCGCGGCGGGGGTGGCGGTCGTGTTCGCGCCCGTCGCCCGCGAGATGTACCCGGAGGGCGCCGATACCGCGGTGGAGGTGGGCGAGCTCTCGAAGCCCCTGTGCGGCGCCGCCCGGGCGGGGCACTTCCGGGGAGTCACGACGGTGGTGACGAAGCTCCTGCTCGCGGCGAAGCCCCACGCCGCCGTCTTCGGCCAGAAGGACTTCCAGCAGCTGGCGGTGATCCGCCGAATGGTTCGCGACCTCAACCTCGACGTCGAGATCATCGGGGGCCCTACGGTGCGGGAGGCCGACGGTCTGGCCCTCTCGAGCCGCAATCGCCGACTCGATCCCGAAGCCCGCCGCCAGGCTCTCGTCCTCTCCCGGGCCCTCGATTCCGCCGAGGACGCCGTCGCAGCGGGAGAACGCGATGGGGAGCGCCTTCTCGCCCTCGTTCGCGAGGAGATTGCCAAGGCGCCCCGTGCCCGGATCGACTACGCGGAGCTGCGCGATCCGGACAGCCTGGCCCGCGCCCCCGGCTTGCTGAAGGAGCCGACCCTGCTGGCCCTGGCCGTCTTCCTCGATCCCACCCCGGTCGAGCCGCCGGCCGGCGAGGGGGTGCGGCTGATCGACAACCGGGTGCTGCACCCCCACGCCTGAGCTCCGGGCCGTCCGGTACCATCCGCCGCCATGAGTGCCGAGGCCTCAGAGAAACGGGCGGTCGCCACGAATCGCCGCGCGCGTTTCGACTACGAGGTGATCGAGCGGGTGGAGGCCGGCCTGGTGCTGGTCGGGCCCGAGGTGAAGTCGCTGCGCGCGGGCAAGGCGAGCCTGGGCGAGTCCTACGCCATGATCCGGCGCGGCGAGGCGTGGCTCTTGAACTGCCACATCTCGCCCTACGATCCGGCCTCGCGCGAGAACCCGGACCCGCGCCGCGAGCGCAAGCTTCTGCTCCATCGCAAGGAACTCCGCAAGCTCGAAGGGAAGCTCCAGGAGCGGGGAGTTACGATGGTACCTCTCTCGCTCTACTTCAAGGATGGAAGGGCGAAGGTCGAGCTCGCCCTGGTGCGTGGAAAGCGCCGCTTCGACAAGCGCGCGACGATCCGCGATCGGGAGTCGCAGCGGGACCTGGCCCGGCGGATGCGGGGCCGCGGGCACTCGTGAGGCGGCTCGCCGCCTTCGGGCTCCTGATCCTCGCGGGCTGCGCGTCGACCGGAGCCGAGCCGGCGCCCTACGTGCCCGATCGGCGCGATTACGCGACCTTCCGCGAGGGCTTCCCCGGCGTCCTCGAGCCCAACTACCTGCCCTTCATGG
>CALDCK010000383.1 GCA_937937315.1 uncultured bacterium
CAGCGCACGGACAAGGGATACGCGATCACGGCGGAAGGAATCGACTACGCCGAGGCCTCGCGCGCCTTGATCACGCGGGAGCGCCTGATCACGGAGAACGCCGGCCCGAACGCCGGGCCGGTGGGGATTCCCTCCACCACCAACGGGGATCCCTCGAAGGACGACGCCTGAGCGGGTTTCCGCCCCGAATCTCCTTCGGCGGCGAGCCCGAGCCTCATCCACGCTTGACCGCGGTGTCTCCCTCTGAGACGATCGGGCCACCGCATGACGAGCGCCCAGGATCCGCAGCGACGATCGAGCCAGGCGCTTCGCGCGCGACGGCTCCTTGCCATCCTCGCCATCGCGCTCTTCGCAAGCGCGGCCCATGCCCAGTCGCGCCTTCTCTACGGCGGCGAGCCCGTTCATCCCGCCTGCATCCACGCCCTGGCCATGCACCAGGGGGACGCCGTCCCGGTGACCACCGCGGTCAGCCTCGAGGGATGCGCCTCCAGCGACCGATCGAAGGCCCCCGTGGTCTACGACGGAGAGCTGGCCGCGTTCGAGGACGACGCCATCCTCGGCGGTGGGTCCTTCGCCTACCGCGAGCTCACCCAGCTCGACAACGGCATCATCGGCCTGGCCATCCGACGTGTCTTTCCCGACGGCACCGAACGGGTGAGTCTCGCCGCGGTGAACGTCGTGGAGCGGGCCATGGTCCGCCAGGGCCGGGTCGCCACGATGCAGCAGATCGAGCTTCTGGGAGAGATGTGGGTCCCGAACATCGAGATCCTGAGCTTCCGCAGCGTGGGAAACCGCGTGCACTTCGTCGCTGGAAGCGGGCGCGAGAAGGTCGAGCGCAACGTCGACTTCACGCGCCTGGGCAAGCTCCGCAAGTAGATCCATCCCTCCTGCGCTACTGCGCTGCCACCACCTTCTGGAGCGCCGGCCGCTCGAGCAGGCGTCGGACGTAGACCTGCAGGCGCGGGACATCCTCGAGCGCTCCGACCGACTGGGCCGCGATGAGCGTGAAGCCCATCATGATGTCCGCCGCCGAGAACATCTCTCCGAGGAGCCAGGTCTTGTCGCCCAGACACGCGTCGAGGTAGGTGAACCCCGAAGCCGCCCGGGCCCGGGCGTCCTCGAGCAGATCTGCGAGGGCGTCGTCCTCACCGCGATAGCGGGTCAGCCAGACGATGATCCCGATCGGGGGGAACGCCGTGCTCTCGGCGTAGTGGAGCCACTGGAGGAAGGCGGCTCGATCCGGCGCCCCGACGGCCGGTGCGAGGCGCCCTTCTCCGTAGCGCTCGAGGATGTACTCGACGATCGCGCCGGACTCGATCATCGTCACGTCGCCATCCTCGAGCGTCGGGTACTTCCCGGTGGGCGTACTCTGCGCGAAGAACTGCGTCGCCGGGGGTCGGAACTCGCCGCGCTCGAGCTCGTAGGGAAGCTCCAGCTCCTCGAGCAACCACATCACCCGTGCGGCGCGGGTTCGAGGCGCGTAGTAGAGCTTCATCCCCGGTCGGCCCGCGATACGACAGCGGCCCAGGCCGCCGCACACGCACCGGCCACGCTGCCGGCGAGGTGCGCGGCGGGAAGCACAGAGGCGCCATCGGGGAGAGCCACGCCCGAGAGGTGCCCTCCCCCCCATTGCTCGAGAGCCGCCTTGGCGACGAGAAGGACGAGACCGAAACCGGCCAGCACCCGAGACGCACTCGACCGGGACGTGAGAGCGAGCCACAGCGCCGACGCCGCAAAGAGCGACGCCGCGACGCCGGAGCTGCCGTCGAAGTACATCACCTGGGGCGAACCGTGGACAGTGATCCCGACGGCCAGCAGACCCGCCAGCCCGGCGCCGAGGGCCAGTCCACGTCGCCATCTCTCGAGGAAGGTGCCGCACAGGGCGATCACGCCCAGGTCCGCCAGGGCCATCGGGACCGTGCCGTGGACCAGCTGCCCGGTGAGCGCGCGCCAGGCGCCTGCGCCCTCGGCGCTGGCGCGGCGGTAGGCCAGGGCCTCGCCCGCCTCCGGCCAGACGCTGACCGCCGCGGCGACCACCACGAAGCCCGCGCTCAGCCAGGGAAGGCGCGCACCGTTCACGCTCATGCGGACCTTCTTCGGGCGAGACCCGCCACGACGAGGAGTCCGACCAGGCCCAGCTCGACCGGGCCCAGAGCACCCGAGTAGCGACCGTTCTCGAACTTCGCGACGCCACTGTAGCCGGGTGCCGCCTTCACCTCGATCTCCGGGGTACCCTGACCACGAACCCGTCCGGTCGTCGCCTCCTCGCCAAAGACTTTCAGACCGTCGGCGAGATTCCGGATGAGGTCGTCGATGGCCTCCTCGAAGCTCTTCGCGCTCTCGGCCCGGAACGCCTCCGGGCTCTCGACCGGCGTCGACCTGCCGCCGCGCACGTCGCTTCCGGCGGTCCGGAAGAGGAGCGCGCGCGAAGGGATGTCGTACACCGCCGCATCCACGAAGGTCTGGGTCTGGTTGTTCTCCCCCTTCACGACGTAGGCCCCGACCAGTGTCCAGTAGGTGATGGACCAGTTGGTGGTCTCGTTGAACTGAGCCTGGTCGTAGGACAGCAGGACCACCACGTTGAGCCCCATCGCCTGGGCGAGCTGGTCGAGGTTGTCGAAGCTGCCCCCAGGCGCGAGATAGAGCGAGGGAATCGGATCGACCGATGCGATGTAGTCGCGATCGCGAAACGCTTCGGCGATACGTTCGAGCAGCGCCAGCTTCTGGGCCTCGGTGACCTCGCCACCCATGGCGGTCGCATTGACCCAGTCGCTTGCCCCCCGACGGGTGGCCGTGCCCCCGGGCGCGAACGCCACCCCCACGCGGAGCGGCAGGGTCAGGGTCACGTCGCGGGCCGGAATCGCCGGAGAGCCCTCGGGATAGAGATAGTCGAGAACGTTGCTCGTCTTTCGAACCGCAATCGTGCCGCAGCCGCAGCACACGAGCGCCACGATCGTGCACGCAGCGAGCAGACGTAGGCTTCGACGCACGGAGTGCCTCCTCTCCCGGGTCCGACTCCCGCTCGGAGCCTGGCCCATCTCGGCTATCGCCACTCTACGGACCGCCTCACGCTCCGCGCTGCAGGCGCCCAGCGTCGGCGGATACCCCGTCTCCTTCTCGAGCCTCATGTCGCGTCCCCTTTCCCGACCGAACCTTCCCACCGCTCCCGACCGCCAGGATCTCTCGACCCTGCGCCGTCGTGGTAGGGTAGCCGGAGTGGCGCGCCTCCTGCCCTTCGTGCTCCTCGCGATCGCACCATGCGCAATCGCACTCGCCGCGGGGGCGGAGTCCGATCCGTCGCCCGACGCCCTCTGGCGACGCCGTATCGCCGAAGCGCGAGAGCTCAAGCTGTGGATCGCGTCGGCGGCGACCGTCCTCCTGGCCGCGGGATGGATGCTTCAGACCCGGGGGCGCGAGGAGTGGCTCGCCCGCAGCCGCGGGGCGCTGCTCGTCGCCCTCTGCCTCGCCACGGTCTTCGCCTGGTGGCACCCCTACCGTGGAAGCCTTCGCGCCTGGCTCCACGTGGGCGACACCTTCCACTATTTCATGGGCGCGAAATACTTCGACGAGCTCGGCTACACGCGGCTCTACGATTGCGCGACGATCGCCGACGCAGAGGCCGGCCTCGGCCCTCTGCTTGCCCGAAGCCACATGCGGGACCTGGCGACGAACCAGATGCAGTCCGCCACGAAGGCCCTTCGGGATCCGGACCCCTGCAAGAGTCATTTCACCCCGGAGCGCTGGCAGGCCTTCGGCGACGACCTCGATTTCTTTCGCCGGAAGCTACCTGCGCCCCTCTGGATCAAGCTGCGCAGCGACCACGGCTACAACCCGCCCCCGACCTGGACCCTCGCCGGCGGACTGCTGACGCGTACCGGACCACCGAGCCGTCAGCAGTTCTTCGTGCTCACCGCGATCGATCCGATCCTGCTCACCGCCATGTTCGCCGCCCTCGGCTGGGCCTTCGGCTGGCAGGTCGCCTGCATCGGGCTCCTCTACTGGGGGACGAACCAGCCCGCAAACTGGGAGTGGGGAGGGGGATCGATCCTGCGCTTCGACTGGCTCGTCGCCGCTGTATCCGGTCTCTGCTGCCTGCGGCGAGGCCGCCCGATCGCTGCGGGGGTCCTGCTGGCCTGGGCGACGTCAGCGCGCATCTTCCCCGGCGCCATCGTCGGGGGAATCGCTCTGGCGGCACTCCTGCGCATGCTGGCCGCGCGAAGCTTCGCGATCGCACCGGACACGCGTCGCCTCGCCCTCGCCTTCGGGACCGCGATGGCACTGATCCTGAGCCTCTCCTCCCTCTGGGCCGGCCCACGCAGCTGGATCGACTTCGTCGAGAACAGCCGGCTCCATCTCGCTTCGGACACGGTGAACCGCATGGGACTCCGACCACTCCTGGCTCATCGTCACGAAACGCGCCTCGAGCGGACCCTCGACGAGACTGCGGTGGACCCCTACGAACGCTGGAGAGCCGAGCGCCGAGCTACCTCAGAGGAGCGCCAACTCCTCCGGGTGGCGATCGTCGCCGGGTACGTCGGGCTGCTCCTGCTCGCGCTGCGGCGGCAACCGGACTGGGCGGCAGGGGCACTCGCCATCGGCGCGATCCCGGTCTTCCTCGAGCTCGGCTCCTACTACTTCGGGATCCTGACCGCCTTCGCCTGTCTCGCAGGGCGACGCCCCGAGCTGGGCGTGGCGCTCGTCCTGTTCTCCTCGGCCACATGGTGGCTGGGCATCTGGGGCGGCACCGACCGGGACGTGGTCACCGCGTGGATGAGTCTCGCCACGCTGCTCTTCATCGCCGTCGTGACGCTTCGCATCGCCCTCGAGCCCGAGCCATCTCCGAGCACCCCGGAAGCCGCGGCTCCCATCTGACGGCACGTGCAATTCCTTTCGAGAATCGCGATCATCCCAGCCCCTTCGATCCGCACAAGGAGACCCGCATGTCGATCCGCTTCACCCTGGCCCTCCTCGCCGTTCTCTCCCTGGCCCTTGGAGCTGGATGTTCGAAGAGCTCCACCACCCAGGCGAGCTCCGAGAGCTCCTCGAAGAGCAGCTCGAGCCCCTTCAAATCCTCCTCCGCGAGCTCCGGGGGGGACGAGGTAGACGAGGGAGACAAGGGAGACGGGGAGGACGCCGAGGAGACCTCCTACCAGCGCGACATCCGCGATACCACCGCCCGATTCGCAACCTCGAACGAGACCCTCCCCACCCTCCAGCGCGACCTCAGCGCCGTCGCCGAGAGCTACGGTGTGACGGACTGGGAGCGGCTAGACGCCACCTACGTGGCAATCGGGCGCGGCCTGGCGGTCTCTCGGGCGGCCGAGGTGCGCGTCCAGGAGCTGGCCATCGCCATGGCCGACGAGGACTTCCGAAGGCTCGAGCTGATCCGCTGGGGCTATGAGCGCACCGCGACGCGATGAGCCGGCTGCGTAGAGGCCTGGGAGGGCGACCCAAGACCGACCCGTCGGTCGGAAACCGATGCATCACCGCTGGCTGCGCTCCTCTCGATCGCCCTGGCGCTGCCAGGGCCCGATCGAGCGCCTTCCCAGCGCCGCGCCTCGGCTCCCGAGCCTCTTCGCGGAAGTCTTGGCTCACCCTCCTGGCCGCCCTGCTGGCTCAGGGGCTGCTCGCAGGGGCGGCTGCCGCGGAGGGACTCGAGTACGTCTATATCGAGCCCAACGCCGGAAGCTCGGCCGGGGGCCACGGCGCCCTGCGTGTCGGCGACGACGTCTTCGACTTCCAGAACCACCAGTTCGACACGCTCCGCTTGCGGCGCACGCGCTGGGACGAGTTCCGGTACCTCTACACCGTCCTCGAGAACCGGACGCTCCACATCGCCCGAATCGAGACCGCCGCGCCCGTGGCAGAGGCCATCCGGAATCACTTCAACCGGCGCTTCCTGAAGGAGAACCGCCAGTTCGCCAGGCTCGACGAGCAGCGCCGCGATCGCGTTCTCCTCGAAGGGCTTGCCGAGGAACCGACCGGGGTCACGGCGGCGCTCCAGCTGCGCGGCTCCGGCTTCTTCTACGGAGAGGACGCCGCCGTCGACGGGTCGAGATCACTTCCGGGCCTGGAGACACGCATCGCAGAGCGTCACGGAATGGACTTCGTCGCCGGCCAACAGCGCCGCCTCGAAGCCGA
>CALDCK010000384.1 GCA_937937315.1 uncultured bacterium
GCGTCCGGGGCGAGGTCGACGGCGGCGGAATTCAGCGCAGCCCCAAGCGCGCCCTCGGCACGGCAGGTGAAAGTGGCGCGCGAGCGGCCTCCCGAGAGAGCCCGCGATCCGGCGAGCCATCCGTCGCCGCCGACCTCGCCCCGGACGCGCCTCCTCGACTCCTCGACTCGAAGGGCAGCCGGGCCTCTACAAGAACCGCTTCAGCATGCGCGTCTTCCGCTCCGAGTAGGGCGGATACATCAGCTTCGGGTCGAAGCGCACGCCGCGGGTCATGACCGCCTTGCGGTGGCTGAAGGTCTCGAAGGTGTGGCGCCCGTGGTACCCACCCATTCCGCTCTCTCCGACGCCGCCGAAGGGCATTGCCGAGTTCCCGATGTGGAGGATGGTGCCGTTCACGCACATGCCACCGGAGCTCGTCTGCTCCACCACCTGCCGCTCGAACTCCGGATCGTTCGTGAAGGCGTAGAGCGCGAGGGGCTTCTCCCGGGCGTTGACGAAGTCGATCGCCTCCTGGCGGCTGCGCACCGTCAGTATGGGAAGGATCGGACCGAAGATCTCATCCTGCATCACCGGCGAGTCCGGGGAGACGCCGCGCAGCACGGTCGGCTCGATGTAGCGGTCGTCGGCATCGACACCGCCCCCGAGAGCGACCTCACCGCTCCCGAGCAGGCCCTTCAGGCGCTCGTGATGCTGGGGAGTCACGATCCGCGCGAAGTCCGGCGAGCTCTTCGGGTCGGCGCCGTAGAACTCGCGCACCGCGACCCCGATCTGCTCGATCAGCTCCTGCTCGCGGCTCTCGTGCACCAGCACATAGTCCGGGGCGACGCAGGTCTGTCCCGCGTTCAGGAACTTCCCCCAGGCGATGCGTCGCGCGGCCACCGGTAGATCCACGTCCGCGTCGACGATGCACGGGCTCTTCCCGCCCAGCTCGAGGGTGACCGGCGTGAGGTTCTCCGCGGCGGCCCGCATCACCACGCGACCGACTCTGCCGCCTCCGGTGTACATGACGTGATCGAAGCGCTGGGCCAGCAGCGCCGTGGTCTCGTCGACGCCGCCTTCCACGATCCGCACCGCGTCGGGATCCAGCGTCTCGCGGATGCGGCGAGCGAGCACGGCGGAGGTGTGCATCGTCACCTCCGAAGGCTTCAGCACGGCGCAGTTTCCGGCGGCGAGAGCGCCGACCAGCGGCGAGAGCAGGAGTCCGACCGGGTAGTTCCAGGGTGCGATGATCAGCACCACACCGAGGGGCTCCCGCACGATCCGCGAGCGGCCCGGGATCGGGATCAGTCCCGCGCGCTCGGGCCGCGTCCAGCGCTTCAGATTCTTCAGGGCCAGGGAGGCCTCGACGGTCACCTGACCCAGATCCGCCGCCCAGGCCTCGAGGGGCGGCTTGCGCAGATCCGCGTGCAGAGCCTCGGCGAACTCGTCGCCGTGCTCGCGAATCATGCTGCGCAGGCGCTCGATCTGCTGCTTTCGCCAGGCGAGGGAGCGGGTGTGGCCAGCATCGAAGTGGGTGCGCAGGTCGGCGACGAGGCCGGGGATGCGCTCGACGTCGGTGCTCGGGACGGATCGAAGCGGCGAATTCAGGGCGACGCTCATGGGGACTCCCATCGATGGCGGGGCATCGGCGAAGGGGAAGGAGATCGCCGGCAGTCTACCCGACGCAGCGGGTCTCGTGGGCCCTCAGCTCGCCTCGGAAGATGCGCTGGCCGCGACCACCGCCTCCACCCGCTCCGGGTCGACCCGCTGCATCAGATGGCGGAAGGGCGCCACGGGCCGCGCCGTCAGGGGCACGGCGGCGGCGTCCCAGCGGGGGGGACCCTCCACACCGAGCAGGGCGCGGGCCCCCTCTCCGAGTCGCGGGAGGACCGGGTCGAGGTAGGTGGTGATCTGATGGAAGAGGTTGAGTGCAACGCTGCACACGGCGCGCACCTCCTCCTCCTTCCCCGGCTGCTTGCGCAGCGCCCAGGGCGCCTTCGCCTCCACGTACTCGTTCGCCCGGTCCGCGAGGCCCATGACGATCCGGCAGGCGCGCCCCGAGTCGCAGGCCTCGTAGGCCGCAGCGATCTCCTCGGCGGCGGCGGCGCCGGCTTCGAACAGGCCTCCGTCGTCGGGATAGACCTCGGTCAGGGAGTCGTTCTTCAGGAAGCGGGCGGTCCGGCTCGCCAGGTTCACGACCTTCCCCACCAGGTCTGCATTCACCTTCGCGGTGAACTCCTCGAGGTTGAGGTCGATGTCGGTCACGCGATCCGAGAGCTTGCTCGCGAGGTAGTAGCGCAGGTAGTGCGGGCTCAGGTGCTCGGCGTAGGTGCGGCCGAGCACGAAGGTGCCCTTGCTCTTGCTCATCTTCTCGCCGTTCACCGTGAGGAAGCCGTGGACGTGCACCCGACGGGGCAGGGGCTGACCCGCCGTCTTCAACATCGCCGGCCAGAAGAGGGTGTGGAAGTAGGCGATGTCCTTTCCGATGAAGTGATGGATCTCGCACTCCGGGTTGCGCCACCAGCGATCGAAGTCCTCACCGGTCTGTTCGCACCAGTCCCAGGTGCTGCTCATATAACCCACCGGAGCATCGAGCCAGACGTAGAAGAAGTGACCCGGTGCGTCGGGGATCTCGAAGCCGAAGTAGGGCGCGGGCCGACTGACGTCCCAGTCGCGCAGGGGCTCGGACAGGAACGACCCCATCAGCCAGTTCGCGATCTCCGGCTGGAGCACACCCTCTCGCTGGGTCCACTCCTCGAGGAAGGCGCGGAAGTCCTCGAGCGTGACGAAGAAGTGGGGCGCCGTCCGCAGCTCCGGGACGGCGCCGGAGAGGGCGCTCACCGGGTTCGAGAGCTCCTCCGGGCGATAGGCGGCGCCACAGGACTCGCAGGAGTCGCCGTACTGATCCTCGGCGCTGCACCGCGGGCAGGTCCCCTTCACGAAGCGGTCGGCCAGGAAGACCCCGGTCTCCGGGTCGAAGAGCTGGGTGACGTCGCGCTCCGCGACATGGCCCGCCCCGCGAAGCGCCTCCCAGATCTCGTTCACCAGCTTCTGGTTCGAAGGGCTGTGGGTGCTGCCGTAGTGATCGTAGATCACGTCGAAGGCGGCGAGATCCTCGCGGTGCCTCTCGTTCATCTCCTCGAGGAGCGCCTCGGGCTCGCGCCCCTCCTGCCGGGCGCGGATCATCGTCGCGGTGCCGTGGGTGTCGTCGCCACAGAAGGCCCGCACCTCGTGACCGCGCATGCGCTGGAAGCGCACCCAGACGTCGGTCTGGACGTGCTCGACCAGATGGCCGAGGTGGATGTCGCCGTTCACGTACGGCAGTGCGTTCGTGACGAGGATCTGACGCGTCATACTGGAGGCCACCGGGGGATCGCGAGCGGCAGAGCATAGCGGGCCCCGGCCCGGGAGCCTCGAGGAGCCCGCCCAATCTATACTGGACGCCCCGACGAGCACGTCGGCGACCCGGGACGTCCGCGATGAGTGGAGACACGTTCGATCTGGGACGCTTCCCCGTCCACCTGGGAATGGGTGCTGTGGTGAAGCGTCTGCCCGAGTTCGACGGAAGCATGGAGTGGTACGAACGCTACGGCGCGAGTGTCGCCGACGACGGCGCCGAGGGGCGGCTCGTCACCATCCACCGCATGTCATCGCCCTGGGAGACCTGGGAGATGCACCCCAAGGGCGAGGAGCTGGTGGTCTGTCTCGAGGGACGCATCACCCTGCATCAGGAGGTCGACGGCGGGGTCCGGACGGCCACCCTCGAGGCAGGTCATGCGATCGTCAATCCACCCGGCGTGTGGCACACCGCCGACGTGGAGGGCGCGGCCACCGCCTTCTTCATCACGGCCGGAATGGGGACCGAGATCCGCCCGCGCTGAATCAGGATCTGCGGAACTGGCCGAAGTCCGGCTCGCGCTTCTCGAGAAAGGCGCGGACCGCCTCGATGTTCTCCGGTGAGCCAGCCTGGGCCTGCATGCCGGCGTCCTCGGCCTCGAAGGCGGCCCGGACCCCGACCTCGTGGGCCTGGAGCAGGGTCCGCTTCGTCGCCTGGAGAGCCGAGACCGGATACTTCGCGATCTCGCGGGCCTTGGCCAGGGCGACGTCCAGGAGCGCGGCGTCGGGGTGTGCGGCGGTTGCGATGCCTACCTCTACGGCCCGGGCGGCATCGATCCACTCGGCGGTGTAGAAGAGCTCGGCGGCTCGTCGGGATCCGATGCGGGCCTGGAGCAGATAGCTGGCGGCGAACTCCGGCACGAGACCCAGGCTCACGAAGGGCAGGCGCATGCGCAGGCTCTCGCCGACGTAGAGCAGGTCTGCGTGGAAGAGGATCGTGGCGCCTCCTCCGACGGCGACGCCCTTCGCCGCCGCCACCAGGGGCTTGTCGAAGGCGGCGAGGGCCCTCGCGGCGCCGGCGTAGCCGTTGGGATGACCATCCTCCCGCGGCTCGGCGGCTCCCCCGAAGGCCGCGAGGTCCTGACCCGCCGAGAAGTCGTCTCCGGCGCCGGTCAGCACCATGACCGCTACGGCCGGATCGGCGCTGGCATCGCGCAGGGCGTCGCGGAAGCCGTCCCACTGGGGGTCGTCGAAGGCGTTGCGCTTGCGCGGTCGGTTCAAGGTCACGAGCAGCACGCCATCATCCAGCTCGCGAAGCACGGGGGCGTCGGCCATGGGGGTCCTCCAGAGTCCAGCAGGGCGGCCGGATGATAGGGGCTCGGGGCCGCGGCATAATCGTCTGGAGCCAGATTCCTGGCGAGGTGCCCCGGTGGTCGAGTACAGCCCCTTCTCCCCCGAAGTGATGACGGATCCCCATCCCATCTACCGGCGCCTGCGCGACGAGGCGCCCGCCTACCCCCTGGCCGACTACGACGCCTGGGCCCTCTCGCGCTTCGAGGACATCTGGAAGGCACTGATGGACACGAAGTCCTACTCGGTCGCCCAGGGGACCGCGCCGCCCCAGATCCTCACCCGCGTGCAGCCGGTCACGCCGATGATCGCGACGATGGATCCGCCGGATCACACGCGCCTGCGCGGGGCGCTCCGACCCTTCTTCGCGCCGGCACGGGCGAAGGCCCTCGAGCCCGAGCTCCGGGCCATCGCCGGGGCAGCCCTCGACGACGTTCGCGAGCGTGGCGCGGGCGATCTGGTCTGGGACGTGGGGATGCGGATGGCGACCCAGGTCGCATCCCTCGTCGCCGGCTTCCCGCGCGAGGACGGCGACATGCTCTACGACCTGGTCCAGCGCTTCATGGGCCGGGTCGAAGGAGTCGACGGCATGACCGACGACGGCCTCGCCGCCATGGGGGAGATGGGCGCCTACTTCGCCGAGCTCGCCGCCCAGCGCCGCGCGGCGGGAACGTGCGGCGAGCACCCTCTCGACATGCTCCTCGAGTTCGACACCGGAGCCGGCGGCCTCGACGACGCCGCCATCGCCTCCCACATGATCATGCTGCTGGTGGGCGGCACCGACACCTTCCCCAAGGTCTTCGCGAACCTGGCGGTGCGGCTCTTCGAGCACCCGGACCAGCGCGCCGCCGTCGCCGCCGACCCCGGCCTCGCCCCCGACGCCTTCCTCGAGGGCCTGCGCATCGACATGCCGACCCAGATCCTGGGACGCACCCTGCTGCGCCCGGTGGAGTTCCACGGAGAGACGTTCCGGGAGGGGCAGGTCGTGGTCTTCCTCTACGCGTCGGCGAATCGGGACGAGCGCGAGTTCGACGCCCCGGACATCTTCGATCTCCGCCGACGCCCGCCCCGCACCCTCGGCTTCGGACACGGCACCCACTCGTGCCTGGGCCTCCACATCGCGAAGGCCGAGGGCCGGATCGCCCTCGAGGAGCTGTTGGCGCGCGCGCCGGAGTACGGCCTCGATCTCGCGCGGGCCGAGCGCCACCGCACCGAATTCGTCCAGGGCTACGCCACGCTGCCGATCCAGCTCTCCGGGTAGCGCGAGCCCCGAGAGCCCGAGCCGCCGGGTGGTACCCTGGGCGCCCAGGGAGGCCCCATGGCGAATGCCACCGATCTCTTCCACGACGTATCGAGCATCGACTATCCGATCGTCGACGCCGACGCCCACGTCAACGAGCCGCCGGATCTCTGGCAGGACGCGGTCCCGGCGAAGTGGAAGGAGCGGGCGCCGAAGCTCGTCCACACCGAGAAGGGGGATCTCTGGCACTTCGACGGCGGCCAGCACACCTGGCCCGTCGGACTCACCGCAACCGCCGGGCAGAGCTACTTCCAGTTTGCGCCGATGGGTCAGACCTACGAGACGATGCGCCCCGGCAGCTTCGACACCCAGGCGCGCCTCGCCGACATGGACGCCGACGGCATCTACGCTCAGGTGCTCTACCCGAGCGTCACCCTCACCGGAGCGCGCATCTACTCCGACGAGCGCGAGCTCCAGCTCGCCTGCGTGCGCGCCTACAACGATTGGATCCGCGCCTTCTGCAAGGGCTCCGGTGGACGCCTCGTCTCCCAGGCCATCGTCCCCACCACAGGAATCGAGGACGCCCTCGCCGAGCTCGAGGGCGCGATGAAGGACGGCCACCGGGGCGCGGTCCTCTCCTCCTTCCCGAACGGCTCTCTCGTCCCGATGGCCGAAGACGAGCCCTTCTGGTCGCGTGCCCAGGAGGCGCGCTTCCCGATCGCCGTCCACATCGGCAGCTTCCTGAAGCGTCAGCCCGGGGGAACGCCAAAGGCTCGGGAGAAGGTCTGGAGCCCGTCGCTCGCCTTCGTCGCCCGCGCCGCCTGGACGAAGGCGGGAGGGCAGACCCTCGACGTGGCCTGCGACCTGCTCTTCTCCGGCATCTTCCAGCGCTTCCCGGATCTGCGCATCGTGCTCGTCGAGGCCAACATCGGCTGGATCCCGACGCTCCTCGAGCAGAGCGACGACATGTTCCGCCGCTACCGCTGGTGGACCGGCGCCCACAAGGAGATGTCCCAGCTCCCGAGCCAGATCTTCCATCGCAACTTCTACGCCACCTTCATGGTGGACCGCTCCGGCATCGAGCTCCGACACCGCATGAACGGCGAGCACCTGATGTGGTCGACCGACTACCCCCACAGCGGCACCGACTGGCCGAACTCGTCGGTGACGATCGAGCGCGTCTTCCACGGCGTGCCGCGGAGCGAGGTCCGACGCATGCTGCGCGACAACTGTGTCGCGCTCTACGGCCTCACCGACGTACCGGCTTCGCTGAC
Organism: uncultured bacterium; assembly: GCA_937937315.1. Classification (GTDB taxonomy): domain Bacteria; phylum Myxococcota_A; class UBA9160; order UBA9160; family SMWR01; genus CALDCK01. The sequence continues at coordinate 7,180 of CALDCK010000384.1, forward strand.
CGCTGGACCCTAGATCCCGCGGCGATCAGCGCGGCGCGAGCCAACGCGAGGCCTCACGCGGATCGACGGCGCCCTCGAGGATGCCGAGGATCACGCTGTCGACACCGGCGGCGAAGTAGCGGTCGATCTCCTCTCGGACCCGCTCGGGCTCGCCGGTCAAGAAGAGGGAGTCCACCACCTCCAGGGGAACGGCACCCATCGCGCCCCCCCGGTCTCCCTCGCCCCAGAGCTTCCACATCCGGTCCAGGGCCGGGCCGCGACCGAGCCACTCCTGTTGGGCGCGATAGGTGGGGACGCTGAAGTAGCCGGCGATCCAGCCCCTGGCGACGTTCCGGGCGCGCTCGCGGTCCTTCTCGCCCGAGGGACAGACGACGATGCGCACCGCCACCTCCCCGTTTCCGCTGTGCTTGCGCACATGGGGCAAGATCGTGGGCAGATCTTCGGGGGTCACCCAGTTGAGGATCACGCCGTCCCCGACCCGACCCGAAAGCTCCAACATGCCCGGACGCAGCGCGCCCAACAGGATCGGGGGCGGCTGCTCGACGGGGCGCCGCAGGTGGAAGCCCTTCACGCTGAAGCACTCGTAGTCGCGATTGATCCGCGCGCCGGTGAGCACCTCTCGCAGGAAGAGCGCCATGTCGCGCGTGTACTGGTACGGCTTCTCGAAGCGGACCGAGTTCCAGTACTGGACGATGAACTCCGACGAGGAGCCGATGCCCATCACGAACCGGCCGGGGGCCGCGTGGCAGATTCCCGCCACGCTCATCGCCATCAGCGCCGGGCCGCGGGTCTGCACCGGGAAGAGCGCGCAGCCGAGTCGCATCGAGCTCGTCCACTGGGACGCCAGGACCAGGGGGGTAAATCCGTCGATGTCCTGGGCCTCGAGGGACCAGAGGTCCGCGTAACCCATCGCCTCGAGCTCCTGCACCCAGCTCTTCTGCTCGAGCAGGGGCACGGTCTCGAGGGGAAACGAAATGCCGATGCGACCCATCGCTCCTCCTCCGCTCAAGCCTCATCCTACTCCGTGTGCCCGCGCCTCGACACGTCGAAGGGCCACCGGTACGTTCGGAACTGCCCGTGAAGTTCGTCCTGTCGGCCGCCTTCAACGATCCGCAGCACCTGATTTCTCTCGCCGTCACGGCGGAGGAGTGCGGCTTCACCGCCATGTCCTTCCCGGACCACGTCGTCCACCCGGAGAGGATCGACACGCCCTATCCCTATACGGCGGACGGGACCCGGCGCTGGCAGGCCTTCACGCCCTGGGTCGATCCCTGGGTGGCGATCGGGGCCTGCGCCGCCGCGACGACCCGGCTGCGCTTCACCAACAACGTCTTCGTGCTCGCCATGCGCAACCCCTTCCTCGCGGCGAAGGCGATCTCGACCGCGGCGGTCCTGTCGGGCGACCGGGTCACTCTCACCCTCGGCGTCGGCTGGTCGAATATCGAGTACTCGCTGATGGGCCAGGACTTCCGGACCCGCGGGCGGCGCACCGACGAGATGATCGGCGTGCTGCGCAAGCTCTTCAGCGGCGAGATGGTCGAGCACGAGGGCGAGCACTACCGCTTCGACCGGCTGGAGATGAACCCCGCGCCGGCGGCGCCCATCCCGATCTGGGTGGGCGGCATCTCCGACGCGGCCCTGCGCCGCGCCGCGCGCAACGACGGCTGGCTCTCGGATCTCCAGACCAGCGCCGAGATCCGCGGGTGTATCGAGAAGGTCCGCGCGCACCGCGCCGATCTGGGGCGCGAGGGCGAGCCCTTCGATGTCATGGCCAGTGCGAGCGACGCCTTCACCCTCGAGGGCTATGCGGGGCTCGCCGAGGCGGGGGTCACCCACATCCTCACCCTGCCCTGGATCTTCTATCACGGAGACACGCAGGATCTGGAGGAGAAGAAGGACGGCATGCGGCGCTTCGCCGACGACGTGATCGCCGCCTTCCCCGCCTGACGACCGACGCCCCGAGCGCCGCAGGCCCTCAAAGCTTGGAGATCACCTTCTCCGCCAGCTCGCCGAGGCCGCGCTTGATGGCCTCACGGTCGAAGCCCGGCGGGCCGATCGCGAGGCGCGAGACGCCCTGGTCCTCGAGCCTGCGAATCGCGTCGAGATCGTTGCCCGGGCTCGCCGTCGTGATCTCGATCTCCGCGGGGTCCCGGCCGACCTTCGCGCACTCGTCGCCCATGGCGTCGAGCAGCTCCTCGAGGCGGCCGCCCTCGGTCTTCATGGGAAAGAAGCCGTCTCCCACGCGGGCCGCCCGGCGGGCGGCGCCCTTCACGTGACCCCCGACCACGATCGGGATCCGCTCCTGGACGGGCTTCGGGTTCGACTCCAATGCGTTCCAGGAGAAGTGGTCGCCCTTGAACGCGTGCGCGCCGGGCTTCCACAGCGTGCGCAGCGCCTGACAGGCCTCCTCGGTGCGTGCCACGCGGCTCTCGAAGGGAATGCCCAGGGCCGCGAACTCCTCCTCGAGCCAGCCGATGCCGATGCCGAGGATCACGCGGCCCTTCGACAGCACGTCCAGGGTGGCGACCTCCTTCGCCACGTAGGCGGGATGGCGCTGGGGCAGGATCAGGATCCCGGTGCCGAGCTTGATCTTCTTCGTCGCCGCCGCCACATAGGTGAGCCAGATCAGCGGATCGGGGATCGGAGAGTTCTCCGGTCCGGGCATCTTCCCACTGGGGCTGTAGGGATACTCGGCCTCGTA
>CALDCK010000385.1 GCA_937937315.1 uncultured bacterium
TTGTGCTCCCTGGCCCCGCGGATCTCGATGTGGGTGGGGGCGTTCGCCAGGGGCGCGGTCACGGGGCTTCGGGCTCCTCGGCTCCGGCAATCGGGAAGGTCGGTGCCCCGAACTGCGCCGCGTCGGCGAAGTAGCCCCGGCGGTCGATGTAGGTCTCCGACCGGAGCTCCTCGATCCACTCGCGGTAGGCATCCTCCATCTGCATGCTCCAGAGCTGCTCGTGGAGGCGGGGCTTCGCCTGCTCGTAGGTGAGGCGCTGGATCTCGCGTGCCTCCTCCAGGCGCAGGACGGAGCAGCCGAAGGGCAGCACGACCATCTCGCTGATGCCGCCGGGCTCGAGGGGACCGATGGCCTCGTCCATCCAGTCGGCGAGCTGGTCGCGTTCGAGCCAGCCGATGTCGCCCCCGTCGCTGGGCGCGACCTCGGAGATCTCCCGGGCGAGGACCTCGAAGTCCTCACCGGCGAGGGCGCGCTCGCGCGTGTCGCGAACGATCGCACAGGCCTCCTCGGCGTTGCGCTTCGACGGTCCGCCGAAAGAGACGAGGATCTGGCGCACGCGAACGACGTCGGTGTGCTCGGGCATGTCGCCGAACTCCCTGTCGTAGAGGGCGCGAATCTCGAACTCCTCGATCTCGATATCGGCGCCGACGATTCCCTGCACCACGTTGCGTCGCTCCAGGTCTTGTTTGATCTGGTCGCGATAGCCCTCGCGCGACATCCCGTGAAAGAGCACGCTCGCGTAGAGCTGCTCGAGGGTGAGCCCGTTCTCCTGGGCGATCGTCTCGATCGTGGCGTCGATCTCCTCCTCCCGGGCGTAGAGCTCGAGCTGCGCGACCACCCCCTCGATGAGGCGCGCCTCGATCAGGCGCTCGAGGGCCTCGGCCCGGAGCTTCGCGACCTCCCGCTCGGGCGCGCCCTGCTCTCGCATCGCCGCCTCCTGGGGACCGATGGCCCGCAGGACCTCGGAGATCAGGACGATCCGGGTCCCGACCTGGGCGGCGATTCCGTCGACGAGCTGCTCGGCCGCCGCCGAGGGCCCGGCGATCCACAGGATCGCGGCGGACACGCCGATTGCGATTCGATTACGAGACATGGGGCCCCCGGCATCGGCAGAGGTTAGCTCGGCTACCCTCGCTGCCATGCGGGTCGGCTGGGGGTGGATCCAGCGAGCGGGAGCGCTCGCCCTGCTCGTGGGCTCGCTCGGGGTCGCGGGCGTCCACGTCGTGGCGTCGTCGCGGGTGGTCTTCCTCACCCCGTCGCGCTCCGCGCCCTGGATCATGGCGCCGACTCCCGTGTCCGCGGGCCTCGAGCAGTGGGGCCGCGCCGAGCCGCCGGTCACGGCCTTCTCCCGCCGGCTCGCGCTGGCCGAGGTCCCGCCGCGGGTCGTGCTCGTGGTGCGCGGGCTGCGGCGCTTCGGCATGACCGTGAACGGCGCGGTCCCGGAGGGCGGTCGCAGCAGCGAGGCCGAGGATTGGCGCCGCCCGCGGCGCATCGACGTGACGTCGCTGCTGCGGGTCGGTGAGAACGAGCTGCGGGTGGTCGCGTCCCATCGCAACGGTCCCGCGCTGCTCTCCCTGGAGAGCGAGGGACTCGACCCGCCGCTGCGAAGCGGCGAGAGCTGGTACGTCTCCCTCGACGACCAGCCCGTGGGGGCGGCGATCGCCGCCGACGACACCCGGGTGAACCCCGCCTCCTTCGCGGTCGAGACGCCGCTCGAGGGCCTGCTGCGCTGTGCGACGGTCCTGCTGGGACTCCTCGCTCTGGGAGCCCTCGCGCGGGGCGGGCTCCTTCGGAGCCGGGCGTCGCGCGTCGTCCCGTGGCTGCCGGCGTTGGCGCTCCTTGCAGCCAGCCTCGCCTGGGCGGGTCTCCTGGCGCGCAAGGGCCTGCGCCTGCCCCTGTTGGTGGGCTTCGACGCGCGTCACCACCTGGCCTACGTCGACTTCATCCGTACCGAGCTCGCGGTGCCGCTCGCCACCGACGGCTGGTCGATGTTCCACCCCCCGCTCTTCTACGCGATCGCCGCACTCGTCGCGCCCCTGGGCGACTGGGCGCTACGGGCTCTGCCATGGCTCGCGGGCCTGGGCTGTGTGTTCGTCACCCGCTCTCTCGCGGCGCGGCTGTACCCGGGCGAGCCCCGGGTGGCGTTCCTGGCGGTCCTCTTCGCCGCGGTGCTTCCCGTGAATCTCTACAGCGCCGCCTACTTCACGAACGAGACGCTCCACGCCCTGCTCGCGAGTCTGGCCCTGCTCGCCACGGTCGATGCCCTGCTCGCACCGCGGCTCGAGCTGCGCCATGCGGTCCTGGTCGGTCTGTGGTTCGGTCTCGCTGCACTGACGAAGTTCACGGCCCTCGCCCTCGCCCCGGTCGCGCTCTTCTTCCTGGCCGCGAAGGGCCTGGCCCTCGAACGCCCTGCGTTCCGGCGGGTCGTGGTTCGACTCGCCGTGGCGGGCGGCCTCATGGTCGTGATCGCCGGGGCCTACTACGCGCGCAACGTCATCCACTTCGGGACGCCGATCCTCGGCAACTGGGGGCGGATGCCCGGCATCGACCACGCGTGGTGGCAGCAACCCGGCTTCCACAGCCTCGCCTACTACACGGGCTTCGGGGAATCGCTGCGGCATCCCTATCTCGCCGGCTTCCACTCCTTCTGGGACGGCGTGTACTCCACCTTCTGGGGGGATGGAGGCATCGCGGGCCGGGTCTTCCCCTCCGATCGTCACGGCCTCTGGAGCTATGACTACATGTCGGCGGGCTACCTGCTGGGCGTCCTCGCCACGGCGCTCCTGATCCTCGGGGCGGCGCAGGCGCTCGTCGGCGCCCTGCGCGATCCGGATCGGAGCCGGCGCATCGCCTTCTCCTTCCTGCTCACCGCCAGCTATGCGGTCGTCTTCTCCCTCGCCTTCCTCACCCTGCGCCTGCCCTTCTTCGCCCAGGCCAAGGCGTCCTATGCGCTCTGCCTGGTTGCCCCCTTGGCGATCTTCTTCGCCAGCGGCGCCGCCCGGGTCGACGACGCTCTTGCTGCGCCCCGTCTGCTCCCCCTGCGCCTCGCTTTCGCCGGCGCCCTGGCGGCGACCCTCGGCTCCTTCTTCCTCGGTTTCGCGGGCTGAGTGGATCCCGGGATGGATCCAGATCGGATCTTTTGGATTCGGATTGGATCCATTAGCTTGGTCGGGTGCTCGCCGGCGCGCCTTCTCGGGGGGGGCATCGAGAAGGGGGATGGCCACCGTGACGACGCAGCGCGCGCTTGGACTCGAGGGCTGGATCTACCTGGTCCTCGGCCTGGGCTCCGTGGGCAACGCCCTCTGGATGCTCGGCGGGCCGATGCACTGGTACACGGATCTGCCGGCGGCGGTGCCGGACACCGGGCCCTTCAACGCCCACTTCGTGCGCGACATCGGCTGCGCCTTCCTCACCGCCGGGGTAGCCCTGGTGTGGGCGGCGTTCTCACCGCGCTGGCGCTGGCCCCTCGTCGCGACGGCAACCGTATTCCTGGTCGCCCACGCGGTGCTCCACATCTACGACACCCTGCGTGGCTTCCTCGGGAGCGATCACTGGTGGCTCGACCTGCCGGGGGTCTATCTGCCGGCCGTCGTGCTCCTCGTGGCGAGCGCCCGACTGCGCCGCGCCCAGACCGGGAGGACCTGATGCGTCTCGCACCGATCGATCGACCCAAGGGACTCCTGATGAAGCTCGCCTACTGGATGAGCCGACGGCAGATGGGCGCCGTGATCAGTCCACTCAAGACCGTCTACTCGCGTTCGTCGCGCATTGCTCGCGTGGGCTTCTCCATCGTGCGCACCCTGGAGTTCGGGCTCTCCCTCGACCGGGAGCTCACGCTCCTCGTCACGAGCCAGTCCTCGATACTGAACGGCTGTTCGTTCTGCGCAGACCTGCATCTGGCCCAGGCCGTGCAGGCAAAGCTCGGTCGTGAGAAGTGGAAAGACCTGGCGTCCTTCGCGACGAGCTCCCACTTCAGCGAGCGCGAGCGCGCCGCCCTCGCCTACACCGCGGAAGCGACGCGCGAGCGCCACGTGAGCGATGCCACCTTCGAGACGCTGCGCGAGCACTTCGACGAGCGGGAGATCGTCGAGCTCACCTGGCTCAACGCCGTCGGCAACTACTTCAACCTGCTTGCGATGCCCCTGGGTCTGGAATCCGACGGCCTCGCCGAGATCGCGCTCTCCCGCACGTAGGTGCCGAGTGCCCGGTGCCCCGCGGGCCGATCGCCGATCGGTCGAGGGACGGCGCGGATCGCCGAAGCGCCCTCGAGGCGCGCCCCGCGAAAAAGCGAGGAGTCAGAACTCTCCGCCGACGTAGACGCGCTCGATCTCGAGGCTTCCGGATCCGAGCTCGACGGAGCTCGACGCGACCGAGCCCTCGGGATCGACCACCAGATCGGCCTCGAGACCCGCCGTGGCCAGGTGTGCGCCGAACTGATCCGGCTCGACACGGCGCTCGATCGACATCTTCTGGTCGAGGAGCCGGGTGGGATCCGCCTGGGGAATCCAGCGGGCTACGGTGATCTTCCCGCCGACCCCGGACTCGGCAATGGTGTCTCGCAATGCCAGGGCCTCGCCGAGCCAGGAGCTCGGATGATCCGTGGAGTGGAACTGGGTCGAGAGCGGCCTCGATTGGAAGGTCCCATCGACGAGCCAGGCTCCGTCGGGTGAGGGATTGAGCTCGAGCTGGCTCACGAGCTCTCCGTTCGAGGTCTCGACGTGGAGCTGATTGATCAAGGCGCCATCGACGCGGGCGAACTCCACGCCGAAGGTGTCGGTGACCTGCAGGGTGTCGGCGGCCCCCGGCACCACGTAGGACGTGGCGGTGTCGACTCGCGTATCGCCGTCGGCGTCGCGGGTGAGGGTGGTCCGCTCGAGACCTACGCGCATCCCGAGCACGGTCAGCGTAGAGACCTGGGTGAAGTAGGGCTCGCGCTCGGGGGCCTCGGCGTACTCGAGGCTCGCGAGCAGCGCGCTCACGACCCGACGGAAGGTCTGCTCATAGCCGAGCTCGTTCTGCTGGCAGTAGAGACCGCGTCCCCCCTTGCTCGCGATCACGTGCTTGATCTCGCCCACCTGCGGACCCTCTTCGGCGGAGACCCGATACAGCCAGCTCACGCTGAGGAACGGGCTCTCGCCCAGGACGCCGGCGTCTACGCCCTCGATCTGGCGCTGCTCGATCGGGCCGAGTCCCTCGGAGATGGCGTCGAAGCTCGACTCGGACAGAGCACCGAGGGAAGACGCGAAGTCCACCCCGCCCCGATACACCCAGCAATCGATGGGGGTCTCGCTGCCGGCGTCGATGCGCAATCCGTAGGCGTCGCCCTCGTTCGTGATCTCACCCACGCGCCGCGCCGGAATCTCGGCGCGGAAGAAACCGTCGTCGCTCTCGAGACTCTCCAAGGCGATCGGATCCGCCTCCCGGGCGCGGAGGGTGGTCAGCCAGTCGGCTTCGGGAACCGAGGCGCATCCCGTCGCGGCGATGACGAAGGCGAGTGCGGTGCGGAGCGGGTGGATCATGATCGGGCTCCCGGGGGCCTGGGGTCGAGACGAAGATCGAGCCGAAGGGGCCTGGGAGGCGATGCAGAGGGTCCACGGGGCCCGATTCGAGACTCGCGCGGCACCTCGGCATCGACGCATCGAGGCGGGACCTTGAGGGGATCCTCGGCTCTCGGTGGCGAGAGGATCCATCGGCCCCCTGCTAGGGTCGAGCGCGTTGAACGCGACACCCGAAAGCCCCGAGATCCGGCACGAGCTCGTGGAGGCCAACGGCCAGCGCTTCCACGTCGCCGCTGTCGGCGAGGGCGAGCGGCTCGCCCTGTGTCTGCACGGCTTTCCCGAGTGCTGGTACTCCTGGCGTCTGCAGATGCCCCTCCTCGCACGGCTGGGATACCGCGTCTGGGCCCCGGACCTGCGTGGCTACGGCCAGAGCTCTCGCCCGACGGCGATTGCGGACTACGCAATCGAGCACCTGATGGACGACGTGGCCGGCCTGATCGACGCATCGGGTGCGACGTCCACGACCCTGGTCGCCCACGACTGGGGCGGGCTCATTGCGTGGCACTTCGCGATGCGGCGTCTGCGGCCCCTCGAGCGGCTGGTCGTGATGAACATCCCGCACGTGGGGGCCGCGAGAGGCAGCATGAGCTGGCGGCAGCGCGCACGATCCTGGTACGCGGTGTTCTTCCAGATTCGCGGTCTCCCCGAGCGGATGTTCGGGGCCGACGCCCGTCGCATCGGGCGCATGTTCCAGAGAACGTCGGCCCGCTCGGGCGCCTTCTCGCCCGAGGACATCGAGGTCTACCGCGAAAATGCGGCCCTGCCCGGCGCACTGACGGCGATGATCCACTACTACCGGGCCCTGGGGCGGGGCGGTGGAATGCGCCGGCAGCAGGAGCTCGGCTATCCGGTCATCGAGGTCCCCACCCTGCTGCTCTGGGGGACCGAGGACGTCGCCCTCGGAGTCGAGCTCACCCGGGGAACCGACCGCTTCGTGTCGGACCTGACGATCCGCTACCTGCCGGGCGTGGGTCACTGGGTGCAGCAGGAGGCGCCGGAGGAGGTGAACGCCATGCTCGAGGCCTGGCTCACCGACCGCCCGGTCCCCCAGCTCCCGGGCGCCGAGGCCTTCATCTAGGTCGAGCGACGAAGGCGCGCGGAGCGAGGGTCCACTCGAGCGGAGTTCGGAAAGACGAGCGACGAAGGCGGGTCTCAGCTCGCGCCGAGGTGCGCGAGGAGTCGGCGCGCCGCGTCGAAGAGCTTCGGCGCGTCGCCGGCGCTCGGCGCCGGCGCAAAGATCTTGTGTCCCGGCGTCACGCGCAGGCCGCCGCCGGCCTGGGTGATGAGGCGCAGCAGCCGGTCCGGGTCGACTCGCGTGTTCTCCGCAGCCTTGAGCACGAACTCGCCGTTGGCGAGGTCGATGGATGCGATGCCGAGGCTCCGCGCCGCGACCTTCAGATGGATCACGTGGAGGAGGTTCTCCGCGACCTCGGGGAGGGGCCCGAAGCGGTCGAGGATCTCGTCGCGGATGCGGTCCACCTCGGCATCGCTCCGGCAGCTGGCGAGGCGCTTGTAGAGCACCAGGCGCTGGCTCACGGTCGCGACGTAGTCGTCCGGCAGGCGAGCCGGCACCGGCAGCCGGATCTCGGGATCGATCTCGGTGAAGTGCGCCTTGCCGCGGAGCTCGTCGATCGTCTCCTCGAGCATCTCCAGATAGGTCTCGTAGCCCACGGCCGCGAGATTGCCGGACTGCTCTCCGCCCAGGAGGTTGCCGGCGCCGCGGATCTCGAGGTCCATGTTGGCGAGGCGGAAGCCGCTGCCGAGCTCGGACAGGTCCTGGATCGCTTCGAGGCGCTTGCGCGCGTCGCTGCTGAGCTGCTCCGGGCTGCGGACCATGAGGTAGGCATAGGCCCGGTGGCTGCTGCGGCCCACTCGACCCCGCAGCTGATAGAGCTGGGCGAGGCCCAAAGCCTCGGCGTGGTTCACGAGGATGGTGTTGGCCCGCGGGTTGTCGAGCCCGCTCTCGATGATGGTCGTGCACAGCAGCACGTCGTACTGGCCGTGCATGAAGGCGAGGGTGCGCTCCTCGAGCTCCCGCTCGCGCATCTGGCCGTGGGCGACCTGCACCTTCGCCTCGGGAACGATCCTTCCGAGGGTCTCCGCCATCGCGCCGATGGTCTGCACCCGATTGTGGACGAAGTAGACCTGACCGCCCCGCCGCATCTCGCGCAGGATCGCTTCGCGGATGATCTGCTCCGAGAATCGACAGAGCTGCGTGCGGATCGACAGGCGATCCGCCGGCGGGGTGTCGATCACCGAGAGATCGCGCATGCCGGTGAAGGCCAGCTGCAGGGTGCGCGGAATGGGAGTGGCGGTGAGGGTCAACACGTCCACGGTCTTCTTCAGCTGCTTGACCCGTTCCTTGTGTGCGACGCCGAAGCGGTGTTCCTCGTCGACGATCAGCAGGCCCAGGTCGCGGAAGCGCACGTTCTTCTGGAGCAGCCGATGGGTCCCGATCACGACGTCTACCTCGCCGCTCCTGAGCCCCTCCAGCACGGTCTTCGATTCCTTCGCGGACTGGAAGCGCGATAGGGACTCCACGTGGATGGGATAGCCTTCGAAGCGCTTGCGAAAGGTCTCCTCGTGCTGCTGGCAGAGGATCGTGGTCGGCACGAGCACGGCGGCCTGCTTGCCGTCCATCGCCGCGCGAAACGCGGCTCGCACCGCGACCTCGGTCTTGCCGTAGCCGACGTCGCCACAGACGATGCGATCCATCGGCTTCCGGCCCTGCATGTCCGTCAGCGTGTCTTCGATCGCGGCCAGCTGATCGGGGGTCTCGTCGAAGGGGAAGGTGGCCTCGAACTCCTCGAAGAGGAGATCCCGGGAAGAGAACGCAGTGCCGACGGAGATCTCCCGGGCGGCGTGGACGGACAGGAGCTCCCGGGCCATGTCGCGCAGCGAGCGCTTCACCGCCCGCTTCGCCCGCTCCCAGGTGACACCGCCCAGCTTGTCGATGCGCGGAACCTGGCCGTCGGATCCCGCGTAGCGCTGCACCAGGCTCAGCCGGTGTACGGGCAGGAAGAGTCGCGCCTCCTCGGCGTACTCGACGCGCAGGAACTCGCCTACGGCGCCGCGCAGATCGAGCTCGACGAGCCCGCGGTAGATGCCGATGCCGTGCTCCGCGTGGACCAGGTAGTCGCCGGGTGCGAGCTGTCCGAGGGCTTCCACCGCGGCGCCGGCGGGCCAGCCTCCGGGGCGACGCCGGGCGCGCTCTCGCGGTCCGAAGATCTCCTCCTCGGTGACCACGGCCAGGCCCTCCGAGGGCAGCGTGAACCCTGCCGAGACGGCCGTCGGGCGGATCTCGACCTGGCCGACGCCCCCCCAGCGCCAGACGGGGCGCGGCTCCGTCGCCACCCTGGCGGGGACGTCGTACTCGTCGAGCAGGGCGCGCAGCCGTTCGGCGTGGGAGAGCGAGGGGGCCGTGAGCACGACCCGATAACGGTCCTTGCGCCAGGCGGCGATGCGCTCGACCAGGGGCGTGAGCGCGTGATCGTGGGCGCGCGCCTGCGTGAGTGCCCGGCGCAGCGTGCTCTGGTCCGGCGCGTGAATGGCGGTGCGGGTCGTACCCTTTGGCAGGTCGAGATCCAGGGCATCGAGGAGCACCGGCTTACGCTCCATCACGGCGCGCTCGAGGGCCTCCGCGTCGAGGGCGAGGGCGCCGGGCTCGACGACCGGCCGCCCGCTCTGGAGCGCGAGCGCGTGGTTGTCGAACATCTCCTCCGCGTAACGCTGCAGGCGGCCGCGGCCGGCTTCGAGGTCGTCGACGATCACCAGCGTGTCGTCGGGCAGGAAGTCGAGCACCGTCTCCATCTCGCGGGAGAGGAGCGGCGCGATCGCCTCGGCGCCCGGCGGCAGTGAGCCCCGCAGCAGCGTGTCGATCAGGGCGTCGACGGTCGATCGCTCGACCTTCTGCTCCGCGGCCTTGGTGCGGATCGCGTCGGATCGATCGATCACCAGAGAGCGGTCGGGGATGAGCTCGCGGGGGGGAGGAGCGACCACGCCACCGAGGGGCGACTGAGAGCGCTGGCTCGCGGGATCGAACTCGCGGATGGACTCGACCTCGTCGCCGAGCAGCTCGATCCGCACGGGCGTGGATCGGTGGGGCGGGAAGAGGTCCAGGATGCCGCCGCGCACGGCCAGCTCACCGCGTTCCTCCACGAGGGGCATGCGGCTGTAGCCGGCGGCGAGGAGGGTCTCGACCAGAGCGTCGCGGTCGAGGAGCTGCCCGACCTCCAGGTGTACGGTCTTGCTGCGAACGAACTCCCGGGACGGAACGCGCGGCGCCAGGGCGGTCCAGGGCGCGACGACGATCGGCGCGGGATCGACGCCGCGCGTCGCACCCGATGGATCCGTGGGGCTCGCGAGCCAGCGGTAGAGCACCTCCATGCGCTGGGCGACGAGGAAGGGCTGGGGCGAGAAGCGCTCGTAGGGCTGGGTGTCGTGGCGCGGGAAGAGACGCAGCCGCCCCGCATCCGGAACCTCGCCCAGGACCGAGCGCAGGTCCTCGAAGAAGACGTCGCCGTGCTTCGCCGTTGCGACCAGGACGAGGAGTGGCCGGTCGCCGTGGGCGCGGGCGAGGTGGGCGACCGCCGCGGCCCGCGCGGCGCCTCGCAGCCCGCCGACATGGGTGACCCGTTCGCGCCGCGCCAGATGGGTCGCGACGTCGTCGAGGCCGTCGAGGGGTTCGCTTCGATCTTCCACGCTGCTGGTCGCGGCTCCTGGCCGTCGCACGCAAGAACGCCTCGGCACCGCCCGCGGGGCGGGGGTGCGAGGCGCGGCACAGGGTACCCGAGGCCCGCCGGCAGATCCGGCGCCGGGGCGCCGGGCCGCTACTCGACGATCCGGTCCGCGCCGTCGAAGGGCGGGCTGTACACCGCGTAGGCGTAGGCCGGCTCGGAGGAGGCGTTGCTGAAGGCGTGCACCATGCCGCGAGGCATGTAGAGGATGGACCCCTCGCCGACGGCGCGGGTGTCGGCTCCGAGGCGCAGGGTCCCGTGTCCGCGGAGGATTACGACCCAGAGGTCGTGCCGGTCGTGGCGGTGGGGCGTCTCGGCGTCGCGAATGGCGACGACATGGTGGCTCGTGTGGGCGTCCCGCCCGATCTCCGCCACCCGGAAGTCCTCGCCGGGCTCCAGGGGTGCGCGCTCCGGGAGATCCCTGAGGGGGATCGAGAGGCGTCCCCCGAGGGCGGCATCGAGCATCGCGGGGCCGGGCGCCGGTCGGTCCGAGGCCGTCGCAAGCAGAGCGGCCAGCAGCAGGAAGGTCGCGATCGAGGTGTGAATCTTCACGGGTCGTCCGTTCCGGTCTTCGTCTTCTGGGGCGGGAGGCGCTGGCGAGGGCTCCGGCCCAGGATCTTCTCGACCAGCGCGAGGGTACGCGCCGCCAGCGAGGGCCAGTGGTGATGGTGCGCTGCGGCCCGCCGCGCCCCGCGGCCGAGGGCGTCGCGCCGGTCCGGGTCCGCGAGCAGGTCGCGCGTCGCATGGGCGAAGGCCCCGGCATCGGCGTCGATGGGCAAGAGCCATGCGCTCTCGCCGTGCTCGAGGGTGTCGACCTGATCCTGTCGGGCAACGATGGCGCGCCCCGCCTCCATGTAGTTGAGCAGCTTGATCGGGAATCCCCCGCGCCGGGCGCGAGTCGCAACGGCGACTGCTGCGCCGTGGAGCAGCGGTCGCCAGTCCTCGGGAGTGACGGATGCGATTCGCAGGCGGGCGTCGTCGCGATCCGCGGGGCCGTGGGTCGCGACCAGGAGGGGATGCGGGGACAGCCGTGCGGCCAGGTCGTGGAGAAGCTCCGGCTCCTGGTAGCGATCCAGATTGCCCGCGTAGAGGCTGAAGCCTCCGGGCTCGACGCCGTACCGCGCGCAAGCGGCGCCGATCGCTTCACGGTCGGGCGCCGCTCCCGCCCCGATTCCAGGTGGAATCACCGCGAGGGGAGCGCGCCCGACGCGCCCCAGCCGCCTCGCGGCAAAGCTTCCGAGCGCGATGGTGGCGTCCGCCCGTCGGACGATCGCGGCGTCGAGACTGCGCCCGAGGGCATCACAGGACCGCCGCGCGACCTCCGGTGCGTAGGCGGAGAGCTCCTCCTCGAGCAGGGTGTGGGCGACGTACACGACTGGCGGCCCGCCCAGGGCGCGCGCCGTCAGTCCGACCGCGGCGGCCTCGGCGTTGTGGGCGATCAATGCGTCGAAGCGGCGCCGACGGTGTACGTGCAGCAGACGCAGTGCGAGGGCGCCGTCGGCGAGGGGCTTCCCGATGCGCGGACCCGAGCGGAAGCCCAGGGGCGAGAGCGCGCGTGGAATGCGCACGACCTCGAGCTCCGGCGGGGTCGATCCGGCGCCCGCGCCGTAGCAGACCATGACGACCTCGGCGCCCGCATCGCGCAGCGCCAGGGCCTGATCCCGGGCATAGACCTGGGAGCCCTGGGGGGCGGGGAAGGCGAAGGCGCCGACGAGCGCGAGGCGCATCGCGGTGGGCTACTCCGGCTCCCGTAGCAGGGCGGCCTCTCCGGGACGGCGGAGCTCGCGGTAGAGCGTCGCGAGCTCGAGGAGTGCGCGCAGGATGACCCGGGGGTGCGCTCCGCTCTGACGCCCGTAGCGCCGGCGTCGGTGGGTCACGGGAACCTGGTGGATGCGGAAGCCCGCGCTGCGCGCGCGCACCAGCAGCTCCGTGTTCACGAAGGCTCCAAGGGACGCGAGGGGGACCGCCTCGATCACGTGGCGCCGGAAGACCTTGAAGGCGCAGTCGATGTCGCGCACCGGCAGCCCGAAGAGCAGACGGACGAGGCTGCCCCAGCCGAAGGCGAGGACGCGACGGGGCCAGGGGTCGCGGCGGGGATGACGGTACCCGGCGACCACGTCGAAGTCGCGGGCATGGTCGAGCAGCAGGGAGAGCTCGGCCAGATCGAACTGCAGGTCTGCGTCGCTGAAGAAGACGAGCTCCCCCTGCGCCTCGCGCAGACCGGCGCGGAGCGCCGCGCCATAGCCCCGGTTCTCGGCGTGGCGGAGCAGGCGGATCGCCGGCTGCGCTCGGGCACGTCGGCTTACGATCGCGGCGCTGCCGTCGCGACTGCCGTCGTCCACGACGATGATCTCGAAGTCCCGGGTCAGGGAGGCTGCGATGGTGAGGGCGCGGTCGAGGAGTGTGTCGAGGTTGCGCGCCTCGTCGAAGGCGGGAAAGACGAGAGAGAGCTCGGGTCGCGGGCTGCCGGCGGTGTGATTCATTCGAGGTATCCCAGGGCGCGCAGCCTCGCCTCGACCCGCGCCTCCTCCTCCGGGGTGTAGTCCGGCGTCGGGGGCGCGTCGCTGCCGTCTCCCTCGGGCGGCTGCCAGGCGACGCCGGCCGCGCGCAACAGCGTCGGCGCCACGCGCTCCAGATGGGTTGGGGTGTCGTCCATGCCCGGTCCGTCGGCGATCCAGATGCCGTCGGGGCGATGGGTTCCGTTCATCCCGCGGCCGCGACCGCCACCGAGCTCGTCGTCGGAGAGCGCGCGAAGCGGGGCGCTGGAGGTCGTCCAGGGGGTCTGCACGAGGCTTAGACCGTAGCCCGCATCGAGTCCGAGCTCGATCACGACGTCGGGCGCCCGGTCTCGGAGCGGGCCGGTGTAGACCTCCTCGCGCCGTCGGGCCCGGGCGACCACCGGATCACCGCCGGGCAGCTTCCAGTCGAGGAGCGCCTCGATCACCGCGTCGCGAATGCGCTCGTAGTCGCCGGGCGCGACGCTGCCCGAGGCCTCCCGCCCGCGCAGATTGATCCAGACACCGGGCTGTGTATTGGCTTCTTCGGAGAACGCCGCGGTGCGCGCCCAGTCGAAGCCGCCGAAGCGCGCCGTGCTCTCGACCCGAGCAGCGGCCTCGCCGGCTCGGCGGAAGAGCCGCTGGGTCGTCCGAGGGGGCAGCGCGCGCAGGGCGAGGTCGCGCACGGCGCGGGCGCCCCGGTCCCAGGCCCCGCGTCGGCGGACCAGCAGCCCCGCGTCGGCGAGGCGACGATTGAGATGGACGACGCGTCGCGCGGCCCCGCCGCTGCCGTGGTCCGAGAGGACGACGCAGAGTGCGTCCTCTCCGAAGGCCTCACGGAGGGCCCCGCAGGCGCCATCGAGTCGCTCGTAGACCGCGTTCACGGCGTCGCGTCGCTCGAGGCTGGCGCTCGGATCCCGGCGCGGCGAGGCCGGGTCGTGGTCGCGCCAGTAATGGTGGGCCACGGTGTCGCTCTCGGCGAACACGACGACGGCCAGATCCACGGGCCTCGCGCCGCCGACGACCCGCAGGGCCTCGAGGGCGAAGTCGGCCTTCGTCTCGATCCGCCGCAGGAGCGTTCCCACGGCGCGCTCGTGCCAGGCCCCGCCCCGAGCCTGCTCGTCCAGGTCAGGTCGCTTCCAGGGCCCAACCCGGTCCGCGATGGCGCGGTAGAGCGCGGGATCGCTGGCGGAGCTCGGATCGGTGGCGGAGGAGACCGGGGCGTCGAAGCCGGCGACGCCGAGCCCGTCGAGGGGCTCCGGAGGGAAGGTCGCGGGAACGCCCAGGGCGAGCACCCGGCGCCCGGCCTGGGACGCCTGGGCCAGGAGGGAAGCGCCGCGTCGGTGCGCGGCGTTCACGAAGCGGAGGCGGTAGGCCCCGGGCACCTTCTGGGTGAAGTCGAAGACGCCGTGCTGACCCGGCCCGAGGCCCGTCAGGAAGCTGCTCCAGGCGGGAAAGCTCATCGGGGGAATGGTGCTGGGTAGACGGGCGGCGGCGCCCCGGGCCCGCCAGGCCGCCAGATTCGGCAGTCGCCCGGCGGCGATCAGGGGATCGAGAACGTCGAAGGTGGCGCCGTCGAGGCCCAGCACGAGGACCCGGTGCGGTGCTGCACTCATCCGAACCTTGCCCCCGGGGGGTGGGCTGGGCTCACCTCGACCCCCTTCTCTGGCGACGTTCGCTCGACACGGGGCATGGCCCTTCCTATATTCCCGCGCCTCTCCGGAACCCCCCGTTCCGGCAGGCGGTCTCGCGCCGCGGTCGCCTCCAACAGTATCGTCGGCGATCGGCTCCGAGCCCAAGGGAGAGTGTGGTGGCCATCGAATTCCTGTGCCGCAAGATCGGTATGACTCAGCTCTTCGCGGATGACG
>CALDCK010000386.1 GCA_937937315.1 uncultured bacterium
GCTGCAGACCGCCGCCGTGATCGGCAAGGGGTTCTCTGAGAGCGTTCTGAACCGGGTGTCGGCGCTGCCTCTCGCCGAGCAAGCCGAGTCGATCTCCGAGCTCGTGCGCTGCGAGTTCGTGTACGAGAAAGCGCTCTACCCGGAGGTGGAGTACGGGTTCAAGCACCCGCTCACGCAGGAGGTCGCGTACCAGTCGCAGCTTGGCGACCGGCGGCGCGCCACACACGCGGCGGTGGCTCGGGCCCTCGAAGAGTCGGGCGCCGACCGGCTCGACGAGCACGCGGCGCTGATCGCCCTGCACTGGGCCGAGGCGGGCGAGGGGTTGGAGGCAGCGCGCTGGTATCGGCGAGCGGCAGAGTGGATGGGCGTACGCGACGTTGCCGAGGCCTCCGGTCTGTGGCGCCGGCTCTGCAGCGTTCTCGACGGCGTCGCGGCTTGTCCGGAGCGGTCGGAGCTCCGGCTGGCAGGCCTGCTCCAGATCCTCAATCTCGGTCTCCGGCTGGGCCTCCCGTCGGACCACGCGGCCTCCGCCTTTGCCGAAGCGCACGCGCTCGCGACCGACATGGAAGACGCGCGGTCTCTGGCCGCTGCCTACAACAACTACAGCGCCCTGTTGGCCTTCGAGGGCCGGCTGACCGAGTCGCTCGAACATTGTGAGCAGGCTCTGCAAGCGGCCGACCGGACCGACGACGTCGGGCTCCAGCTCCTCGCTCGGATGGACAAAGCACACACACTGCTTCAGCTTGGGTACTTCGAGAGCGCGATCGAGGTCAGCGAGAGCGGCCTGAGCGTTGCCCTCGACGACCGCAGCGTCGGTCGGGCCATTCGCGGCTTCGCCCCGTATCCCAACCTGTTCGCACAGCGAGGCTCGTCCTTCCTCTACATGGGGAAGCTCTCCGAGGCCAGACGCGACTACGAGCATTGTCTCGAGCTCGCGCGGGAGCTGGCAGAGGTCGAGATCCCCGGGTGGTCTCACTACTGGTTGGCGGAGATCCTCTGCTTTTCCGGGGACTTCGCAGGGGCGCTTCGGCATGCCCGGTCTTCCCTCGAGAACGCAGAGCAGACCGGGAGCCTGCTCACGGCCGTCCTGGGTCACCACGTCCTCGGCAGGATCCACCTCGCCCACGGCGCCTGGGACGAAGCTGCAGAGGCATTGGGCGAGAGCCTCCGGATCACGCGGGCGGATGGCGCCGCGCAGGTGGAGCAACCGCTCATTCTCGCGCGCCTCGCGGATGCGTATCTGGGCTCCGGTGACGACGAGCGTGCATTGTGGGCGGCTTCCGAGGCGATCGATCTGAGCCGCCACCTGGGCACCCGCTGGAAGGAGATCCCCGCCCACCTCGCGAAGGCTCGTGTACTCCGCACGCGCGGCGCCGGTGATGCTCGGGAAGGTGTGGCGACCGCACTCACGGCGGCCGAGGATCTCGTAAGCGACACGGGAGCTCGCGTCTATCTCCCGTTCCTCTGTGAGGAGAGAGCGGCGCTCGCCGCTCAGCTGGGGGACGCCTCCCGCCGCGACCAGTTCCTCCACGAAGCGCACCGCCTCTTCACCGAGATGGGCGCCACGGGAAACGCAGAACGGCTGGCGCAAGAGCTGGCGTCGCGAGCGTGAACGGAGCCTCAGGATGCATTGAAGTGAAGAGCGCACCCTGCGCCGCCACCCGCGTCCAAGACCGAGTAGACTGTGCGGATGCGAATTCCGGTCGGGCGTTCCGCTTCGCTCTTCGTCTTTCTCGTGTTGTGCAGCTGTGCAGACTCGGATGTTCCGTCTGTGGAGTCGGCAGATGCGGATTCGGCGCCGGCGGCTCCGGCGACGCCCGTGCCCACGGAGACGGTGCGCCTCGTCGACGGCTTCGGTACCGGCAGCATCTCGGGGGAGCCGCTCGGACAGCACGAGACTCAGCGGACGGAATGGGAGTTCGAGGAAGATGCGCAGGGGTGGCAGGCAGGCCCGGGCGTCGCGGACCTCACCGTGCGCGAGGGTGTCCTGCGAGGACGCACGACAGGGAAGGCTGCGCTGCTCCATGTCGAGAGGACCTCCGAGGTCGCACCCGACGATCCCGTCCATTCGATCGAGGTACGCGGGCGCGTGTCCGCAGGATCCGAGATCGGCGTGCGCTTTCAACCGGAGATCGCACCCGGGCTGCCGAAGGCGCAGCGCGGAGTCGGAACGCCGGGGTGGGGCGGCACGCTCGACATCGAGTCCTCCGACGCGATGCAGACCTGGAAGATCGATCCGCCGGTCTTCAGCAACCCGACCGCGGCAAATGCGCGACACGTGATCCTCCAGCCGAGCGACGCCAAAGGGGCCGAGTTCGAGATCGAATCAGTGCGCGTCGTGTTCGAGTCCGAACACCTGGCGAAGCTCGAGTCCGGACGGGGTTGGCACGGCCTCTCCAACATCTTCCACGACAGCCTGCTCCTGCGCGCTGGGGAGCAGGCGAGCTTCGAGGTGGTGGTGCCGCGGGCCGCGCGCCTGGAGCTGGAGCTCGGCACGCCCCGGGAAGAGTCCGTCTCCTTCCGCGTCGATCTGAGTTCGGGCAACGAGTCGATGCGGCTCGTCACTCGCACGCTGACCACGCCGCATCGCTGGGAACGGATCTCCAAGGATCTCTCTCGCTGGGAGGGGAGAAGCGTGACGCTCTCGCTCTCCATCGCCCCCGACAGGCCGGGCGCGCTCGGCTTCTTCGCGAATCCGACCCTACGCCCGCGCCACGCTAGCGACGATGCGCGGCCCCAGGGCGTCATCCTCTTCCTTGGCGACACCCTGCGACGGCATCACCTGGACGCCTACGGGTATCCCCGCGAGACCGCTCCGCATCTCACGCATCTCGCGCGCGAAGGGGCGATCTTTCTCGATCCGATCGCCCAGGGCAGCTGGACCAAGGTCTCCACACCTTCGATCTTCACAGGGCTCTATCAGTCGTCACACGGCGTCAAGGGCTTCGATGACCGTCTGTCCGCACAGGCGACCACGCTGGCAGAGCTCTTCCGGGGCGCCGGCTACGCGACGCTCGCGTACTCGTCGGTGCCGTTCACCGGCCGCTTCTCCAACATGCACCAGGGGTACGAGACGCTCCACGAGTCGCAGTCCGTGAGATCCGACATCGGCGGGTCCGACGTGAAGACGGCACGCACCTACGTCGATCGACTGCTCACTTGGCTCGACGATCATCCGGACACGCCGTTTTTCGTCTTCCTCCAGGCCATGGATCCTCACGATCCCTTCGAGCCGAGATCACCCTGGGACACCACCTGGGCGGATCCGGCTCGCCGCCAGACCCACATCGACCAGGTGGAGCGGGCGCGGAGCCACATCGCCCACGGCTTCATGCGCGGGCGCGGCATGGCGAATCCCGAAGAGCTGCGCGCTGCCGGGGTCGATCCGGAGCCCCACTATACGACTCACCGTGATTGGTACGACGGCTCGATTCGGGGCATGGACGCCGAGCTCGCCCGCGTCGTCGAGCGGCTCGAGGAGCTGGGGATCGCCGACGACGTGCTGATCGTGTTCACGAGCGATCACGGCGAGGAGTTCGGAGAGCACGGCGAGATCTTCCACGGCCA
>CALDCK010000387.1 GCA_937937315.1 uncultured bacterium
TCCACCGTAATGGCGTATTGACCGTTCTCGGTGAGACGAATCCACCCTTTCTCCTTCAGATACCAGACGTGAAACTCGAGGTGCTCCTCGGGGCACGCGAGGAGCTTTTCCAGCTCGACGTTGCCCATCGAGGGATTCAGCACGTCGCGGCGCCGTTGGACATAGAGCAGGGACAGCAGGCGATCCCGGAGGACCTGGTCCCCCTCGTGCTCGCCGCAGCCGATGGCCTCCTCGACCATGCTCCACTGCTGGGCCACGCCCTGCTGGTAGCGGGCGTCGTAGGATGCCCGGCTCTCCGGGTCGGTCAGCGTCCTGTGGGCATCGACGAGCATGCGGAAGTGGTCGGTGTCGCCGGTCTGCGGGTTGTCCGGGTGATAACGCTTCGCCAGATGGCGGAACACGCGTTCGACCGTCTCCGAATCGGCGTTGGGGCTGACCTGGAGTGCCTCGTAGAAGTCGATGAATCCGTTGCTGCTCACGGGATGCTCCTGGCCGACTCGAAACCTGCCGGCGATTCGTCCACTCAACGGACCCCCACGCCCCACTCTTGAGCCGGGACCGGGGGGAGCTGAAGCGTGGCTGCACCGCTCCAGTCGGATCGGAAACCGGACGTCGAAGGCCCGGCGTCAGCCCTTCGGCGCGAGGTGTGCGGCGAGCACCCGGATCGTTTCCTCCAGGGAGCGGCTGCGATCGAGGTTCTCACGCGACTCGGCGGCGTAGGGCGTAGAAGCCATCAGCCGGAAGACCTCGGCCGCGCCGCGATGGAAGCCGTCACTGACACCCGCATCGCGAAACGTCGTGGCGATCTCCTCCATCTCGCCCACCCAGCGCTCGGAGTCGGCCGGAAGGAAGGGAAGGATCCCCATGCGCGCCCAGGCCTGGGGTTGGCTCGCCTCGAGCTCCGCGGCAAGCTCGCCGAACACGCCGAGCTCATGGGCCGCGACGAGTACGGCCGCGTGAAGCGTCATCGTACCCTTCGTGAGGCCGGCGTAGGTCATCTTCAGGGCCGATGCGCGTCCGACGGCGTCGCCGAGGAGATGCACCCGGAGGCCCTGGTCGTGGTCGCCGGCGGACAGCTCCGACAGGAGCGATGCCCGGGCGCCGCTCGCGTAGAGGCGAGTGGCTGCGGCGCGGCCGGGTGGCGGGCCGATGAGCCCGGTGTCGACGAAGTCCGCCCCGGCGGATTCGATGATTCCGTGGAGGCGCTGGGTCGTGGCCGGGGCGATGGCGTTGCAGTCGGCGTAGACCGGGGTGCGTCCGGTTCGCTTCATGGCTCCTGCGACGCGCAGGGCAAGGTCCTCGGCGAAGGCCGGTGGGAGGATCGACAGCACCAGGTCCGCGGCATCCACGACGGCGTCGAGTCCCTCTCGGGCTTCGAAGCCGGCGCGTGCCGCACGCTCCCGGGTGAGTGCGCTGCGACCCCCGAGGTCCGTGATCACGCGAAGGCCCCGGCCTTTCAGGTGGGCGCCCACGGCGTGCCCCATGTCTCCCGGACTCAGGACTGCGACACACTGCACCGGCGGCTTCCTCCATCGGTGCAGCGTACCGGAATCAGGGACTGCGGGGGTGCCGGGCTCGTGTCTTCGAGTCCTCGTCCTTCTGCGACTTCTCGGATCGTCCGGGCTTGGCATCGTGCGGGCGGCCCGGCTCGTTGTGCTGTCGCTTCCGGTCGAGCTTCGAGATACGGGTGGAGCGCTTCTCCTCGCCGCGGCGCCGCTCTCCCTCCCGATTCCGCCGGATCTCTTCCTGCCTGGGTGTGCGAGCTCGTTGATCGTCGAGCTGCTCGTGTTCGCGCCGGTCCGCGGTTCGAATGTGCGCTCGTCGGCCTTCGGCCTTCGGCCGCCACCGCCCGGCTTTGCTCTGGGTGGGCTCGTGTTGGTCCTCGGCTCGGGTGTGCGCTCGTCGGTCTTCGACCTTCGGGCGCTCACGTCGGTCTTCATTCCGGGTGTGCCTGCGCCGGTCCTCGGCCCGCGCGGGCTCGGACTCGCCGGGCCTCTCCGTGCGATGCAGTCGCCGCTGACGCTCGGGCTTCGACTTCTTCCGGTGGCCGTGCGGAGCGTGGGCCACGCGTGAGCCGTTACCGTGGTTTCGCCAGGGCCGCTCGCGCAGGCCCGGAGGAAGGTTCTCCGCACGGGCATGGCGCCAGGGTCCATGGATGTGGCGCGAAATCCGCCAGCCGTCGGGCTCGTGCCGCAGATAGTGGTCTGCGTAGTAGTAGTGATGCGGCCGACCGCGCACCGAGTGACAGCCGAGATCGCGCTCGAAGACGAGGGCTACCTCGACCTGGTGGCTCGCGGTGTGATGCACCGGAGCCGGATCTGCGTACACGTGGGTCTCGTAGTGATCGTGGCGCCGATGACCGTGTCCCGCGCAGGCGGAGAGCAGCGCCACGAATCCGACCGCGAGCGTCGTCGCGAGCGGGTTGCCGTACCTGATGTCCATTCCTCACCCCTTTCGGCTTCGTTCCTCACCATCCGGGGCTCCGACGCAGCGGGTCGACTCTTGATTCGATCGACGCGGCGTCGGGTGCAAGGATCACATCGTGCGGTGGCAGACCTCCGGCAGCGCCCCGGCAGGCAGGGAGATTCGCTGGACCGGGAGCCTTCTCGCAGAGGGGCGGGCTCCTTCGCCACCTTCGTTCGGGCTCGCAGCAGGCGAGTCGGCGTCTTCCCGGTAGGAGACTCAGTCCCAGATCGGAGGGTGTCGGTCCTTCCAGGGGCGGGCGCGCTCGAGCTGGCCGGCCAGCCGGTAGAGCAGGCCTTCGTCGCCGAAACGCGCCGCGACCTGCACACCGACCGGAAGGCCTTCCGGTGTCCAGTGGAGGGGAAGTGAGACGGCGGGCTGGCCCGATGCGTTGAAAACCGGCGTGAAGGGGATGTAGTCCTGCATGCGTTCGCTGGTCGCGACTGCGTGCTCCGCCGACGTGTCGAGCACGCCGAGGGCGATGGGCGGCTCGGCGAGGGTCGGTGAGATCCAGGCGTCGTGCTCCTCGAAGAACGCCGCGACCTGTCGCGAGACGCGCTGCATCGACATCACAGCGATCTGATACTGGATTCCTGTCACGCCCCGGCCGAGCTCGGCCATGTGCCAGGTCAGCGCTTCGTAGTCTTCGGGGCGAGCCGGACGACCCGTCGCAGCAGCGATTCCAGTGAGCGTCGCCGCGGCGCCGGCGGACCAGATGGTGATGAAGGCCTGGTTGAGCGCCTCGGCGTCGAACTTCGGCGCGCACTCCTCCACCTGATGTCCGAGCTCAGCGCAGAGCTCTGCGGTCCGCCGAGCGGCCTCCCCACACTGGTCGTGGACCGGGCGTCCGTCGAAGGTCTGACCCCACCACGCGATGCGCAGGGAGCCGGGATCGCGGGAGACTTCCTCGAGGTAGGGGCGCTCCGGCGGCGGGGCCCAGTAGGGATCTCCCACGTCCGGGCCCGCCGTGCAGTCGAGGACCGCAGCGCTGTCGCGCACGCTGCGTGTGACCACGTGCTCCATGATCATGCCGGAGTACATGTCGCCGAAGAGGGGCCCCAGGGGGTTGCGGGCGCGCGTTGGCTTCATTCCCACCAGCCCACAGCACGCCGCAGGAATGCGAATCGAGCCGCCGCCGTCGTTGGCGTGGGCGATGGGCACGATGCCGGCGGCGACGGCGGCTGCCGATCCACCGCTCGACCCACCGGTGGAGTGATCCGGGTTCCAGGGATTGCGCGCCGGGCCGTAGACGTCGGACTCGGTCGTGGGCATGGTGCCGATCTCGGGCACGTTGGTCTTGCCGCAGGCGATGAGGCCCGCGCGCTTGTAGCGCCTCACCAGCTCCGAGTCCTGTTGCGCGGGGATTCCCTGCAACGGCTTCGTTCCGCTCGCGGTCGGAACGCCCGCGTAGTCGCCGAGGATGTCCTTCAGCAGGAAGGGCACGCCGGCGAAGGGTCCCGACGCCACGCTTCCCCGGGCGGCCTCCCGGGCCTGGTCGTACATGGCGTAGACCACGGCATTCAGGGTGGGGTTGTGGCGCTCGATGCGGGTGATGGCCTCCTCGACGAACTCCGCGGGGAGGACGTCGCCGCTTCGAACCCGTTCGGCCAGGGCGAGACCATCGAGAGACGCGTATTCGGAGATCGGCATGGGAGGGATTCTACTCCCAGAGACCGCCGGGATGGGAGCCGGCTTCGGATTGCTGGCCCGGCGGGCTACGTTCGTGCCGGATGCGTGGCGAGCGCCGATCCAGGGACTCCGACGCCGGGGCGAACCGCCCGAGCGTGCCCGGGGAAGTGGGGCGCAACCTCGCCCGCCTCGGACTCCTCCTCGCGGTGGCGGCTCCGATGGGGGCCTACCTCGCGCTGGTCGCCGGCACGCGGGTCGACGCGCCCGTCCTCGACGACTTCGATGCGTTCCTGGCCTTCGCCGAGGGCTACTCTGCGTCGCCGAGCTGGAGCGAAGGTCTGGCGGTCCTGCTCGAGCCCCATGTCGATCATCGGATCGCCCTGCCTCGGGGGGTGGCCCTCGCGACGCTCGCGATTCTCGGGCGGGTCGACTTCGCGCTGCTCTCCCTGCTCGGCAATCTCTGTCTCGTCGGGCTCTTCCTCGGACTCGCGCGGGGCCGCCGCAGGGACATCTACGGCCTGGCAGCCCTCGTCCCGGCGAGCCTGCTGGTGTTCCAGCCCCAGCCCGTCGACGTCGTCCACTGGCCTACGGCCTCACTCGCCACCTACGGCGTCCTGGCCCTGGCGGTCGTCGCCTTCCGCCTGCTCGAGAACGGCACGCGGTCCGGGCTCGCCGCGGCCTGGCTGTGCGGACTCCTGGCGCTCTACACCCAGGGCAACGGGGTGGCCCTCTGGCCCGCGGCGGCGGGCGCCCTCTGGCTGGATGGCCGTCGTCGGGAGGCGTGGCAGTGGATCGCGCTGTCGGTGCCGCCCCTGCTCCTCTACGCCCTGACCTACGGCGGCCACGCCGACGCGGGAGGGTTGCTCGGTGCGTCGTCCCGATTGCCCACCACCGCGCACTACCTGCTCAACTTCCTCGGTGCGGCCCCGGCTCTCGAGAGCGCGGAGGCGGCGCCGGTGGCAGCCATCGCACTCTGTGCCTGGGGGGGCTGGCTGGTCACGACCCGTCGCGAAGGGGCCGATCTCGGAGTGACTGCACTCGGCCTCTTCGTGGTGATCACGGCCGTCGGCAATGCGATCCTGCGCTCGGGGATGGGGGCGGACTACGCCCTCGGCCAGTCGCGCTATCGCTTCTACTCGATCCTGCTCGTCGTGGTGTGTCATCTCGCGACGACCGATCGACTCCGCGCGCATCGCGGGCATCGGGCCTACATGGTCGCCGCAGTTGCGGTCGCGGCGCTGTTCTCGGCCTGGTCCTTCACGCGCTACGCGCCCGCCGTGGAGGACAAGGCCTCGATCGCGGCGCGCTCGGTGCTGCGCTGGTCCCTCACCGGAGAGGGGCTCCCGCATCCCGAGCCCGATCGCGTTGGCCCGCTCCTGTCCCGCTCCGGGTTCTATGCGCCCGATGCAGAGCGGCTGTCCCGCTTCCTCGACCGCCGAGTCGAGCGTCGTGCTCCGTCCGCTGGAGCGCGGCAGCTCGCCTTCGACCTGGGGGTGGTGGCGGACGATGCCCTGGTCATGATCGAAGGCTGGATGGCAGTCGAGGGAGCCGATGTGTCCCGGGCCGCGGTCTTCGTCGTGCTGGACGCGCCGGGCGAGCGTTCGGTCTTCAGCAGCCGCCGGGTGCGAGGGCGCTCGCTCCAGACGTGGGAACCGGGACCGGGGCGACTCGCGTTTCGCGCCCTGATCCTGCGCTCGGATTTGGGAGAAGGGCCTGCCCGGATCGGCCTGCTGGGAGTCGATCGCGAGATCGAGGCCTTCGTGGAGACGGCGGAGGTGCTTCGCTGATCGGCCGTCCCCTGGGAGCGCTGAGGTGTATGCTCCACCCATGGCGGACGCGTCGGGTCCGAATCCCTGGTTCTTCGATCTGTGGTCGCACTTCTACGACGCTCCGCTGGTTCAGCGCGTCACGTATCGCCCGCCCCAGGATGCGGTCCTGCGCGAGCTGCGTGCTGCGGGCTCCCAGCGGGTGCTGGACATGGGCTGTGGCACAGGGCTCCTGACGGCTCGCGTTCGCAAGGAGCTCGCGCCGAAGAGGCTCCTGGGATGCGACTTCTCGCGGGGCATGCTGCACGAGGCGGCGCATCGCGACCCGGAACTCGCTTGGGTGCGAGCCGATGCCCAACGCCTGCCCCTTCCCGATGCCGGCTTCGACGCCGTCATCTCGACCGAGGCGTTCCACTGGTTTCCGGATCCGGACCGGGCGCTCCGGGAGTTCTTTCGGGTGCTCGTGCCGAACGGGCGTCTGATGCTCGCCTTCGTGAATCCCCGCGCCGCGTGGCTGAGTCACGTCACGCAGACCACGTCGCGGGTCTTCGGAGAGCCAGCGCGCTGGCCTACTCGAGCACGGCTGCGCGGTCAGATCGAGGCGGCCGGCTTCCGGATCGAGTCCCAGCGCCACGTGCTTCGCCTGCCGGCGCCGCTGCTCCTGCCCTGCGTTCTCACGGTGGCGAGTCGTCCCGTCTGAGACCTGGGTCCGCCGCGAGACGGATCCGTACCGGCCCCCGCGCGGGGCATGCGCCTTGCACTGACCTCTCGACAGCGCGCAGGCGAAGCCGCCAGCGGAGGGGAGTTCGAAAATTGGGGAATGCCGACGCTGGAC
Organism: uncultured bacterium; assembly: GCA_937937315.1. Taxonomy (GTDB): domain Bacteria; phylum Myxococcota_A; class UBA9160; order UBA9160; family SMWR01; genus CALDCK01. Next base: position 6,694 of record CALDCK010000387.1, read on the forward strand.
TGGGGCGATTCGCCACAGGAGCTCGGCAGGAGGGACGAAGATGGCCGTCATCGGCACGTTGATGAAGACGGAGCTGGTCACCGCAAACACAGACGAAACGGTGTCCCACGCGGCTTGGTCGATGGCGCGCAATGGCGTCGGAGCCGTGCTGGTCCTCGACGGGAATGCGCTCGCCGGCGTGCTCTCGGAGCGGGACGTCATGGCGCGGGTGGTCGGAGAGGGCCGCGATCCGACGACGACGAAGGTGGGAGAGGTTGCGACGACGGAGGTCGTGAGCGTCGACGTGGGCGTCTCCATCCGGGAGTGCGCGTCGCTCCTCCAGTCGAAGGGCATCCGGCATCTGCCGGTTCTCAAGGAAGGAAAGCCGGTCGGAATCCTCTCGAGTCGTGACTTCCTGGCCTACGTCGTCGAAGGCCTCGACCGACTCGTCCAGCAGGCTCGTTACAAGGAAGCCCTGGCCGAGGGCGATGATCCCTACGATCACCTCGGCGGCTCCTACGGCGATTGAAAGGGGGCGCCCATGAGATGGGGAGCGAGGACTGGCAGGCGTCTGGGCCTCGGTCTGGTCCTGGCCGCCCTGGCGTCGCTCCTGCTTGCACCGACGCCGTCGGATCCGCCGTCCCAGAAGGAGATCTGGAAGGCCGCGCTCGCGGAGGTCGACCAGGCGCTGGAGACGAATCCCCACCAGGTCTCCGAGGAGAGCCTCGCCTCCTGCCGGGCGATGCGGAAGACCGCCGCTCTGCTCTACAAAATGGGTCAACCCGTCCGAGCGTACCGACGCCTCAAGGCATGTCGCCGGGTGCTCGGACTCGAGGGCTATCAATACGGGAGGGCCCACCCATCGAGCGTCCCATGGTCCACTTGACCGCCGACGACGATAGGGCGGGGCTTTCGCTATGCGGCGCCTTGATGGCGTTGGCCGCACTGCTCTTCGTGTGGCCCGGAGGCCCCGTCGGGGCCCAGGAGGCCGGCTCTCAGGCCGCCGCGGCTCAGGAGCTCGAGCGTGCCCTCACTCTCGAGCCCGATATAGAGAACGGGCTCACGATCTACCGCAGCTGCGCGACTTGTCACCAGCCCGAGGGCTGGGGGCTCCCGGATGGCTCCTACCCGCAGCTTGCGGGTCAGCACAAGCAGGTGGTGATCAAGCAGCTGGCCGACATTCGCGCAGGTGTACGGGGCAACGCCGAAATGCTTCCCTGGGCCTCGGCGGAGAAGATCGGCGGTGCCCAGGCCGTCGCCGACGTGGCCGGCTACATCGACACCCTCGAGCTGAGCGTTGCCGGGGGGAAGGGACCGGGCACGGATCTCGAACGGGGTGCGTCGCTGTACGCCGCGACCTGCGCGCGCTGTCACGGCGCGGAGGGCGAGGGCGATGGCCCGCGCTACGTGCCCCGGATCCAGTCCCAGCACTACGCCTACCTGCTACGGCAGTTCCAGTCGGTTCGCGATGGCAAGCGCGGCAACGCCGACCCGGAGATGGCCTCCCACGTGAAGGGGATCTCCGACTCCGACGCCCGGGCGATCCTGGATCACGTGTCGCGGCTCGAGCCTCCGGAGGCCTTCCAGGCTCCCCCGGGCTGGCGCAATCCCGACTTCCCCCGCTGAGCCGCGGTCCGGGACGCTCAGGATCGGCTTCGACTGGAGTCTTCGAGCTCTCCCGGCGCCACCACGACGCCCACCGAGGTGCGCATCAGCTCCTCGGCGAGGTCCTGCTGCTCGCGTTCACCGCGCGCGGCGACGTCGCCCGCGGTGGGAAGCCGCTCTCGCAGACGCTGGGCGAGGTCCGGGGGAAGGATCGAGTCGAGGTACTCGCGGGCCGTGCCGTGGAGGGCGGGATTGTCGCTGGTCACGCCGGCGAGGACCGAGGCGACGACCG
>CALDCK010000388.1 GCA_937937315.1 uncultured bacterium
CCTTGAAGCGCGGCCTGCACGTCAAGCAGGCGGAAGTGCACGGCATGGCCCAGCGCGGTGGGGGAGTGCAGTCGCACCTCCGGCTGTCCGACCAGGAGATCTACAGCGACCTCATCCCCACCGGGCAGCTCGATCTGCTGATCTCGGTCGAACCTCTCGAGTCGCTTCGCTACCTGCACTACCTCAGCGAGGGCGGAGCGTTGGTGTCGAGCGTCAACGCCTTCGTGAACATCGGCAACTACCCGCCGATCGAGTCGGTGCTCGACCGGATCGCGGACCATCCCCGTCACGTCTTGATCGACGCGGACCGGATCGGTCGCGCCGCCGGCTCGGGCCGGGCGGCCAACATCGCGATCCTGGGGGCGTCGTCGCTGTTCATGGACATCGAGGCCAACGATCTGGAAGCGGCCGTGGCCGAGATGTTCGCCCGCAAGGGCGAGCGCGTGGTCGAGGTCAATTGCCGCGCCTTCCGATTCGGACGCAACGCCGCCCAGGCCTACCTTGACGGCCTCGAGCGCGGGGGAACTTCCGCCGCGGTTCGACACTGGATCGAGACCCTCGAGACCGAGCACCTGGCCGAGCCCGAGCGCCCCGATGCCCCGGTCTTCGAGGTCGTCGAGGTCGAGGACCGGCTGTCGGGAGCGGAGGCCCACGCGGTCGAGCGGACACTCGAACAGGTCTACGAGGAAGGCCGCCGTCAGCTCTTCGAGCACGAGGTCTACACCCTCGTGCAGCTGGTCGGCGCCATCTCCCCACCGCACCACGTCTTCGTCTCGACCGAAGACCTGATCTCGGAGGAGGATCTCGCCCGCTTCCCCGGCGACCAGGTGGTCCTGAAGGTCGTCTCGCCCGACATCGTTCACAAGACCGAGGCCGCGGGCATCGCGTTCGTGCCGAAGAACTACGAGACGGTGAAGTCCGAGATCGATCGGATGATCGAGCGACATCGCGACAGCTCCGACGTGCGGGGCGTGCTGGTGGTCGAGTACGTCGAACGCGTGCGTCCGGGCTTCGGCAACGAGCTATTCGTCGGGATCCGGGCCACGCGAGAGTTCGGGCCGGTGATCGCGGCGGGTCTGGGCGGCATCGACACCGAGTACCTGGCCGACAAGATGCTTCCCGGTCTGGCCGTGGCCAAGGCCGCCGCCCTGGACACCACCGGCGAGCAGTTCCTCGAGCTGTTCAAGGAGACCGCGGCCTACGAGATCCTCTCGGGACGGGCGCGGGGCCGCAGCCGGATCGTCTCGGACGGTGAGCTGCTGCGGTGCTTCCGCGCCTTCCTGCTCCTGGCGCAACGATTCTGCGTCGACCGCGGCGAGGAGGGGCCGGACGTCGATGAGCTCGAGGTCAACCCCTTCGCCTTCCGGCAACAGCGGCTGGTCCCCCTGGACGGCCGGGGCCGTCTCGCGCCGGCGGCCAAGGCCCTTCCGCCTCGACCCCTCGACAAGGTCGAGCGGCTGCTGGAGCCGCGGTCGATTGCGGTCCTCGGCGTGTCGTCGAGCTCGATGAACTTCGGTCGGATCATCCTCCGGAACGTCATCGACTGCGGCTTCCCCAAGGACCACACCTACGTGATCAAGGAGAACGACTCGGAGATCGACGGCGTCCCGTGCGTGGCGAGCATCGCCGAGCTGCCCGAGCCCGTGGACCTGCTGGTCATCGCGGCGTCGGCCCGTCAGCTTCCGGCGATCGTCCGCGAAACGGTCGAGAGCGGCAAGGTGCAGGCGGCCATCATGATCCCCGGCGGCGTGGGCGAGACCGAGGGCAGCGAGGAGATCGCGTCGTCGGTGCGCGAGGCCATCGCGATGCGCCACAAGCGGGCCGACGGCGGTCCGGTCTTCATGGGCCCCAACAGTCTGGGGGCCATCTCGAAGCCCGCGCGCTACGACACGCTGTTCATCCCGCAGAGCCGGCTCGACAAGCGCTGGGCGGCGCCGGCCCGGCCGGTCGCCCTGGTCTCCCAGAGCGGCGCCTTCATCGTCAGTCGCATGAGCAACCTGGAGACCCTGGACCCGGCCTTCGCGGTTTCTCTCGGAAACCAGATCGACGTCACCGCTTCGGACGTCGTGGCCGCCATCGGCAAGCGCGACGACGTTGACGTCATCGGCGTTTACACCGAGGGCTTCAACAACATGGATGGCCTGGAGCTGTTCCGGAACATCACCCGGGCGACCGAGGCCGGCAAGGACGTGGTGTTCTACAAGGCGGGACGGACGGAGCCCGGCCAGAGCGCCGCCGCCGGACACACGGCCTCGGTGGCCGGAGACTACGACGTCTGCCAGGCTGCCGCGGCACAGGCCGGCGCCCTCGTCACCGATACCTTCAAGGAGTTCGAGCAGCTCGTGGAGCTGTGTACGGCCCTTCACGGGAAGCCGGTGGGAGGCGTGCGCGTCGGCGTCGTCTCGAACGCGGGTTTCGAGACGGTGGGGATGGCGGACGCGATCCAGGGCCAGCGGTACGAGGTGGAGATGGCGACGCTGTCGCCGGAGTCCACGAAGAAGCTCGCCGCGGTCCTGAAGGAGAACCGCCTGGGCGGACTCGCCAACCCCCGCAACCCGTTGGACATCACACCGATGGCGCCGGAGGAAGTCTACGAGGGCGCGGTCCGCGTGATGCTGGAGGCCGACGAGGTCGATGCGGTGGTGGTCGGGATCGTACCTCTCACCGCCGCCCTCAAGACAGCCCCCGAGGAGCTGGACTCCGAGGGCTCCCTGGTGGAGCGAATCCCGCGGCTGTTCGGTGAGGCGAACAAGCCGATGATCGTGGTGGTCGATTCGGGGCCGCGCTACGACCCGCTGGTCCGGGCGCTACGCTCGGCCGGCATCCCGGTCTTCCCTTCGGCCGATCAGGCGATCCGGTCGCTGGGGCGGTACCTGTGTCACCGCGCAGCGGAGAATCACACGTAGTACGACCCCTTGCCCCTGAGTCCGCGGGCCCTCATGATGATCGACCGGCGACGCCGGGCCGCCGGCCGGAGGACGCGTGTCCGCCAGCCCCAGCAACCTCGTCGAGGCCTTCGAGCGGACCGCGCGCGAGCGGCCCGAGCGCGGGGTTTGCCTCTTCGACGGCCGGGGCAGGCCAGCCGGACGTCGCACGTGGCCGGAGCTGCTCGAGTCGTCGCGGCTCGCCGCCGCGCGCCTCGCGGCAACCGGCGCCGAGCCCGGCCTTCCCGTGCTCGCGTGCCTGCCGACCTCGTGGGCCTGGTTCGACGCGTGGATGGGCTCGCTGCTCCTGGGCGCGTGGCCGGCCTCCGTCGCGCCCCCCGGGGTCATGGGTTCCTCGGAGTCGCACCTGCGCCGCATCGCCGCCGTGCTCGAGAGCACGGGGGCCGGACACCTGATCGCACCAGCCGGCGTGCGTGAGCGGTTGCGCGAGACGGGTGCCACCCCGTCGGGCACCATCGTTCTGACCCCGGATGAGCTCGCGGCGGCGTCACCGGCCAGTTGCGTCGCAGCCACCGCTGCCCAGCCCGAGGATCTCGCCTTCCTGCAGTTCACGAGCGGCTCGACCGGGCGTCCACGCGCCGTCTCGGTGAGTCACGGCGCCGCGCTGCACAACAACCAGGCCACCAGTGAGGCCATCGGAGAACCGCAAGGCGCTCCCGTCCACGAGTGGGCGGTCGGCACCGTCACCTGGTTGCCCCTGCACCACGACATGGGCCTCGTGGGCTGCCTGCTGCTTTCCATGACCCTCGGCCTGGACATCACCCTGCTCCAGCCCACCGCCTTCCTCGCGCGCCCGCGGCTCTGGCTGCAAGAGCTGTCGAAGCTCGGGCCGACCTATTCGCCGGCACCGAACTTCGGCTTCCAGCTGTGCGCGGATCGGTTGCAGCCTGAGGAGCTCGAGGGTCTCGACCTGTCGCGTTGGCGGGCTGCTCTCGCCGGGGCCGAGATGGTGCGCCCGGACACGATGGCCGCCTTCGCCGATCGGATGGCCTCGTGCGGTTTCCGCCCCGAGCAGCTGCGGCCCTGTTACGGACTGGCGGAGGCGACACTGGCGGTCACGGTGGACGTGGAAGGCCGAGGCCTGCGGACGCGGGAGCCGCCGGGCGGCGCCGTGTCGACCCTCGGCCCGGGCGACGCGGCCTGCGTTGGCCGGCCGTTGCGCGACACCCGCATCGAGATCCGGGCGCCTGACGGTGCCGCGCTCCGGGAGGACCGCCTTGGCGAAGTCTGCGTCCAGGGGCCGGGCCTTTTCAGCGGCTACCACGGCGATCCCGGTGCAACGGCCGAGGTGCTCGCCGACGGGTGGCTGCGCACGGGGGACCTCGGCTTC
>CALDCK010000389.1 GCA_937937315.1 uncultured bacterium
GACGGCGCGTGACTCGCTTCGCTCGTACGCTCGCTTGGAGGTGGCCCTTGACGCACTTCGGGGGGTGGGTGGGGGGCTGGGGGCGTCATCCGACGGCATTTCCAGGGCGGCGAAGCCGGGCCCGAGAGGTGTCGTAGCGTCCGGAGCACCGCGTTACTCTCTGAGCCCGCCGGTCGAGGGGGAGCGTCCGAAGCGCCGCCCTCGACCGTGCAAGCGCCCGCAGGGAGGCGGAGCCGACCGTACAGGGCGCGCGCAGCGAGCCTTAGGCGAGCGAAGAATGAAGACAGAGATCTTTCTTACGTCCTGGTGTCCCTATTGCCGTCGCGCGGTCGAACTGCTGCGCGCGAAGGGACACGTGTTCGAGATCATCGATCTGGAGCGCGAGCCGGACCGGCGCGAAGAGATGAACCGGCGGTCCGGGCGGACCAGCGTCCCCCAGATCTTCGTCGGCGAGACCCACGTCGGGGGCTACGACGATCTCGCGGCGCTGGAGGCTGCCGGCGAGCTGGATGCACTACTCGAAGCCTGACGCGCGCGTCGGCATCGAAGACTCGAAGAGGAGGTCGGTCGGGAACCCATGAGCGAGAGTGAACATCGGAAGCTGGTGATCGTCGGCAGCGGACCCGCGGGCTATACGGCGGCGATCTACGCAGCGCGCGCCGAGCTCGAACCGGTGGTGGTGGCGGGGCTGCAGTTCGGCGGGCAGCTCATGCTCACGACCGAGGTCGAGAACTACCCGGGCTTTCCGGACGGGATCACCGGTCCGGACATGATGGAGCTCTTCCAGAAGCAGGCGGAGCGCTTTGGCGCGGACGTCCTGCTCGAGGATGCCACCGAGATCGCCCTCGGCGAGCGTCCCTTCCGGGTGAAGACGGATTCGCGCAGCTTCACCGCCGACGCCGTGATCCTCGCTACCGGCGCCTCGGCGCGCTGGCTCGGGATCGAATCCGAAACCCGGCTCCAGAACCGCGGCGTATCCGCCTGTGCGACCTGCGACGGCGCTCTCTACCGCGGGAAGCCCATGGCGGTCGTCGGCGGGGGGGATACCGCCCTGGAGGAGGCGCTCTTCCTCACGCGCTTCGCCACGAAGGTGTCGGTCATCCACCGACGTGACGCCCTGCGCGCCTCGAAGATCATGCAGGAGCGCGCCCTCGCTCACGAGAAGATCGAGTTCGTCTGGAACTCGGTGGTCGAGGAGGTGATCGGCGACGAGTTCGTGACGGGCGTCCGGGTGCACGACCGGGTCACGGACGAGCGGCGGGAGCTGCCGATCGAGGCCCTGTTCATCGCCATCGGGCACCAGCCGAATACGGCGCTCTTCCGGGGCCAGGTCGACCTCGACGAGGTGGGCTACATCGTCCCGACCCCCGGGACGTCGCGGACCTCGGTGGAGGGCGTCTTCGCCTCTGGCGACGCCATGGACCCGATCTATCGCCAGGCGGTGACTGCCGCAGGTACGGGCTGCATGGCCGCCATCGACGCCGAGCGCTGGCTCGCGGAGCAGGGTCTGGCCTGAATTCGCGGCGCCTCGCCCGCCTGGGTAGTACAATCCCCACATGGGCCTCTCTCGGGAGACGCTCGAGCGGCTGATCAATCGATCGACGGACATCGTCGTCGCGACCGACCGCAAGGGAAACGTCGCCTACTACAACGACGGTGCATCGCGCATTCTCGGCTACGCGTCCGGGGAGATCCTCGGGGCTTATGTCGAGCGCCTCTACCCGGATCTCGCCGAGGCGAAGCGGGTGATGCTGGCGATGCGCAGCGAAGAGTACGGCGGCCGCGGCATCGTCGAGACCTTCCAGACCCGCTTCCTGTCGAAGCGCAACGAGGCGATCCCGGTCGCCATCTCGGGAACGGTCCTCTACGACGATGCCGGCGAAGAGGACGGAACGATCGGCTTCGCGAAGGACCTCCGGGAGATCCTGCGCAAGGACCAGCTGGCCACTCTCGGCGAGGTCGCGGTCGGGCTCTCCCACGAGATCAACAATCCCCTGGCCGTGATCCTCAATCAGGCGGAGCTCCTGGAGCGCGAGATCGACGCCCTGGCCGGGGAGCGGGACACCTCAGTGGAGTGCGAGCGGGTCGATGCGATCCGCCGCGAGGTCGGGCGCATCACCGGCATCCTCGAGCGCCTCGGCCAGATGGTGGAGACCGAGCACTACGAAACGGCCACCTACGTGGGGCCGGCCCGCATGATCGACCTGCGCGAGCGGCGGGACCTCGAGCGGGATCCCCGCCTCGAGGGCCTGAAGATCCTCGTCGTCGACGACGACCCCGGCATCTGTCACACGCTGAAGGAGATCCTCGAGGCCTCGGGCTGCTGCGTCGAGACCGCCCCGGACGGCGCAGAAGGCCTCGCACGGGTCGAGTCGGAGCGCTTCGACCTCGTGCTCTCGGACGTGGTAATGCCGAAGATGGACGGCTACGAGCTCTACACCGAGATTCGCAAGCGTCGGCCCGAGCTGCCGGTGCTGATGATGACCGCCTTCCACTACGACAAGGATCACGTCATCAAGCGCAGCCGGGTCGAAGGCCTCGATGGCGTGATCTTCAAGAAGCCGGTGGACACGGCGCGGCTGCGCGAGGTGATCGCGGAGTCGGTCGGAAGAGGTGGCGCCGCGAGCGCCGATCCGAGCGACTGAGATCCTTCCTCCGTCGGCGTTCGCGCCAGGCAGAGCGCAACGATCCGACGCGCGCCGGCACGGCGCAGGGCCCGGGCGGCGGCCTCGAGAGTCGCGCCGGTGGTGACGACGTCGTCGACGAGCCAGACATGGGCCGGGACCGGCCGAGGGGCGCGAAAGGCGCCGCGTACGTTCCGGCCCCGCCTCCGCCGGTCGAGGCGGGTCTGACTCGGCGTGTCGCGAACCCGCTGGAGCGCCACGGGCGCGAGCCGGAGGCTCCGCTCCCGGGCGATCACCCGGGCGACTCCGCAGGCGGGGTTGAAGCCCCGGGTGCGCAGCCGTCGCCGATGGAGGGGAATCGGGATCACCCACTCCGGCTCCTCGGCCGGCGCTCGCTCGCAGAGGGCGAGCGCCAGGGCGCGCATACGCGCACGGTCCACCCCCGCCTTCGCCGGTCCGCCCTCGGCGTACTTGTAGTCGCGGACCCAGCTCGCGGCGACGTCCTCGAACCAGCATGCGGCGGTGCAGGCGTCGAGGGGCGAGGGCCGCGGCGCGCAGCGACCGCAGCAATCGGCGCCCGGGAGCGGAGCCCGCATCTGACAGGACGCGCAGGCGAGGGTCGGGATCCAGGCCAGGGCGCGGCGACAGGGATCGCAGAGCGGCAGGTCCGTCGCCCGGCCACAGCCGGCGCAGGCCGGAGGCAGCAGCAGGTCGAGCAGGCCCGCACCCCAGCGGGCGCTGGCGGGATGTCTCCACACGGCGCTTCTCGCGCGGGACCGGGGAAGGGGGCGGGGATCAGGCGGCGGCGCCGATCTCCAGGGGCTCGGCGTCGCTCCACAGCCGTTCGAGGTCGTAGGCCTTGCGCACTTCGAGCTGGAATACGTGCACGATCACATCGCCGAGGTCGATCAGTACCCACCGCCCCTCGTCGTAACCCTCGATGCCCAGAGGCTTCTCACCGTCCGCGCGAACTGCCTCGACGATCGCGTCGGAGATGGACCTCGCGTGGCGATCCGAGGTGCCGGTGACCAGGATGAAGGTGTCGGCGACGGAACTCACCGCGTGGACGTCGAGGGCCACGAGGTCCTGAGCCTTCTTGTCGAGCGCTGCGAGGGCGATGGAGGTGGCGCGCCGCACGCGCTCTGTCTGGGTCATGGTCGACTCGAATTGTACTCCGCGGACGGGTCTTCGTACACGCCGCTGTCGAGGACGGCCTTCCGGACGGCCTCGGGTAGCAGGTAGCGCACCGAGCGGCCTTCTCGGATGCGGGAGCGCACGTCCGAGGAGGAGACGTCGAAGGCGCAGACCCGCACGGCGCGGATCCAGGTGCCGGCGCGCCGGTGCCTGGCCGATCGCCCGTCCGGGGCCAGCTCGACCTCCTCCCGAAGGAACGCGGGAAGCCAGTCCGCCAGCTGCCCCTCCTCCGCCGGCGGCCGGGCCATGACTGCGAAGTGCCCGAGGGTCACCAACCGATCAGGCTCCCGCCAGCTATCCAGGAGGGCGAAGGCGTCGCAACCGATCACGAAGACGGGCCGCTCCGGCGCCGTGCGCCTGCCGAGCCGTTCCAGGGTCTCGACCGTGAAGGACCGTCCGCCGCGCTCGATCTCCAGGGAGTCGACCGCGAGGCGGGGGTTGTCCGCGATGGCCGCGTGGACCCAGTCGAGGCGCAGGGCGGCGGGGGCGATGGGATCGCCCTGGGAGCCCGATTTGTGGGGCGGTTCGGCCGAGGGCACGAAGAGGAGCCGGTCGAGCTCCAGCTGCTCCGCCACGTCTTCGGCGGCGCGCAGGTGTCCAACGTGGATGGGATTGAAGGTGCCCCCGAAGACACCGATGCGCTTCGCCGTCACTCGCGAAGCTGCCCGTCTCCTCGCAGCACGAACTTCAGGGTGGTGAGCCCTTCGAGACCCATGGGCCCGTAGGCGTGGAGCTTCGAGGTGGAGATGCCGATCTCGGCGCCGAGGCCGAGGCGGTAGCCGTCGGAGAAGGCCGTCGAGCAGTTGACGCCGACGCACGACGAGTTCACCCGTCGCAGCCATTCTTCTGCGCTCGCGTAGCTCGCGGTGACGATCACCTCGGTGTGGTCCGAGCCGAAGCGTCGGATGTGTTCGATCGCGGCGTCGAGCCCATCCACCACGCGCACGGCCAGGATCGGCGCGAGGTACTCCTCGCCCCAGTCGGTGTCCTGCGCGGGTACGGCGTCTCCGAAGATCTCACAGGTGCTCTCGTCGCCTCGCAGCTCGACGCCCTCTTCGTGAAGGGCCTTCAACACGCGGGGTAGCAGGGCGGGCGCCGCGTCGCGATGCACGAGCAGGGTCTCGAGGCCATTGCACACGGCCATCTGTCGCAGCTTCGAATCGATCGCGATCCGGGTCGCCATCTCCGGGTCGGCGCTGGCGTCGAGAAAGACGTGACACACGCCTGCGTCGTGCTTGATCACCGGAATGAGGGAGTCCTCGGCGACCTTCCGGATCAGTCCGGGGCCACCGCGGGGAATGATCAGATCGACACAGCGATCCTGCCGAAGCAGGTGGTCGATCGCCTCGCGATCGGCCACGGGGACGATGCCCACCGCGTCCTCGGGCACGTCGGTCTCTCGCGCGGCCGCGCGCAGCTCCTCGGCCAGGGCGAGGTTCGAGCGCAGGGCCTCCGAGCCGCCGCGCAGGATGACGGCATTCCCGGACTTCACGCAGAGCGATGCGGCGTCGACCGTGACGTTGGGACGGGATTCGTAGATGATGCCGATCACACCGAGGGGGATGCGCATTCGGCCCACCCGCAGCCCGTTGGGTCGCACGCTCGAATCCTCGATGCGTCCGACGGGATCCGGCAGCTTCGCTACCTCGCGCAGGCCGGCGATCATGTCCCGCCACTTCCCGTCGGAGAGCTCGAGGCGCTTCACCAGGGGGGCGTCGATGCCCTTCTCCGCCGCCTCCCGCATGTCCAGGTCATTGGCCTGGCGAATGCGATCGCGCGCCGCCTCGAGTCGGTCGGCCGCGCGCAGGATCCATGCGTCCTTCTGGGCCGAGTCGAGCTCGGCGCAGCTCTCGGACGCCGCCTTCGCCTTCGTGGCCAGGTCCTGGACAAGGGTTTCGAGGCTCATCGCGTGGACTCCGCGTCCGCATCGACGAGGACCAGATCGTCGCGATGGATCACCTCGCCGCCGTTCGAGTATCCTAGCACCTGCACGATCCGGCGCGTCGGCAGCCCGGCGATGCGGCGCACTTCATCGGAGCCGTAGGCGCTGAGACCCCGGGCGATCTCGACCCCGCGCTCGTCCAGGCACGCGACCGGGTCGCCGATGCCGAACTTGCCGTGCACCTCTGCGACGCCGACGGCGAGGAGGCTCCGCCCGCGCTCCACCAGGGCCCGGACGGCGCCCGCGTCGAGCACGATCGCGCCCCGGGTGCGCGTCGTGAAGGCGAGCCAGTGCTTGCGGCTCGCCAGGCGGCTCCCGTTCACGAAGAGGGTGCCGACGACTTCGCCCTGGGCCACTCGGAGCAGGACATCCTTTGCCCGGCCGTTGCACAGCACCGTGGAGGCGCCGCAGCGACCCGCGGCGCGGGCCGCCTCGAGCTTCGTCGTCATGCCACCGCGGCCAAAGGCGCTGCTCGATCCGCCGGCCGCCTGCTCGACCTCTCGGGTGATGCGTGTGATCTCGTCGAAGAGGGGCGGCTTCGGCTCTCCCGATCGGGGAGGCGATTCGTGGAGTCCGTCCACGTCGGTCGCGATCACGAGCAGGTCGGCGCGGATCAGATTGACGACGGTGGCGGAGAGGTTGTCGTTGTCGCCGAAGCGGATCTCCTCGGTGGCGACGGTGTCGTTCTCGTTCACGATGGGCACGGCGCCCAGGGCGAGGAGCGCCTGCAAGGTGCGACGTGCGTTGAGGAAGCGCTCGTGCTCCTGGAGTCCCGTGCGGGTGACCAGCACCTGGGCCGCGTGGCGTCCGTACCGCGCGAAGCGCTTCTTGTAGACGCCCGTCAGCGCGATCTGACCGACCGCTGCGGCCGCCTGCTTCTCGGGGATCGAGCGCCCGGGGTGGGACCAGCCGAGCTCCCGGCTGCCGAGGGCGATGGCACCGGAGGACACCAAAACCACCTGGCGGCCGGCGTCGGCGAGGGTGGCCACCTGTCGTGCGATTTCGCCAAAGATGCGCGGGCGGACGCCGTCTCCGTCGGTCAGCACGCCGCTTCCGATCTTCACGACGATGCGGCGAGCGCTCCGTACCTGTTCACGTGCGCTGGAGGTCCCACTCACGCGGCGGCCTCCGCGGCGTCCAGGGCCCGCACGATCCGGGCGAGCAGAGACTCCATGCCTTCGCCGGTGGCGGCGGAGATGCGCTGGACTTCGCAGCCCCGGGCGCGCAGCGCGTTCTCCACCGGTTCCACGTCGCTCCGGTCCGGCACCAGATCGAGCTTGTTCAGGGCGACGATCTCGCGGCGTTCCACCAGCGATGGCTCATAGGCGGCGAGCTCGGCGCGGATCGCCTCATAGCGCTCGAAGGGATCGCGCGATTCGAGGAGCGCGGACCCCACGTCCAGCAGGTGGACCAGCACTCTCGTGCGCTCGATGTGGCGTAGGAAGCGGTCGCCGAGGCCCGCGCCGTCGCTCGCGCCTTCGATGAGTCCAGGGATGTCGGCGACGACGAAGCGGCGCTCGCCGAGCTCGGCTACGCCCAGGTTCGGGGTCAGGGTGGTGAAGGGGTAGTCGGCGACCCGGGGCCGGGCGGCGGAGATGCGCCGCAGCAGCGTCGACTTTCCGGCATTGGGGAATCCGACCAGGCCGACGTCGGCGAGGAGCTTGAGGGAGAGGCGAAGGCGTCGCGTCTCGCCGCTGCCGCCGGGCTCGGAGAAGTCGGGCGTCTGGCGCGTGGCGGTCGCGAAGCGCGCGTTGCCCCGACCGCCCCGACCGCCACGGGCGATGACGAAGTCCTGACCATCGGTGGTCAGGTCGGTAAGGGGGGCCGCCTCGGGATCCGCGTCGAGGTCGTGCACGAGCGTGCCGACTGGCAGGCGGATCACCAGGGTCTCGCCGCGGCGGCCTGTCTTGTTCCTTCCGCTTCCCCCGCGTCCGTCCGGTGCGCGGTTGTGCCGTTTCAGGCGCTGGTCCACGAGGGTGGCGAGGTTGCGGTCGGCAAGCAGGCGTACGTCTCCGCCGTTGCCTCCGTCTCCGCCGTCGGGCCCGCCGCGGGGCACGAATTTCTCGCGAAGGAAGCTCGTGGCGCCATCACCGCCTCGGCCAGCGGTGACCTCGATGGTCGCCTCGTCGATGAAGGAGTCTTGGAAGTTCATGGCGGGGGGCTCGCGTTGCTGCCTCTCCCGCCCGCCGCGCGGAGCGACGCGAGTCGGCGAACGGAGCTTTGGGCCCGCCAGCGCGCGCTAGGCTTCGACCTGGGCGACGACGCGGCCCTTCGAGCGACCGTACTGGACGACGCCGTCGCACGTCGCGAAGAGCGTGTAGTCCTTGCCGACGCCGACGTTGCGACCCGGATGAATCCGGGTGCCGACCTGGCGCACGAGGATCGCGCCGGCGTTGACGCGCTGACCGCCGTAGACCTTCACGCCCCGGCGCTGACCGTTGCTGTCGCGACCGTTGCGCGAGCTTCCCTGACCCTTCTTGTGCGACATCGTCTATCCCTCGATTCGATCGACCAGGATTTCGGTGTATTCCTGGCGGTGACCCGTCTTTCGGCGGTAGCCCTTGCGCCGCTTCATCTTGAAGATCGTGAGCTTCGGCCCGCGGCCCTGGGCGGTGATGGTGCCGACGGCTTTCACGCCGTCGATGGTGGGGCGGCCGATGCGCGACTCGCCTTCGCCGGCGACCATCAGGACGTCGGCGAGCTCGATCGTCTCACCGACATCGCCGGCGAGCCTCTCTACGCGAACCCGCTGGCCAGGCTCGACACGCAACTGCTTCCCACCGGTTCGAACGACGGCGTACATCAGGGCTCCTCTCGAATCCGGAACCGAGGGAGTATGGGACTTTCGGGACCGTCGTCAACCGCATCGGCCGTCGAGAACGTCTCGACGGGATCTACAGCCGGCGCTGCGGCGGCACGCTCGGGCTCCTTGGCGGGTCTGGCCCGCGCCTTGGACTTGGAGGCGGGCCTGGCCGACGCCTTGGATCTGGATGTGCGGGCCCGAGGCGGGGCTTCGGCCTCCGGGGCGGCCTCGGTCGCGGCCGTCTCCGGCGTCGGGGCCTCCTCCGCGCTCTCGGGCTCCTTGCGGGGCTCCGGCTCCGCCTGAGCTTCGGGCTCTGCCTTGGGGGCCGTCTTCGCCCTGGCTCGAGGCTTCGTCTCGGGGGCGGTCTCAGCCTTGGCTCCAGGCTCTGTCTCGGGGGCCGTCTTCGCCTCGGCTCCAGGCTCTGCCTCGGCGTCCGCCTCCGTCTTGGCTTCCGGCTTCGTCTCCGGCTCCGTGAGGGCTTCGGATGTCGCCCCGGACTTCGGCTCCGGCGAGGCCTCGGGCTTCTTCCTGGCCTTCGCCACCGGCGCTGCGCCGCTGGCGGCGTCGGCGGGCTTGGGGTCCTCGAGCCAGCGCAGCGGGATCTCGACCGCCGGCCCCTCGTCGAGGGCGATTACCTCGAACTGCTCCTGGTGGAGCCCGGGCTTCGCGCGGATCTCGATCTCCCGGCCCAGGGACTCTCCGAGGGCCTGCATGGCCTTACGGGCCGGGCCGAGCAGCTTCTCGGCCACCCGGTCGTTGACGGAAACGGCGATCTTCCGGCCGCCGATCTTGGGCAGATCCTTGCGGATCTCCCGCAGCACCTTGAAGGCG
>CALDCK010000390.1 GCA_937937315.1 uncultured bacterium
GATCGTGAACCAGCGCGAGATCGGGGTGGATACCCAGAGCTTCGCGAACGCCCTGCGCGCAGCGCTGCGCCAGGACCCGGACGTGATCCTCGTCGGTGAGATGCGCGACTTCGAGACGATCGAGACCGCCATCACCGCGGCCGAGACCGGCCACCTGGTGATGAGCACGCTCCACACCCTCGACGCCACCGAGACCATCAACCGCATCATCTCCGTCTTCCCGCCCTACCAGCAGAAGCAGGTGCGGATCCAGCTGGCCTCGATCCTCAAGGCCGTGATCTCCCAGCGACTGGTGCCCCGGGCGGACGGCAAGGGGCGCGTGCCCGCTCTCGAGGTGCTGATCTCGACGGCGCGGGTGCGGGAGTGCATCGGCGACAAGGACCGCACGAAGGAGATCCACGACGCGATCACGAAGGGCTTCACCACCTACGGGATGCAGACCTTCGACCAGTCTCTGATGCAGCACGTAAAGCAGGGCCTGGTGACCTACGAGGAGGCCCTCAAGCACGTCTCCAATCCCGACGACTTCGCGCTGCGCTTCCGCGGGATCGCCTCCACCTCCGACAACTCCTGGGACGACTTCGCCGGCGAGGAGGAGGAAGAGAAGCCCGAAGAGGTCACTCCCGAGAGCGGGAAGCCCGAGGACGAAGACTTCATCCAGCGGTTCTAAGTCCCATCGGATCAGCTCCGCGGCCGCTCCGGGGAGTCGCTATCCTTCCGCCTCCGTTTCTTCCGGAGGAATCGATGGCGCTCAGCGGGAGCGAGATCCGCGAGAGGTTCTTGCGCTTCTTCGAGTCGAGAGGGCATCGCCGCGTGGCGAGCTCGTCCCTCGTCCCGGACGCCGACCCGACCCTGCTCTTCACCAATGCGGGGATGGTCCAGTTCAAGCGCACCTTCCTCGGCGAGGAGAAGCGCGCATACCAGACGGCCGCCACGTCCCAGAAGTGCATGCGCGTCTCCGGCAAGCACAACGATCTGGAGAACGTCGGGCGGACGCCGCGCCACCACACTTTCTTCGAGATGCTCGGGAACTTCTCCTTCGGCGACTACTTCAAGGCCCAGGCGATCGAGTACGCCTGGGAGCTCCTCACCGAAGACCTGGGCATCGACCCGGATCGCCTGGTGGCGACCGTCTTCCTCGACGACGACGAAGCCCACGACATCTGGCGCGAGCGCGTGGGGCTGCCGGCCGATCGGGTCCTGCGCCTGGGCGAATCCGAGAACTTCTGGTCCATGGGCGATACCGGCCCCTGCGGCCCCTGCTCCGAGATCCACGTGGACTTCGGCAGGAACCCGGCCTGTACCAGCAACCCCTGCGACCCCTCCTGCGGCTGTGGACGCTGGCTCGAGATCTGGAACCTCGTGTTCATGCAGTTCGACCGCGACGCGTCGGGCCAGCGCACGCCCCTGCCGAAGCCCTCGATCGATACCGGCGCGGGGCTCGAGCGGCTGGCGGCGGTCATCCAGGGCGTTCCCACGAACTACGACACGGACCTCTTCGCACCGATCCTGGCGCGCGCCCAGGACATCGCCGGTGTAGGCCGCGGCGACGACGCGGAGAAGGACGTCTCCCTCAATGTGGTGGCGGACCACGTCCGGGCCCTCACCTTCCTGATCGGCGACGGCGTGCTGCCCTCCAACGAAGGTCGGGGCTACGTCCTGCGACGGATCCTGCGCCGGGCCGCGCGCCACGGCGTGCTGCTGGGAATCGAGCAGCCCTTCCTCCACCAGGTGGCCGACGCCGTGGTCGACTCGATGGCCCCCGCGTATCCGGACCTCGCCGAGCGCCGCGCTTTCATCCGGGACCGGATCGAGCGAGAGGAGACGCGCTTCCTCGAGACGCTCTCGGTGGGCCTCTCGCTCCTCGAGGACGAGATCGCGAAGTTGGAGGAGCAGAGCGCGAACACCCTGCCCGGCGAGGTCGTCTTCAAGCTCTACGACACCTTCGGCTTCCCGGTGGACCTCACCGCCGACATCCTGCTCGGGCACGGAAAGACCATCGACCAGTCGGGCTTCGACACCGCGATGGGCGAGCAGCGCGCCCGGGCCCGGGCCGCGTGGAAGGGCAGCGGCGACGAGAAGGTCGGCGCCGTGCATGCCCGCCTCGCCGCGGACCTCCACACGAGCTTTCTCGGCTACGACACCCTCCAGACGAGCACTTCGCTGCGCGCGGTGCTCGTGGACGGCGAGCTGCGCGACGCCGCCCGGAAGGGCGACGAGGTCGAGCTGGTCGTCGAGGAAACGCCCTTCTACGCCGAGAGCGGCGGGCAGGTCGGCGATCGCGGCAGCATCGAGACCTCGAAGGGCCGCGTCGCCGTCCACGACACCCAGCGCCCCGCCGGCGACCTGGTGGTCCACCGCGGTCGCGTCGTCGAGGGGGTGATCGAGCCGGACGCGGCGGCCGAGCTCAAGGTCGATCTCGAAGCCCGGGCCGCGACGATCCGCAATCACTCGGGCACCCACCTGCTCCACGCCGCACTGCGCGAAGTCGTGGGGCCTCAGGCGATGCAAAAGGGCTCCCTGGTCGCGCCCGACCGCCTGCGCTTCGACTTCACCCACGACGCCCCGCTGACCGAAGACGAGATCGAGCGGATCGAGAACCTCGCGAACCGCTGGATCGAGGCCAACGCGAGCGCGCACATCCGGGTCATGCCCTACAAGCAGGCCATCGAGGCCGGCGCCATCGCCATCTTCGAGGAGAAGTACGGCGACGAGGTCCGCGTCATCTCCTTCGGCGACTTCTCCACCGAGCTCTGCGGCGGAACCCACGCCACCTCGACCGGCGAGATCGGCTGGCTCAAGATCGTCGGAGAGTCGGGCATCGCGGCGGGCGTGCGACGCATCGAAGCCCTCACCGGCATGGGGGCCATCGAGCACGTGCGCTCGCAGGAGCGCACCCTCGAGCGCGTGGCCCAGCTGCTGAAGTCGCCCATTCAGGAGCTGCCGACGCGCGTCGAGAAGCTCCTCGAGGAGCGCCGAGCTGCCGAGGGCGAGATCGAGCGGCTGCGCGCCGAGCAACGGGGCGCGGCTTCGGCCGACCTCACCGGCGACGCCCGCGAGGTCGGGGGCGTAAGAGTGCTCGCCACCCGCGTCGAGGGCGTCGACGGCCGGGAGCTGCGCTCGATGGTGGACGACCTGCGCGGCCGCCTCGGCAGCGGCATCGTGCTGCTCGCCGCCGTGGAGGATTCGAAGGTCACCCTCGCCCTGGGCGTGACCCGGGACCTCACGAAGCGCTACCGGGCCGGGGACCTCGTGCGCGAGATCGCGACGGTGGTCGGCGGCAAGGGCGGCGGACGGCCCGACTTCGCCCAGGCCGGCGGCAACGACGCCTCGAAGCTCGACCAGGCCTTCTCTCGCCTCGACGAGCTCGTCGCCGGATCCTGACTCGTGGCCGCTCCCTACGTCGCGGACGCCTTCGCGCCGCGCCGACGCCCGACGCGCGTCGTGTCGGTGGGCGACGTGCCGGTCGGGGGAGACCATCCGATCCGCATCCAGTCCATGACGACGACGGACACCCTCGACACCGAGGGCACGGTCCTCCAGGTGGAGCGCCTCGTCGACGCCGGCTGCGAGATCGTACGCATCACCGCACCCTCGAAGAAGGAGGCGGAGAACCTGGCGGCGATCCGATCCGAGCTCGACCGCCGCGGGGTGCGCGTCCCCCTGGTGGCGGACATCCACTACACGCCCAACGCAGCCCTCGTCGCCGCGGAGCACGTCGAGAAGGTTCGCATCAACCCGGGCAACTACGTCGACAAGAAGAAGTTCGAGGTCCGGGAGTACAGCGACGCCCAGTACGCCGAGGAGGTCGAGCGCGCTGCGGCGCGTTTCCGCCCCCTGGTGCGTCGGTGCCGTGAGCTCGGCCGCGCACTGCGGATCGGCACCAACCACGGCTCCCTCGCAGACCGCGTCATGAACCGCTACGGCGACACTCCCATCGGCATGGTGGAGAGCGCGCTCGAGTTCCTCGACGTGTGCGAGGACGAGGGCTACCGAGACGTGATCTTCAGCATGAAGGCGAGCAACACCCAGGTCGCAATCCATGCCTACCGGCTGCTGGCGGCGCGGCTCGCCGAGCGGGAGGACGCCGCCTATCCCTTCCACCTCGGCGTCACCGAGGCGGGCGACGCCGAGGACGGCCGCATCAAGAGCGCCATCGGGATCGGCGCTCTGCTCGAGGACGGGATCGGCGACACCATTCGCGTCTCCCTCACGGAGGATCCGGTGAAGGAGATCCCGGTCGCACGCGACATCGCGCGGCGCTGTCGGGTCCTCTGGAGCCGGCCACCCCGACCGATGCCGGACCCGGGCCGCCCCTTCGTCGAGGATCCCTTCGTACACCGACGCCGCGTCACCCGCAGCATCGCGGGGATCGGCGGCTCGAACCCGGTGCGCGTGGAGCTGCACCTCGGCCCGGTCCCCGCGGCACCCGAAGAGGCGGCCACCGCCCTGGCCACCGCGCTGGCCCGCCTTCCGGAGCTCGCCTGCGAGGGTCTGTCCGTCGACCTCTTCGACGACCCGGACGTAGAGCGGCTGCCCGGCTTCGTCGCCGCCCTGGAGGGCGCCGGCATCCGCGCCCCCCTGGCGCTGCGCTCCGAGACCCGGATGGCCGCGGAGAACGCCGGCGGTGCCGCCCGGATCATCGTCTGCGCCGGCGACCTGATCGAGGACGAGGGCTTCGAGTTCGTGGCGCGGGCCGCGGTCGCGGCCGGGACGCCCCTCGAGTGGGAGCTGCGCACGACCCTGGAAGGCACGGCGTCACTCGTCGATCGGGTCCTGGACGCCAGCGCCCGCGCGGGCCAGGAAGACATCCTCCTCTCCGTCGACGCCGAGCGCGCGGTCCACGCCGTCCGGGTCGCCGCGGCCCGCCTGCACGCGCGCGGCGCGGCCGACGTGCCCCTCGTGCTCCGGCATCGACTCCTCGGCGGCGTGACCTCCGGGGCCGCCCTCGTCGACGCGGCGGTAGAGCTGGGCGGACCCCTGTGCGACGGGCTCGGCGATGCGGTCGCCCTCGGCGACGGGTCCGACCCCACGGCCAGCCTGGATCTGGCCTACCGCATCCTCCAGGGCGCGCGGCGGCGCACCACTCGCACCGAGTTCATCTCCTGTCCGTCGTGTGGCCGCACGCTCTTCGACCTGGAGGAGACGACTGCGCGCATCAAGGCGCGGACTGCCCACCTGGCAGGCGTCAAGATCGCGATCATGGGCTGCATCGTGAACGGACCGGGCGAGATGGCGGACGCCGACTTCGGCTACGTGGGAAGCGGCCCGGGCCTGGTGAACCTCTACGTGGGCCAGGAGTGCGTCGAGCGGCACGTCTCGGCCCAGGAGGCCGACGACCGGCTGGTGGACCTGATCAAACGATCCGGTCGCTGGCAGTAGCACGCGACCGGGTCCGGAGGGCGGATCAGCTTTCCGGTGGCGGCGGCGGTGGCGCGGCGACGTTCCGCAGGAGGTCGTCGTCCTCGGCCGCGCGCTCGATCTGCTCGAGGGCCGCGACACTGCGGGAGCCGTCCAGGAAGGGGTGCTGACGCCCGAGGAACGACGAGGCCACCAGGACCAGGACGGCGGACACCAGCACGCCTTCGGCGGCTCCGAGTGCCGCCCCGCCGGCGTGATCCACCCAGCCGAGACCGGCAGCCTTCGCACCTCCGCGCAGCAGCCGGGCCAGCAGCGCCGCTGCGAAGAGGGTCACCAGGGCGAGACCGATGCCGGCGAGCCAGGGGGCGCCGCCCGGGCCGACCTCTCCGTCAGAGAAGTGGAGGAGCCACTCGGCGGCGGGATCCGCGAGGAATCGGACGGCCACGCAGGCGGCCGCGAGCGCACCGATCGACACGGCCTCCCGCACCAGGCCGCGGAAAAGTCCCCGCAGCACCGCGACCCCCAGGATCGCGATCACCACGAAGTCCACGGAGCGAAGCTCCTCCCCCACGGCGTGGAGTCTAGAAGTGGTTGGGACGCGGGCGCAAGGCGCGACCGGGCGGGAGGCGCCGCGCGACGCCGAGAAGACGCGGCCGGGTCAGGAGCAGCCGCGTGTCGCCGAGGAGACGAAGCCGGGGCAGGAGCAGCGGCGTGTCGCCGAGGAGACGAAGCCATCTCCGGAGACGCCGCGACCGCCTACAATGCGCCGGTGCGCGCAGACGCGGTCGTCATCGGAGCCGGCCACAACGGGCTCGTCGCCGGCGCCTATCTCGCCCGGGCGGGTCTGCGCACGCTGATCCTCGAGCGACGCGGTGTGCTCGGCGGGGCCTCGGTCACCGAGGAGCTCTGGCCGGGCTTTCACGTATCCCGCGCGGCCTACGTGGCGGGTCTGCTGCGGCCCCAGGTGATCCGCGACCTGGATCTCCACGCCCACGGTCTGAGGCTGCTGCGGCGTTCTCCCTCCTCCTACACTCCCCTGCCCGACGGCCGCGGGCTGCTCCTCGGGGAGGGGCCCGACGCCGATCGACGCGCCATCTCCGCCTTCTCCCCCCGCGATGCCGAGCGCTACCCGCAATACGAGGCCTTCCTGGATCGGATCGCCCGACTGCTCGAGCCGCTGCTCGACGCACCGCCACCGGATCCGGCTCACCTGCGCTGGCGCGATCTTCGCGCCATGGCCCGCGTGGCCCGGGGCGCCTGGCGGGTGCGCGGCGATCTGGCCGACGCCGCGGCGCTGCTCCTCGGACCTGCCCGACCGGCTCTCGAGGCCTGGTTCGAGAGCGAGCCGCTGCGCGCGACCCTCGCCACCGACGCCGTGATCGGCGCCTGGGCGCCGCCCTCGGCGCCGGGCACCGGCTACGTCCTCTTCCACCACGTCATGGGTGAGACCCACGGCGAGCGCGGCGTCTGGGCCTATGTCGAGGGCGGAATGGGCCGGCTGGCCGAGGCGATCGCCGCCGCCGCGCGCAAAGCCGGCGCCGAGATCCGCAGCGACGCCCCGGTCCGCAGGATCGACGTCGATGGGGGGCGGGTGTGCGGTGTGACCCTCGAGGACGGGACCGCGATCGAAACCAGCGCCGTGCTCTCCTCGGCCGATCCCCAGGTCACCCTCCTCGGACTCACCGGCGCCGAGCACCTGCCCGACCGCGTCGCCCGCGGCGTCCAGGCCCTCGACTTCCGCAGCGGCAGCGTGAAGATCAACCTCGCCCTCGATCGGCTGCCCGCGTTCCACGGCCGAGACCGGGCGGGCCCCGAGCACCGCGGGACGATCCACGTGGGCGCTACCGATCTCGACGCCCTCGACGACGCCTTCCTCAGTGCCGAGAAAGGCACCCTGCCCGAGCGACCCATCGTCGAGCTGACACTGCCCTCGGCCGTGGACGGCACGATCGCTCCCGAGGGACGCCACGTGGCCTCGCTCTTCGTACAGTACGCCCCCTACGCCCCGACGGGCGGCGACTGGGACGCGCTGCGCGAGCCTTTCGCCGACCGCGTCTGCGCCCTGGTCGACGAGGTCGCGCCCGGATTCTCCGAGAGCGTGCTGCACCGGGAGGTGCTCGCCCCGCCGGATCTCGAACGCATCTTCGGCCTCACCGGCGGCAACATCTTCCACGGTGCGATGTCCCTCGACCGCCTGGCCTTCATGCGTCCGCTACCCGGCTGGGCCCACTACCGGACTCCCGTGAAGGGGCTCTACCTCTGTGGCGCCGGCACCCATCCCGGCGGCGGCGTCATGGGCGCCTGCGGCCGCAACGCCGCCCTGGAGTTCCTCCACTCCCGGCGCTAGCGCTCCCGATCGCACCGTCACACCTCAACCGGGTGAGCAGGCCAGGCGGGGGCCGCGGCGGTGAAATTCAGCGCAGCCCGAAGCAACGAACCGCCACG
>CALDCK010000391.1 GCA_937937315.1 uncultured bacterium
CCAGTCTCGGCTACTACATCAATCCCCTCGTGAACGTAATGCTCGGTCTCCTCCTGCTGCGGGAACGACTGAGCCGGGCCCAGAGCATCGCCGTGACCCTGGCCGCTGCTGGAGTGACCTTCCAGACCCTGCAGCTGGAATCCCTCCCCTGGATCTCCCTCGCCCTGGCCTCCTCCTTCGGGCTCTACGGCTTCGTGCGCAAGACCGCACCGGCGCCGCCCCTGGCTGGCTTCTGCCTCGAGACGGCGATCCTCGCGCCGGTCGCCGTCTTGGGCCTGCTCTGGCTCGGGGCGCGGGGGGAATCGAACGTGCCCGACGCAGACTTCGGGACCGGACTGCTCGTGGCCGGGTCCGGACTGCTCACCGCGGGTCCCCTCCTCGCCTTCGCGAGCGCCGCGAGGCGGCTCCCCCTCTCGACCGTCGGCATGCTCCAGTACATCGCCCCGACCATCACCTTCCTCCTCGCCGTCAGCTTCTACGACGAGCCCTTCACCACGACCCACGCCGTGAGCTTCGGCTGCGTCTGGGCGGCTCTGGTGCTCTCCATGTGGGATTCGCTCCAGCGCGGCACTCCCGGGACGAAGCCCGCGGCCCCGCCTCGTTGGGCACCGGGCCCCTCGCCGGCTGGGGGCGAGGGAGAGAGCTGAACCCGGGCCCGGGCCTTCGCGGACGGCCGGGGCCGGTTATGCTCCACCCGATGCCGCTCGATTCGAGGCACGTCTCCGCCTGATGCCGACCGGACTCGAACTCGGCTTCCTCGACCTGATCGACGTCGCCGTCGTGAGCGCACTGCTGTGGCTCGCGATCCGCTTCATGCGTCGCACCCGGGCACGAGTCGCACTGATTGGCCTCGTGCTGCTGGGAGGCGTGTACGTCGCCGCCCAGTGGCTGGGGCTGGGCCTCACCGCAGCGCTCTTCCGGAGCTTCTTCACGGCCGTCGTCCTGGTGCTGATCGTCGTGTTCCAGGAGGACCTGCGCCGCTTCTTCGAGCAGGTCGGCTCGATGCTTTCGCTCGGGGGTCGCGACGCGGCGCGGCCCCTCGACGGTGGCGACGTCCTGGTGCGGACCGTGTCCCGGATGGCGGGGACGCGGACCGGCGCACTGCTGGTGATTCCGGGACGCGAGCCCCTCGACCGTCACCTCGAGGGGGGGATTCCCCTGGGCGGCGCCCTGAGCGAGCCGCTGCTGCTGAGCATCTTCGACACCCATTCGGCGGGTCACGACGGAGCCGCCGTGGTGCGCGACGGCGAGGTCGAGTGCTTCGCCGCCCACCTTCCCCTGTCCTCCAACCGGGAGCAGCTCGGGCCCCTGGGAACACGTCACGCCGCCGGACTCGGCCTGGCGGAGCGATGCGACGCCCTCTGCATCATCGTGTCCGAGGAGCGCGGCACCGTCTCGGTGGCCCGGGACGGGGAGCTCCGGCTCCTCACACGGCCCGAAGACCTGCTCCTCGAGCTCTATGCCCACCGGGATCCCGACGCGGAGCCGAACGTGAACGGCCAACGACGTTGGCTCGAGCCGACCCTCGCCGTCGGCGCGGCCATCGTGCTGTGGATCCTTCTCGTGCCCGGCTCTACCCGCGTCACGACGATCCTCCAGGCCCCGGTCGTGGTGGAGAACCTGCCCTCGGATCTCCAGATCGAAGCCATCGAGCCCGAACTCGTAGAGGTCTCCCTGACCGGGCGAAGACGTGACCTGCTCTTCCTCTCGCCGGACGACGTGAAGGTCCGGGTCGACACCTTCCTCGCGAAGCTCGGGCGCCGAACCTTCGAACTCGATGCCGATCGGGTGGTCCATCCCAGCGGTGCGACCGTCGCGAGCCTCGAGCCGGACCGGGTGCGGATCGAGGTGAAGCCCGCCAGCGAGCCGGTGCCAACGGCGCCCTGACGCGACCGGGCCCGAGGCCCCGAGCTCGCGGATGACCTCCCGAGCGCCGACGGTGTAGGGTGTCGCCGTGCCGTACCGCGCCGTGATCTTCGACCTGGGAGGCGTCGTCCTCGGATCGCCCCTCCACGCGATCGCCGAGTTCGAACGCGACCACGACATTCCGGCCGGGTTCGTGAATCGGGTCGTGGTGGAGACCGGGCCGAAGGGGGCCTGGGGTCGACTCGAACGGGGCCTGCTGGCCCTGGACGAATTCGTCCCGGCCTTCGAGGCGGACTGCGCGGCGGCGGGGCAGACGATCGCAGCAGGTGCCATGATGGAGCGGATGGCCGAGGCCTCGACGCCGCGTCCGATCATGCTCGAGGCCATCCGACGCATCCGAGGTCGCGGCCTGCTGACCGCCGCGCTCACGAACAACTGGGCCAGCGACACGCGGGACGACGGGACCCGCGCCCTGCGCGACTTCTTCGACGCATTCTTCGAGTCGAGCGTGCTCGGTCTCCAGAAGCCGGACCCGCGGATCTACGTGCACGCCTGTCGCGAGCTCGGCGTCCGTCCCCATGAGACCGTCTTCCTGGACGACATCGGGCGGAACCTGAAGGCCGCCCGGGAGCTGGGGATGGAGACGCTGAAGGTCGACGCCCCGGAGACGGCCCTCGAGCACCTCGAGCGGCTGCTGGACCTCCCCCTCCTCGATTGACCCCCGGGGGGATAACCGGAAACCTGGGCTCGATGCCCTTCATCAGTGCATCGAGATATAGTAATGTTTTCGTATTCTGACTCTCCGGCCGCGCCGATCCAGCGTGTGTGGTCGAATCGAAACCGGAAGCGATCATGACCGCCCCGTCCCAGACCCTCCTCGAGAGCCTCCTTCGCCAGCGCGTCCTGATCATCGACGGCGCCATGGGCACCATGCTCCAGTCCCATCGCCTCGAAGAGCACGACTTCCGCGGCGAGCGATTCTCGGCCCACAGCCACGACCTGAAGGGCGACAACGAGATCCTGACCCTCACCCGCCCGGAGGTGGTGCGCGCCGTCCACGAGGCGTACCTGGGAGCGGGCGCGGACATCATCGAGACCAACACCTTCGGATCGACGCGCATCGCCCAGGCCGACTACGGCCTCGAGGCCCAGGTCGCCGAAATGAATCGGCGCGCCGCGGAGCTGGCCCTCGAGGCCGCCGCGGAATGGACCCGGAAGACCCCGGAGCGACCGCGCTTCGTGGCAGGAGCGGTCGGCCCCACCAACAAGACCCTGTCGATCTCTCCCGACGTGAACGACGCCTCGCTGCGCGAGATCGATTTCGACGAGCTGCGCGGCGCCTACGCCGAGCAGATCCACGCCCTCGTCGAGGGCGGCGTGCACCTGCTCCTGATCGAGACCATCTTCGACACCCTGAACGCGAAGGCCGCGATCGTCGCTGCCCATGACGTGTTCGAGACCCTCGGGCGCACCCTCCCCCTCGCGATCTCGGTGACCATCACCGACCGCAGCGGGCGCACCCTGTCGGGACAGACCATCGACGCCTTCTGGACCTCCGTCGCCCACGCAGAGCCCGTGGCGGTCGGTATCAACTGCGCGCTCGGCGCCACCGACATGAGGCCCTACCTGGCGGAGCTCGCCGCCCTGGCCCCGACGGCCGTCTTCGCCTACCCGAACGCAGGCCTCCCGAATGCCTTCGGCGAGTACGACGAGGAGCCGGAGACCACCGCGGCCCTCCTGCGCGAGTTCGCCGAGAGCGGCCTCGTGAATGCAGTCGGCGGCTGCTGTGGAACCACGGATCTCCACATCGCCGCGATCGCCCGCGCCGTGGCCGGAGTGGACCCGCGAACTCCGCCCGAGCCCGACCTCCAGGTGACCCGGTTCAGTGGACTCGAGACCTTCGAGATCCGCCCCGATTCGAACTTCACGATGATCGGCGAGAGGACGAACGTCACGGGCTCGCGACGCTTCGCGAATCTCATCAAGAAGGACGACTACACCACGGCCGTCGAGGTCGCCCTCGACCAGGTGCGAGGCGGCGCGAACGTCCTCGACGTCAACATGGACGAGGGCATGCTCGACTCCGAGCAGGCCATGACGACCTTCCTCAACCTCCTGGCGACCGAGCCCGAGGCCGCGCGGATCCCGGTCATGGTCGACAGCTCGAAGTGGTCGGTGATCGAAGCCGGCCTCAAGTGCATCCAGGGTCGGGGAATCGTCAACTCGATCAGCCTGAAGGAGGGTGAGGCCGACTTCCTCGACAAGGCGCGGCTCGTGAAGCGCTACGGGGCGGGCGTGGTCGTGATGGCATTCGACGAGCAGGGCCAGGCAGACACGACGGCCCGCAAGGTCGAGATCTGCCAGCGCGCCTACCGGCTCCTGGTGGAGGAAGCCGCCTTCGACCCCAGGGCCATCATCTTCGACCCCAACATCCTGGCGATCGCCACGGGGATCGAGGAGCACTCCCGCTACGCCATCAACTTCATCGAGGCCACCCGCATCATCAAGCAGACCTGCCCGGGCGCGAAGGTGAGCGGCGGCGTCAGCAACCTCTCCTTCTCCTTCCGCGGGAACGATCGGGTCCGCGAGGCGATCCACACCGCCTTCCTCTACCACGCGATCGCGGCCGGGCTCGACATGGCCATCGTCAATGCCGGGCAGCTCGGGGTCTACGAGGAGATCCCGAAGGAGCTCCTCGAGCACGTGGAGGACATCCTCTTCGATCGGA
>CALDCK010000392.1 GCA_937937315.1 uncultured bacterium
AAGGAGCGCATCCTCGAGTACCTCGCCGTGCAATCCCTGGTCGAGCGCATGAAGGGGCCGATCCTCTGCCTCGTGGGTCCGCCGGGCGTGGGCAAGACCTCTCTCGGGAAGTCCATCGCGCGCTGCACCGGGCGCGATTTCGTGCGCGTGTCCCTCGGTGGCGTGCGCGACGAGGCCGAGATCCGCGGCCATCGCCGCACCTACATCGGTGCGCTGCCCGGCAAGGTCCTCCAGTCGCTTAAGAAGGCGGGCACGGGCAACCCGGTGTTCCTGCTCGACGAGGTCGACAAGATGTCGATGGACTTCCGGGGCGACCCCTCGTCGGCCCTGCTCGAGGTCCTCGATCCGGAGCAGAACCACACCTTCAACGACCACTATCTCGATCTCGACTACGATCTCTCGCGGATCATGTTCGTGTGCACGGCGAACGTGCTGTCCCAGATCCCGCGGCCCCTGCAGGACCGCATGGAGATCATCCATATCCCGGGCTACATCGAGAGCGAGAAGCTCGCGATCGCGCGCCAGTACCTGGTGCCGAAGCAGCGAGAGGCGAACGGACTGCGCGACGAGCACATCGAGTTCACCGACTCCGCCATCCTGGAGATCATCCGCCACTACACCCGGGAGTCCGGGGTGCGAGGCCTCGAGCGTGAGCTCGCCTCGGTCTGCCGGAAGGTGGCCCGGCAGGTGGTGAAGGCCGGCGACGAAGTGTCCCTCGCAAAGATCACACCGAGCCGTGTGAAGAAGCTCCTGGGCGTGCAGAAGTACCGTTTCGGCCGCGCCGAGGAGGAGGACCGGGTGGGCGTGTGCACGGGCCTCGCCTACACCGAGGTCGGGGGCGAGCTGCTCCAGACCGAGGTCTCGGTCACGCACGGGCGCGGCAAGCTTCAGGTCACCGGACGCCTCGGCGAGGTCATGCAGGAGTCCGCGAACGCTGCGCTCTCCTACGTGCGCTCACGGGCGAAGCAGCTCGGTCTTACCCCCGACTTCTACTCGAAGGTCGATCTGCACATCCACGTCCCCGAGGGCGCGACACCGAAGGACGGGCCCTCGGCGGGCATCACGATCGCCACCGCGATCGCCTCGGCGCTCACCCGAGTACCGATCCGGTCGAACGTAGCCATGACCGGAGAGATCACGTTGCGCGGGCGCGTGCTGCCGATCGGCGGGCTCAAGGAGAAGCTGATCGCGGCCCTGCGCGGCGGCATCGATACGGTGCTGATCCCCAGGGAGAACGAGAAGGACCTCGCCGAGATTCCCGCGAGCGTCAAGCGCGGCCTCGAGCTGATCACTGTCGAACACATGGACGAGGTGCTGGCGGCAGCCCTCGCCATGGGCGATTCCGAGGCCTTCCTGCACGATGGGGACCACGACGTGGACGGGATTCACGAGATCCCGACCCAGGACCGCAGTGTCGAGGTGCCGGCACCCGTCGGCGTCAACTAGATCGCGCACGGCCCCGGGGCTCCGATGTTCAGGTTCTCCGCCCGGGCCGTGTTTCGAGACTTCGTCCGGAGCAGGACCCGGAGGATGGGCGCGTAGCTCAGCTGGAAGAGCACCTCGTTTACACCGAGGGGGTCGGCGGTTCGAGCCCGTCCGCGCCCACCAGTATTCCGCCGGGGCGGAAGCCGAGGCGCAGGACGGCGCGTAAGCGCGGTGCCCGGCTCGGATTCGTGTCTCGTCGCATTCGCGTCGATCCGCGCAGCCGGACGGCCCTCGTTCATGGGGGGCAGGCGTTCCACCGATCCACCTAGAGGGGGAAGGACCGGAGGTGTCGCCGTGAAGTGTCGTTCGATGAAGTGGATTCTGGGCTTGGGGCTTCTAGGTCTCGGGGTCGCGACCCTGGGCGGTTGCCAGCACTCCGCCGCGGGCCACGGGAGGGTCGTTCGTGACGAGCGCGTGGTGATCGCCGAGCCGCGGACGCAGCCCGGCCCTCCGGACCACGCTCCAGCCCACGGATGGCGCCGCAAGCACGGGATCCAACACCACACCCAGAGCCATAAGCGGCCCCAGGGCGAGCCTCGCGTCGAGGTGGAGCTCGTCTACGACGGAGATCTGGGCGTGTACGTGGTGGTGGGGCACGCCGGCGTCTACTTCCATGCCAGCCGTTACTACCGTCTCGGCGATTCGAGCTGGGAGTGGAGCGGCCAGGTCGCCGGGAGCTGGACCATCGCACCCGATCACGGTGTGCCGACGGGTCTTCGGGACCTCGGCCCCGAGAAGTCGCCGAAGGTCACGAAGCGGAAGCGCTCTCCGAAGAAGCCCGCGCGCAGCCACCCGGCGAAGCAGGCGTACTAGGGGAGGGTTCGTTCGGGACGACCCGCTGGTCTGCCCTAGACGAACGCGACTTCGCTCTCGGACAGCAGGCGTCGGTAGTAGCAGCGGGCGCGTCCCTTGCCGGCCTTGTCCCGCGTGTGGCACACGCTTCCCGTGCGCGGAACCACGCGATAGAGCAGCGAGTTCTGCTCGCAGTTGACCCGCACGTCGACGAGGTCGAGGGTGTCTCCCGAGGTCGCGCCCTTGTGCCAGAGCTCGTCGCGCGATGTGGACCAGAGCACCGCCTGCTTGCGCGAAAGGGTCTCGCGGAGGGCGAGCTCGTTGGCGTAGGCGATGTAGAGCACCTCGCCGGTCTCGGCGTGCTGGAGGACCACGGGAACGACCTTCTGGCCGGCCTTCCCGATCTTCTCGAGCTTCTCGAAATCCAGAGTGAGGTCGGTGCCCTCTTCGAGGGCGTTGGGCGTCGACATGCTGCCGCCTCCTTGCGCTGAGAATCCGGGACCATAGACCGTCCTGAGGGGCGCTGCGCGCGGCGCCGGTTCGGCGCTCGCGGCCTTCCGACGAGGGGGAAGGCCCCCGGGCTCGCTGGCGCGGCGCTCTTCAATTGGCAAGATTAGTGTCAATAAGTGGAGCTGGCATGAAGCTCGTCCTTCTCGTCCTCGTCGGCCTTCTGCTGGTCGCGTCGGTGGCCATGGTCCGGCAGCACCAGCGCTACCTGCACGTGCGCCGCGATCTCGTTCACGATCGGCAGCCGCTCCTCTACGACTCCGACGCCTTCCACGTCCTGACCCTGCTCCGCGTCGATGCAGGCTCGGACGTGATCGAGGCCGTCCGAGGACTCGAGGCAGACACCGAGGGCGTCGAGGGCGGCACGTGGGTGTACGCGGGCAAGGTGGCCGTGAACGGCCTGCCGTCGAGTCAGGTCGGTGACGTGGAGTGGAGCGCCGCGGTCCTGGTCCAGTACCCGTCGCGATCTGCCTACGAGCAGGCCGCTCGCAGCAATGTCTACCAGCAGGCGCTGGGCCACTTCGCCGAGAGCTACTCCCATGGGCTGGAGCGCGGGCGGGCTTTCAACCTGGTGCTTCCGCAGCTTCTGCTGGCTCGACGCGCCCAGCAGCTCGTGACCCGCGCGCCTTCGAGCTTCCCCTTCGTGCCGGTGCCCGAGAGTGAGCTCCCCGAACGCGCGTCCGGGCTGGTGGAGAGGCTCATCGCCGAGCGCGAGCTGGGCGCGAACGCGGTTCTGATCGTGAACCTCATCAAGGATGGAACGCCGGAGCAGCAGGCGGAGAATGGCGGCTACGGCTGGCGAATGATGGGTGCGATGGCCGAGGGTGGGTATGGCCCGATGCACATCGGCCGGGCGGTTCGCCTCGAGGGCACCGCCGACTTCGACTCCGTGGTGCTCGTCTACTACCCCGGGGTCGACTTCTTCGCCGACATGGTCCGCAGCGAGTTCTTCCAGGGCATCATCGGCGGCAAGCAGCTCGGCGACACGCTTTCTTCGATCACGGTGCCCATCCTCGATCGGCTCTGAGGCCCTCGGGCGCCGGGGGGGTCTGGGGTAGACTGCGCCCGCCTGATCCCGGAGGTTTCATGCTCGAGTTTCCCGAGGCGCCGCTCCCGCCGGCAGAGTTCATGGAGAGGTGGTTGCCCGAGGCCTTCGCCGAGCTGACGCTCCCCGAGGGTGCCGACGCCCACGACGTCCAGGTCGGGGTGCGGCTCGAAGGGAAGGGCGGCGGCGAGTGGGTGATGCAGGTCGCCGGTGGGCGTCTCGAGGTGAGGGCCGAATCGCGCGACGAGACGGGCTTCAGCATCGTCCAGAGCGTGGTCGACTGGCGAGGTGCGCTCTGGGAGGGGCGTGGCGGCGCGATCGGGCAGGGCGCGGCGATGCTCTTCCGGCCCGGAGCGCGGGCGGCGTTGGGCGAGGCGGGGGGCTCCGCGAGCCTTCCGTCCCTGGCGGCCCTCGAGCCCCTGCGATCCCTCGACGGTTTCCTGCGGATTGTGGTGACCGGTGGAGAGGGGGGAGACTGGGCCGTCGCGGCGAAGCTCGGCCCGGGATCCATCCCCGAGGAGCCCACGACCAGCCTGACGCTCTCCGCCGAGGACGCCTCCGCCATGGCCCAGGGCGAGCTGAACCCCCTGGAGGCCTTCATGGCGGGCCGCATCCAGCTGGCCGGCGACATGGCCCTGATGATGCAGATCCAGGCCGCCCTGATGCAGGCCGCCGCCAGCCGCTCCGCCGGGGGCTGAGGGGCCACGGGGACCACGAGGGGTGCCGCCGGCCGAAAACGGCCCGGGACGGCTGCCCCGGAGCCCGGATTTTGCTAATCGACCCTCTCGCCGCGGCGCTTCGGCCCGCGGCCCCGCCCGGCCGACACCGGGCGGCGCTGGATGGTCTGGGGCGGTAGTTCAATTGGTTAGAGCACTGGCCTGTCACGCCAGAAGTTGCGGGTTCGAGTCCCGTCCGCCCCGCCATAAGTAGCCGATTCTCTATGCCGCTCTTCGGGCCTGGATCGGCCGTGGGTCCGGCGTGGGTCCAATCGGCTCTGATCGGGGGCCTCCACGATGGCTGCTGGGGTCGGCCGGGGCTTGGCGTCGTGGCTCAACGATCGCTGATCTCGGTGTCGGTTGAAGGCCTAGGAGCATCCGCTCGGGCAGTGCGCCACTGAGGGCGGTTGGGGTGCTGTGCCGGGTGCCCTCCTGGAACGGCACCTTCACGCCCGTCCGGTCACAGGCCCTCCGCCATTCGCGCTCCATCGGTTCGGGAGTCCATCGCTTCGCT
>CALDCK010000393.1 GCA_937937315.1 uncultured bacterium
GCCGGCCGCGACCTCGACGCACGCCGTCCCCTGGGCGTTGGCCAGATCGAAGCTGCGGCTCGAGGCGTCGAGCCCGGCCACATCCCCGGTCAGGATCGCGCCGTCGGGTCTGGGGGTAGACGGCGAGAGCTCATCGTCTTCGGGACCCGCCGCGACGACCGCCGCGTCGACCTGAAGGTCCGCCCCATCGAGGCCGGCGAGGAAGAACGGAGCGTCGGCGGCGGGTCTGCCCGGTGTCGTCGCCAGCGACGCGCTCCGCAGCACCTGGAGACGCCCCAGGACCGTGACCTGGTCGCCCTCCATCAGATCCTCCGGCGACTTCCGATCTCCCCGGACGTCGAGGATCCCGGTCTCCCGCGCGATGTTCACCGTGAGACAGCTCGGCACGCTCGACACGAAGTCCGCGGACGCGGCGAGCCGTGTCGAGCGGATCTCCTCGGAGCAGAGGGAGAAGGCGTCCGGGCCCTGGAACTCCCGGATCTCTCCGCGCACCCGCACCCGCTTCTCCAGCGGCTCGGATTCGTCGACCACGCGCATGAAGGCGATCGGCCGCAGGTCGTAGCCGTCGGGTCTCCGGTCCTCCCCCTGGATCGACTTCTCCGCGTCGACGTCGATCTCGAGGACCAGGGTCGCGCCGGGCACGACGAAGAAGCTGCCCCGGGGGACGACGTCGATCACCCCGTCGCCCGGAAGCTCCGGGCGCATCTGCTCGACGCTCCGCGACCCATCGGGGGCGACGACCTCACGGGTGAGGGTCATCTCGTCGACGGTGAGACGCACCTTCCGGTAGTCGCCCACCGGAACGTCGGCCGCGACGAAGAAGGGGTTCGAGAAGTGCTCCAGATCGAGGAGGTCGATGGCCTCGCTCCCGGAGAAGATCTCCACCCGGCGGTTTCCGATCAGCTCGACCCGGGAGATCCTCAGCTCGACACGGTCGAAGATGCGGCTCGGCGCGTCGGTTACGAGGACCGCGACGCTGCCCAGGCCCCCACCGCGTCCACTCCCGCTGCAGGAGATCCCGAGCAGCGCCGCGCCGAGTCCCAGCGCGAAGAGCGCGGGACGCGCACGCACCGACGAAGCCCTCCGCATGTCGGCACCCACCCCCGGATGCGACCCGGTCGAATGTCCCTCCGCCGGCCGCATTCCTCCCATCGGCCGGGGGTCGAGCCGGGCGCGTGACGGCGGTCACGAGCCTCCCCAGGGCGCCGATTCAATCGGCATGGGCCATGCCAGCATGTCATACTTCCGCGCGCAGCCCGCCCTCGGACCATCATCCCAGGGCCCCGGGAGGAGACCCATGTCCGACGTCTACCGCATCTTCGGCGCCGAGATCTCGCCCTACTCCGTCAAGGTCCGCTCCTACTTCCGCTACAAGGGCATCCCCCACGAGTGGATCGTGCGGAGCTCGGTAAACCAGGAAGAATTCCAGAAGTACGCGAAGCTCCCGCTGGTCCCCCTCGTCGTGACACCGGAGGAGGAGGGCATCCAGGACTCCACGCCCATCATCGAAGCCCTCGAGGCGAGATTCCCGGACCCGCCTCTCCAGCCCGGAGACCCGACCCTCGCCTTCCTCTCCGCCCTGCTCGAGGAGTTCGGCGACGAGTGGGGCAACAAGTGGATGTTCCACTACCGCTGGGCGCGGGAGGCCGATCAGGATTCGGCCGCCGGCCGGATCGCGCGAGCCATGATGCCCGGGCTCTCGGACGAGCAGTACACCGGAATGAGTCAACAGATCAAGGGCCGCATGGTGAATCGCGTCTGGTTCGTGGGCTCGAGCGAGCAGACCGCGCCGCAGATCGAGGCGTCGTTCCAGGAGGGGGTCGGCCTGCTCGAGGCCCACCTCGCGAGCCGCCCCTATCTCTTCGGTGCGCGTCCTGCACTCGCGGACTTCGGCATCTGGGGTCAGGTCTACAACGCCTGGACCGACCCGACCGCCGGCGAGATCGTGAAGCAGCGCGCTCCCCGGGTCGTGGCGTGGATCGAGCGCATGCTCGAGCCGAAGGCCGAGGGCGACTTCGAGGGGTGGTCCTCCCTGGCGCCGACCCTCGAGCCCTTCCTGGCGCAGCAGGTGGGCCGCCTCTTCCTGCCCTGGTCGGCGGCGAACGCCCTGGCCATCGCCGCGGGAGACGAGGAGTTCAGCGTCGAGCTCGACGGCCGACGCTGGACCCAGAAGCCCCAGAAGTACCACGCGCGATCCCTCGCGGAGATCCGCAAGAAGTACTCGTCCCTGGCCGATCGGAGCGACCTCGACCCGATCCTCGAGAAGGCGAACTGTCTCGAGGGGCTCCGTGGCTGACGCTCCGCGGACCGCCAGCCGTTCGAATCCGAGCCATCTCGAGCGTCGGCTGAGCTCGTGGTATCTGCGCGCCGCCGTTTCGCCGCGAAGGCGCGCCGCGAAGCGACGAGCCGCCGAGAAGCGGCGCCAACGCGCAGGAGAGCCACACCGGGTCGAGTACTTCCATCTGGTGGACGACCCCTACAGCCACCTCGCAGCGCAGCTCCTCGATCGGCTCGTCGAGTGCTACGACGTCGAGCTCGTCACCCACCTGGTCGGGCCACCCTCCGACGCGAACGCCCCGGAGCGCGCACTGCTCGCCGCCTACGCCCGCAAGGACGCGGCGGACGTGGCCCCGCACTACGGCCTCACGTTTCCCCGCGATGCGGCGGTGCCGACGCCGGATCAGGTCGCCCGGATCTCGAGCGCCCTGGCGGGCGCGAAGGACCCGACGACCTTCGCCGCGCGGGCCACGGCCCTCGGGGACGCCCTCTGGTCCGGCGCAAAGGATCGGCTGGCCGGGCTCGCGGCCGACGCCTCACCCGCCGATGAGGCCGAGACCGCGCGGCGGATCGCGGCGGGAACCGAGCGAAGACGCAAGCTCGGCCACTACGCCGGAGCGATGTTCTACTACGGCGGCGAGTGGTACTGGGGCATCGATCGCCTCTACCACCTGGAGCAGCGGCTCGCAGAGCTCGGGGCCACGCGCCCCGAAGCCCGCGTACCCATCGCGCCGTGTCCCGCCATCGATCCGGAGCCGCCCAAGGTGGGGGAGGACGTCGCGCTCGAGTTCTTTCCCTCTCTGCGCAGTCCGTACACGGCAGCGGCCTACGAGCCGACCCTCGCCCTGGCCCAGGCGACCGGCGCGCGCCTGGTCCTGCGACCCGTCCTGCCGATGGTGATGCGCGGAGCCCCGGTCACCCTCGTCAAGGGCTCGTACATCTTCTTCGATACGAAGCGCGAGGCCGAGGCGCGAGGCATCCGCTACGGGCGGAGCTTTGTCGACCCGGTGGGCCCGCCGGTGGAGCGGGCCTATTCCCTCTTTCCCTGGGCCCGGGAGCGGGGGCGGGGGGCGGAGCTGCTGGGCGCCTTCCTCCGCGCGGCCTTCGACGAGGGCGTGGACACCAGTCGCGAGGCCGGCCTGCGCCACGTCGTGGAGGCGGCGGGCCTGCCCTGGAGCGAGGCGTCGGCGATCCTCGGCAACGAAGACTGGTGCGCCGAGCTCGAGGCCAACCGCCAGGCGATGTACCGCGAGCTCGGGCTGTGGGGCGTGCCCAGCTACCGCGTGCGCGGGCCCGAGGGCGTCGCGGACTTCTCCACCTGGGGTCAGGACCGGCTCTGGCTCGTCGCCGCCGAGCTGCGCGCCCGCGCCGCTCAGCGCTAGAGGGTCTTCGACGCTCCGACGGTGCGCCAGCGGATGACGCGCCCGTACCCCGGTCGCGTCTCCGCGAGCGTCGTCCGCGCGCTCCGACCGGGCACTATCGAGCGATGCCCCCGCGCTCCGACAGCCCGCTAACGATCGATCCCCGCGCGCTGGCGCTGCCGCTTGAGCTCCAGCTTCGAGATCGTGCGGCGGTGCACCTCGTCCGGGCCGTCGGCGAGGCGCAGGGTGCGCATATTCGCGTAGGTCCGGGCGAGGCCGAAGTCGGAGGTGACGCCCCCACCGCCGTGAGCCTGGATGGCATCGTCGATCACCTGGAGGGCCATCACCGGCGCCTTCACCTTGATCATCGCGATCTCGGCGCGCGCCACCTTGTTGCCGACCGTGTCCATCATGTAGGCGGCCTTCAGGGTGAGGAGCCGTGCACACTCGATCTCGATCCGCGCGTTGGCAATGCGCTCTTCCCACACGGAGTGCTCGTAGATCTTCTTCCCGAAGGCCTCCCGGGTCATCAGCCGCTCGCACATCTTCTCGAGGGCCCGCTCCGCCACGCCGATCACGCGCATGCAGTGGTGGATGCGTCCCGGCCCGAGGCGCCCCTGGGCGATCTCGAAGCCGCGGCCCTCGCCGAGCAGGATGCTGCTGGCGGGTACGCGGACGTCCTCGAAGAGGACCTGGCCGTGTCCGTGGGGCGCATCGTCGTAGCCGAAGACCGGAAGGAACCGCTCGATGGTGATCCCGGGCGTGTCGGAGGGCACGAGGATCATGCTCTGCTGAGCGTGGGTCGGAGCGTCGGGATTGGTGCGACCCATCACCACGAGGATGCGGCAGCGCCGGTCCATGATCCCCGAGGTCCACCACTTGCGGCCGTTGATGACGTAGTCATCGCCGTCTCGGCGGATCTCGGTCTGGATGTTGGTTGCGTCGGAGGAGGCGACCGCCGGCTCGGTCATCGCGAAGGCCGAGCGGATCCGGCCCTCGAGCAGCGGGTCGAGCCACTCCTTCTTCTGCTCCTCGGTGCCGTAGCGCTCGATCGTCTCCATGTTGCCCGTGTCGGGAGCCGCGCAGTTGAACACCTCCGAGGCAAAGCCGACGCGTCCCATCACCTCGCAGAGCGGTGCGTACTCCAGGTTCGTGAAGCCGGGGCCGCGGTCGCTGTGGGGCAGGAAGAGATTCCAGAGGCCGGCCTCCCGGGCGCGCTCCTTCAGCTCGTCCATCATGGGCGGGGTGTGCCAACGGTCCTCGAGCTCGTCGTGCTGCCGGTAGTAGGCCGCCTCGTTGGGATGGATGTGCTCGTCCATGAAGGCCTGGAGCCGATCCAGCGCGAGCTTCGTCTTGTCGTTGTACTCGAAGTCCATCGAGGCGTTCCTTCGTATTGTGGGTTCGCGGCCATTCTAGCCGGAAACGGGGGTCGGGATGAGCGGCTCGCAACCGCTCCCAGCGAGCAGGCCGTCGACGGCGACGCGGTCGTCGGGGGAGAGGCCCTGGTATCGCTCTCGCAGCCAGCCCAGGCACTTTCCCTGATAGGGGAAGGGCTTTTGCACCCACTTCTTCCCGTCGATCTCGCACTCGACCTGCTCTGCACCGCGGGCCAGGGCCTCGGCGTTGCCGAGCAGGAAGGGGGCGTAGACCCGACCGATC
>CALDCK010000394.1 GCA_937937315.1 uncultured bacterium
GCACAAGACCCTGCGCGGCCCCCGGGGCGGCATGATCCTCTGCGACGCTCCCCTCGCCCGGAAGATCGACAGCGCTGTCTTTCCCGGCGGGCAGGGCGGTCCGCTGATGCACGTGATCGCGGCAAAGGCCGTGGCGTTCAAGGAGGCGGCAGCCCCCACCTTCCGCGAATACTGCGCCGCCATCCTGGAGAACGCGCGAACCCTCTGCGGCGCCCTGATGGAGCGAGGCTTCCGGGTGGTGTCGGGCGGAACGGACACGCACGTCTTCCTGCTCTCCCTCGTGGATCGGGAGCTGAGCGGGAAGGCAGCGGAATCGGCGCTCGAAGCGGCCGGGATCACCACCAACAAGAACATGGTGCCCTTCGATCCGCGCAAGCCGGCGGTGACGTCCGGCATCCGGATCGGAACCCCTGCGGTTACGACCCGCGGAATGGGACCGGAGGAGATGTCCGAGATCGCGGCGCTGATCGGTCGAGTTCTCGATCGACCCGATGACACGGGCGAGTGTGAGGCTGTTCGTGCCGACGTCGAGGCACTCTGCAGGCGCTTCCCGCTCTATCCGGGCCGCTGGAACGACTGATCGCAGTCTCGCCCTGCCGTGCGCTGTCCCTATTGCTCCGACCCCACGAATCGGGTGATCGACTCCCGATTGGGGCGCGATGGCGCCGAGATCCGGCGTCGGCGCGAGTGCCACGAATGTGGCCGGCGCTTCACGACCCGGGAGCGGGTCGAGGAGGTGCTTCCGAAGGTCGTGAAGCGGGACGAGCGGCGCGAGGAGTTCTGGCGGGAGAAGATCCTGCTCGCGGTGGAGAAGGCCTGTGAGAAGCGGCCCGTGAGTGCAGACGCGATCGAGAAGCTCGTCGATCGCATCGAGCGCCACGCTGCGGAGATCGCCGAGAAGGAGGTGACGAGCCGTCTCATCGGCGAGCGCGTGCTCGACGAGCTGGTCGAGCTCGACACCCTTGCTGCCGCGCGCTTCGCGTCGGTCTTCCACAACTTCCAGAACGCCGAAGACTACGCGCGCTTCTTCGAGAAGCTCGCGCCCCGCGAGCCAGGGGAGTGACGCCGGACGCCGCAATGCGGCTGGCGCTCGCGCAGGCGCGCGCCTCGAGTGGACGCACCCATCCGAACCCGCCGGTTGGCGCCGTCGTCTACCGCGGTGACCGCGTGCTCGGTCGGGGGCGTACGCGCCCGCCCGGGGGGCCCCACGCCGAAGTCGTCGCGATCGAGCGGGCGATCCGTCGCTTCGGCAGCCGGGCGGTTCGCGGTGCGTCCCTCGCGGTGACCCTCGAGCCCTGCGCCCACGTCGGGCGGACCGGACCCTGCGCGGAGCGGATCGTATCGGCCGGACTGGCCCGCGTCTTCGTGGGGCACGTGGATCCCAACCCGGAGGTGTCCGGCGCGGGCATTCGAAAGCTGCGCCGCGCCGGGGTGGCGGTCCATGTCGGCGTCCTCGAGGAGGAGTGCCGGGAGCAGCACCGGGGCTTCCTCCAGGTGGTTCAGGCCGGACGCCCCTTCGTCTCCTTGAAGCTGGCCGCCTCCCTCGACGGCCGAATCGCTACCGCGGGTGGGGAGTCGCGCTGGATCACCGGTCCTGGAGCGCGCGCGCTGGTGCACCGGCTCCGGGCCCGGGCGGACGCGATCCTGGTCGGCTCGGGCACTGCCCTCGCCGACGACCCGGAGCTCTACGCCCGCCGCGGCGGTCGGATCGTGCACCGGCCGGTTCGGGTGGTGGCGGACTCCCGGCTTCGCCTTCCCACGGCCTCTCGGCTGCTGCAGGGCGAGTCGGAGCGGACCTGGGTATTCTGCTCCCACTCGGCGCCCGCGTCGCGGCGCCGGGCCCTGACCTCGAAGGGAGCCGTGGTGATCCCCGTTCGTCGGAAGGGACGCGGACTCGATCTGCGTCGGGCCCTCTCGGAGCTGGCGCGGCGCGGCGTGTCGGAGGTCCTGGTGGAGGGAGGCGGTGCGCTGGGCGCCTCCCTGCTGCGGGATCGCCTCGTGGACGAGGTCCACTGGTTCATGGCGGCGCGCTTCCTCGGCGTCGAGGGCCGGCCCGCCCTGGGTGGGCTGGGGCTTCGGCGACTGGCCGATGCGCCGGCCCTGACCGACGTGCGTGTTCGGCGCGTCGGCCCCGATCTCTATCTGAGGGGCCGCGTCGAGGACCGATCGGGAGGGAGCCGGTGAAGATCTACGAGACCTCCGTCGACGCCACCCGGCTTCGCTTCGGAGTCGTCGTGTCTCGCTTCAATCACCTGCTCTGTGTCCGGCTGCTGGAAGGATGCGTCGACGAGCTCATGCGGCGCGGCGCCGCATCCGACGATGTCCACGTCGCCTGGGTCCCAGGAGCCTTCGAGCTTCCCCTCGCGGCTCGGTCCCTGGCATCGACCGGTCGCTACGACGCCGTCGTCGCCCTCGGAATCGTGATCCGCGGTGGGACACCGCACTTCGAGTACGTCTGTCAGGGCGTCACCGCCGGCGTCCAGGATGCGATGCGGGAGACCGGCGTGCCGATCGCCTTCGGCCTCCTGACCACCGACGACGTGGACCAGGCCCTCGCACGGACAGGGGGCGACTACGGGAACAAGGGCGAGGAGGCAGCCCTCGCGGCGATCGAAATGGCGCGGCTGCTGCCGCGGCTCGGCGCGGAGCCCGAGGGCGTGGCGTGACTCGCCGTCCGCCCCCCCGCCACCACTCCAGGCGCGCGGCGCTGCAGGTCCTCTACGCGATGGATCTGGTTGCTGCCGAGGACGGCCCGCGCCGGGTAGAGGACGTCTTCGAGGGAGTGGCGACCCACTTCGATCTCCACGAGGGAGCGCGCGCCTTCGCGTCGGAGCTGGCGCTGGGCGTTGCGTCGCACCGTGAAGAGCTCGACGCCTGCATCGCCGCCCACGCGCGGAACTGGCGCGTCGATCGCATGGCTGCGGTCGATCGCAACGTGCTGCGTCTGGCGACCTTCGAGCTTCTCCACACCGACGCGCCCGCGTCCGTCGTGATCGACGAGGCGATCGAACTCGCGCGTGACTTCGGAAGCGAGCGATCGCCGGCCTTCGTGAACGGCGTTCTGGACGCCATTGCGCGCGGGCGGGAAGGGGCCGGCGCCGACGGCGCCGTGGCGGCGGCCGAGTCGGAGCGTTGAGCGTTCTGCACGTCGGCCCGGTGTTCGAGCCCCTTCACCGGGTTCGTGTGGAGCTGGCGATCGTGGGG
Organism: uncultured bacterium; assembly: GCA_937937315.1. Classification (GTDB taxonomy): domain Bacteria; phylum Myxococcota_A; class UBA9160; order UBA9160; family SMWR01; genus CALDCK01. Next base: position 3,205 of record CALDCK010000394.1, read on the forward strand.
TTCTTCGAGGAGGAGCGACCTCTTCGCGGCGCAGCGGGGCTCGCCGACTGGCGACTCTGCGGCACCCTGTCGCGACTGATCCGCGCTGGTCGCCTGAGTGGGGCCTGTGGCGATGCAGCGCTGATGTCCAGCGGCGGAGGACTGCGGGCGCCCCGGGTGCTGGTCCTGGGCCTCGGCCCCGAGTCCGGCTTCGACGGCGCGGCCCGCCGGTCCGCCGTGGCCGACGCTTTGCGGCGCGCCCTGATGCTGCGTGTGCGCACCGCGGCGCTCCCGTTCCAGGTCGGTGGCGACGCGGCGATCGAGGTCGCTCTGGACGCGGCGCTGGGCGGGGCCCACGACGCCTGGACGAGCGCCGCCGACCGGCCCGAGTCGGCGAGCCTCGCGTTGGTGAGCGAGCTGGACCCGGGCCGGACCCTCGAGGACGCACTGCGCAAGAGGATCTCGGCGCTTCCCGACGACCTTCGGATCGAGCTTCCCCCGGAGCGGCCCGTCGAGAGGGTTCCTGCGGGGAGGCGCGGCGCTCGCACAGGATCCTGAGCTCCGGTCAAGTCAGGCTCCCGACGGCCGATTCCTCTCGAAGGGGGCGCAGCACGAGCCGCCACGGGCGAGTCGTGCGCGCTTCTGGAAAGGCAGAGCGGGATGAGCCTGGTCGGCAGCCTCGAGGATCTGGGCCTCACCGACATCCTCCAGATCGTCAGTCTGGCGCGGAAGTCGGGGCGGCTCCTGCTGCGCTCGGGCAACGACGCGGGTCGGATCGTCCTCCGCGAGGGGCTGGTTCGAGCAGCCACCGTGAAGGGGGAGGGCGAGGACCTCCGCAGCCTGCTCGTGGGTGGCGGTTTCGTGACCACCGCGGACTTCGAGCGCGCCTCGGAGCGCACCGACCGGGAGGGTATGGCCCTCGCGGAGGCGACCGCCGAAGAGTCCGGCCTGTCCATGGACCGCCTGGAGTCGCTGCGTCGCGAGCGCGTCGAGCACGCGATCATGCGCATGTTCATGTGGCGCAGCGGGGAGTTCAGCTTCGAGGTCCGGGAGGACGTCGATCCGGAGGACGTCGACCTCCTGCTGCCCATTGGCATCAACACCCCGTACCTCGCGATGGAGGCGGCCCGCATGCGGGACGAGGGGATCGATCACGATCCCGCGCCGGATGCCTCCCTCGATGCCGATGACACACCGGTCTTCAGCGGGGAGTTCGAGGCCGACGACGAGAGTGGGCCGGAGATCCCGGAGGCACCCGTTTCGGCAGCGGATACGATCGCGATGGCCGCCCTGCGGGACCTCGATGGGGTCGAGGAGGGGGGGGGCGCCTGGATCGAGGCAGAAGCCGAGGCTCCTACGGAGGATGCCTCCTCCGGGCAGATCCGGATCGACGAGGGGCCTGCGGAGGCGCCGGTCGAGGTAGCCGTCACAGTGACGCAGCCGACTCCGTCACGGCCGGTTGTGGCGATGGATGCGGACCTGACCGCGCTCGAGTGGTTCAAAGCAACGGTGGGCGCGCTGGCGCCGCGGGTACACATCTTCCAGCGGGTGGATCTGGCGGTGGACCGGATCCGCCAGTATCTGGCGCGCGGCGTGGTGCCCCTCGTGGTGGCCTCGCCGCGATTGCTGGATGGCAGCGGGGACCCGGCGCGGCTCTCCCGGCTGCGCAGCCTGGCCCCGAGCATCCGGGTGCTGGCGCTGGTCGAGCCCGGCGAGACCGGTGGAGCCGGGGAGGGCTTCGACGGGGTCCTGGAGCGGCCCGCGGTCCTCTCTCCCGAGCCCGAACGCTGGGGTGAGCACGAGGCCCTGTCCCGTTCGCTCCGGTCCGCCCTGGAGGAGCTCGCCGGCGCGGCGATCCGGCCGCCGCCGGCGTCCGACCCCACGTTTCGCGCGTCCCTGGACCGCCTGAGAGACGTGAGTGATCGGATGCGGGACCCATCGCGGAAGTACGACGTCCTGTCCCTCGTGCTCGGGTTCGCGGCGGATCAGTTCTCGAGGGTCGGCGTCCTGATGATCCGGGGCGATCTCGCCCTCGGCATCGCGCACCGCGGGTTCGATCCGCAGGGTCCCGAGGGCGGGGTCCCGGAGGCCCTCCAGATTCGCACCTGCGACCTGCCCGAGCTCTTCGTGGCAGCCCTCGAAGGACGTCGCGGCGTGTGCGGCGGGCTGGGTGAGCGGCGGGAGAGCCTGGCGCCCTGGCTCGGTGCGGCGGAGCCGGTCGAGGCCTATGTGGGTCCCATCGAGAGCGGAGGTTGCGTGGCGGCGCTGCTCTACGCCGACCAACTGCCCGAGGTGAAGCGGATCGGAGACACCGCGGCGCTGGAGATCGTCCTCCACGAGGCGGGGCTCGCTCTCGACCGTGCGGTCCTGGAGCGCGCACTCGCCGAGTCCGAGGCGCCCGCGTAGCAGGCGCGCCGCTGCAGTGGCGGCGGAGGATTCCGCCCCGGCGCGAACGCCTATCCGTCCGCACTCCATCCGTAGGCGGCGGGCCAAGTGCCCTCGGTTCCTCAAGAAGTCGCCGGCGTCCGCCGATACGACCGGGGCCGGATTGGCCAGCGAACCGTTCCGAGGGGGCACCGTGTCGCGCATCCTGATCGTTGAAGACTCACCGACGATGCGATCCCTGCTCACATCGTCGCTCGAGGAGCTCGAGGGCGGCGTGAAGATCACGGAGGTCGCCAACGGCTTCGAAGCCCTGCGCCAGCTGCCGCGGGGCTCCTATGACCTCGTCATCACCGACGTCAACATGCCGGACATCAACGGTCTCGAGCTCATCTCCTTCGTGAAGGGCAACGAGGCGTATCGCCACATTCCCCTCATCATCGTCTCGACCGAGGGGTCGGAGCGGGATCGCGAGAAGGGCCTCGCACTCGGGGCCGACGCTTATCTCGTCAAGCCCTTCGAGCCCGAGGAACTTCGCGACGTCGCGCGCATGCTGCTCGAGCGGTCGCGCGGCGCCGGCGGGTAGCGCGCGTGACGCGAGGGAAGACCAACGCCCGCAGCGGGACCAAGGCCGAGCGCGAGTTCGTGTCCGAGGCCGAGGAGATCCTCGAGGCGATGCGGAGCGATGTCGCGGATCTGAGCGATGCCGCCCTGGAAGGCGCGGACCTCGATCCCGACCTCGTGAATCGGCTCTTCCGCTCGGCGCACTCGCTGAAGGCGCTTGCCGGGATGTTTCGCTTCGCGCCCATCGAAGAGCTCGCTCATCGTCTCGAAGACGTCCTCGACGCGATGCGTCTGGGCCGGATCGGCGCCATCACGCCCGTCCTCGCGCTGATCGAGGAGTCCGCGGAGATGTTCGCGGCGCTTCTCGAAGGCGTGGGAGATGCCGATGCGCTGGCGTCGTTCGAGGGCGCGATCGGTCAGCTGGTGGCGCGCATCGAGGCCGCGGCCGAGGCACAGCCGCCGTCACGGGACGCGTTCGACGGGCTCACGATCGACCCGTCGCTACTCGGCGCCCTGACGGAGTACGAGGAGCACCGACTTCGCGAGAACCTCGAGCGCGGTCGCAACATCGTCCTTGTAAACACGATGTTCGAGATCATCGCCTTCGAAGAGGGGCTCTCGGAGCTGACCTCGGCCATTCGCGAGCACGGTGAGGTGCTCTCCACGCTGCCCGCTCCCGGCGAGGCGCCGGAGTCACAGATCCACTTCACGATCCTCTCCGCGACGGATCTCGATGCTCCAGAGCTGCTCCGCGCCATCGACTTCCCCGGAGCCACCGTCGAATCCGTCGGATCCGCGGCGCCCGTCCGCCGGTCCAGGTCCGGCTCTCCGGCGCCCGTGGTCGCGGCGCCCGCAGGCGAAGCCGTGTCCCGGCTCGAGGACGGGTCGGGGGTGATGGATCTGCACTCCCTGAAGTCCATCAGCGACACGGTCCGGGTGGACATCCGGAAGCTCGACGAGCTGATGAATCTGGTGGGCGAGCTCGTGATCCAGCGCGGCGCCCTCGGTGAGCAGGTGATGAGGCTCGTGGAGCGGCGGGAGACGGCGAAGATCGGCAGCGAGCTCGGCAAGGTCCACAAGGCGATCGATCGCAAGCTTCGCGACCTCCAGTCGGCGGTACTCGACGTGCGCATGGTCCCCCTGCGTCAGGTCTTCGAGAAGATCTCCCGGGTGGTGCGGAGAATGAAGCGCGATCTGGAGAAGGACGTCGAACTCGAGATCCGTGGCGCGGACACCGAACTCGACAAGCTCATCGTAGAGGCGCTCGTCGATCCGCTGATGCACGTGGTGCGCAATGCCCTCGACCACGCTCTCGAGTCGGAGACGGAGCGCAGCGCGGCGGGAAAGACGGCCCGGGGCGTGCTAGCCCTGGAGGCGTTCCAGCGCGGCAATCACGTGGTGATCGCGGTGCGCGACGACGGCCGAGGCATCGATCCCATCGCACTGCGGGCCCGGGCCGAGGCCCAGGGACGCGTGCGGCCCGGTGAGACCTTGAGCGACAGGGAGACCCTCGATCTCATCTTCGAGCCGGGCATCTCCACCCGTGAGGAGGTGACCGAGACCAGCGGGCGCGGCGTGGGAATGGACGTCGTGCGATCGAATCTCACGGCCCTGGGCGGCATCGTGGGCGTGGAATCGATCCCGGGTCGTGGGACCACGATCTCCCTCACCGTGCCCATCACCCTCGCCATCATCCAGTCCCTGCTCGTGGGGGTTGGAGGACGTCGCTTCGCGGTTCCCCTGAACTCGGTCCTCGAGACGCTGATGATCGATTGGAGGGACATCCAGAACAGCGAAGATCGGGAAATCCTGAATCTCCGTGGGGAGCCCCTTCTCCTGCGCCGGCTCGCCCGGGAGTTCGACCTCCCCGAAACGGCCGCTACCGAGAAGCCCTTCGTCATCGTCATGGGCATTGGGGACCAGCGCGCCGG
>CALDCK010000395.1 GCA_937937315.1 uncultured bacterium
GACGCCTTCAACGGGGGGATCGCCGTCGCCCTGTCGCGCGGCGACGGCCTGGCCCAGGCCCTTCCGCTCGCTACCCGCGCCGGCGCCGCCTCCACCCTGCGCCGCGGCGCCGCCGCCGCCATGCCCACCCCCGACGACCTCAAGCACTTCGAGTAGCCGCACCTACCGCTCGCGGATACCCCGCAAGACCCGAATCTCGGGTCCTTTCCCTACTCGTGCGCGGAGATGAAGCGCTCGACCAGGCGGTTGAAGCGGGGGGCGATCTCGGCCATGGCCAGGTGGCCGGCGCCCGCCATCAGCACCAGCTCCGAATCGGGTATGCCCTGCGCCAGCTGCCGGCTCAGGTGGGGGGGCGTGAGGATGTCGTTCTCGCCGGTCACGACCAGCGTCGGAGTCTGAATGGCCGGAAGCTGCTCGAGCGTGTCGTGACCGAGACAGGCCTCGACCTGGCGCGCGATCACCTGCTCTTCCATGGGCGGCTCGGTGTCGAGCTGGAAGCGCATCATGGCGTCGATCAGCTCGCTCTGCTCGAGCGTCTGCTCGCTGAGCGTCCAGCAGAGGCGCGTCCCGAGCCAGATCTCGCGCGGCATGCCGACCTCCGCCATCCTCTTCCAGAGCCCGAGCAGCATCTTCCGCTTGCCGTCGGCGCGCGCGTAGCTCCCGACCAGCACCAGGCTCTGCACGCGATCGGAGTGCTCGAGCGCCAGCTCCTGCGCGACGAGCCCGCCCAGAAAGGAGCCGATCACGTGCGCCCGCTCGATCGACAGCTCGTCGAGCAGCGCCCGCACGTCCTCCGCCAGATCGCGCGTGGTGAAGGGGCCGCCGGGGTCTCCGGAGCGGCCGGCGCCGCGCGGGTCGAAGACCACGTTCTGACGCGACTCCGATAGCTCGGGCACCTGGAGGACGAGCCAGCCCTGGCAGGTGGCTCCGACGCCGACGATCCACACGATCGGGATGCCGCCCGTCCCGTGCGTCTCGTAGTAGATCTCGAAGCCCCGCGACCGAAAGCTCGGCATCGGGAGATCATACTAGCCCGGGTTTCTCACCGGGTTGGCTAGTGCGCTACTTGCTTCCCTTGCGAAGCTCGAGCAGCACGAGCTTGGCCAGCGCCTTCAAGGTCTCGAAGACGCCCTTGCCGCTCATCGCGGCCGCCTCGAACTCGGGGATCTCGCCGGTCGGATTCAGCGCCTTGCGCATCTCCTCGACCGAGACGGCATTGGGGAGGTCGCGCTTGTTGTACTGGAGGACCCACGGAATCTTCGAGAGCTCCAGACCCTGCTCGCGCAGGTTCTGCTGCAGGTTCTCGAGCGACTCGAGGTTCGCCTCGAAGCGCTCCTCCTGGCTGTCCGCCACGAAGACGACGCCGTCGACCCCTTTCAGGATCAGCTTGCGGCTGGCGTCGTAGAAGACCTGCCCCGGAACCGTGTAGAGGTGGAAGCGGGTCTTGAAGCCGCGAATCTCGCCGAGCGCCAGCGGCAGGAAGTCGAAGAAGAGCGTCCGCTCGGTCTCCGTGGCGAGGGAGATCATCTTGCCCTTGGCCCCCTCGGCCGTCTTCTCGTAGATCACCTTGAGGTTCGTCGTCTTGCCGCACAGGCCGGGGCCGTAGTAGACGAGCTTGCAGTTGATCTCTCGAGCGGAGTAGTTGATGAACGCCATGGGCCTCAGTCCGAAAACAAGTTGTCGATGTCGTCGTCCGTGATCTCCGCGAACGGAGAGCCGGGTCCTTCATCCGAGAGCTCGGCCTCTGCCTTCTTGAACAGGTCCTCGAAGAGCTCGGCGAGCTTCTGCCCGGCCTTCTTGACCCGCAGCCGAACGAGCCCCAGCGAGCTGCGGTCGTCGAAGACCACGACCAGGATGATCCGCTGCGCCACCAGGGTGATGTGAACGTTGTCTCGCTCGCCCTGGTGGAAGTGGACCGGGAACTCGTTCTCGCCGATGATCTTGGCCAGGCCGCCGGTCGCGGCAATGTTTCCCGCGACGAGCGACGCGAGCGACGTCGTGTCGATTCCGACCAGCTCCCCCGCCTCGGCCACCATCTGACCGTTCTTGTCTACGAGAAAGACCGCCTTGGCGTTTGCGTCGCTCACGAGACGCTTCGATACAGCCAGGATCTTGGTGTGATCCTCCTCGAAGAGGACGAGCTGCGGCGTCAGCGACATCGAGTCCGTTCCCAATCCGCGGGCATAGAGGCACTCCCGAGACGCGGCCTGCGCTTCTAAACGATCGAAATTCCTGCGAATTCCGCCTCAGCACCGATCCTAGCAGAGCGCCTTCCGCCCAGACAAGCCAGCATCCTGAGGATCGGACCCGGCCGGAGCGACCTTGAGGCGCCGCGACCTCAGAGCGAGGGGATTCGCCGACGCACGGCTCCCCGCGGCGGCCTCGGGCGGCTCGGCAGGCCCGCCGCGGCGGGCCTGGTGGTCCGATTGGCCCCGGTCAGTCCCGGAACTGGCGGCGATTCTCGAGTGACTTTTTCACGGTGACCGCGTCCACGTACTCGAGGTCGCCGCCGATCGGCATGCCGTAGCCGATCCGGGTCACCTGCACCTCGTAGGGACTCAGCTGCTCAGCGACGTACAGGGCCGTCGCCTCCCCCTCGGGATTGGGGTTCGTCGCGATGATGACCTCGTCGATGCCGCCGTCCCGGACGCGCTCGACCAGCGGCGCCACGCGAAGCCCCTCGGGACCGATGCCGTCGAGCGGCGCCAGGGTCCCTCCCAGCACGTGGTAGCGGCCCCGGAAGACGCCGGACTTCTCGATCGAAGCGAGATCGGCCGGCTCCTCGACCACGCAGACCACCCCGGGCGCGCGAGAGGGGTCGCGGCATAGCGGACAGGGGGATTCCTGGGTGAGGTTGAAGCACTCCTCGCAGAGCACCACCTCGCTCCGGAGGCGGAGGATGGCCTCCCCGAGCTCCAGCGCCACCGACTGGGGCGCGGCCAGGAGGAAGTAGGCGAGCCGGGTGCCCGTCTTCTCGCCGA
>CALDCK010000396.1 GCA_937937315.1 uncultured bacterium
CCGCCGTAGCCCTGGCGAAGGAGGGTCCGCTGGGCGGCGTCATCCTCGAGAGCACCTTCAGCTCCCTCTCGGAGCTGGCGCGATCCGTCGCCGGCCCCCTCGGAAGCCTCCTGGTCCGCGGCCGCTTCGATTCGCTGGCCAGGATCCCGGCAGTCCGCTCCCCCCTGCTCTTCTTTCACGGCGATCGCGACGAGATCGTCGACTTCGGACTGGGACGTCGTCTCTACGAGGCGGCGCCCGCGCCGAAGACCTTCGAGGTGATCCGCGGAGCCGGGCACAACGACACCGTCGAAGTAGGCGGTGCGCCCTACCTCCGACGCATCGGGCGTTTCCTCGACGAGGTCGCGCCGTGACCGCGAGGGGCCGGCGTCGCGAGCCCGCCTGGACCGAGCTGCCCGACGAAGCCCTCCTCGATCGGCGCATCTCCCGCCTCGGTCTGCGGATCGAAGGCACGCCGATCGAGGCGGGTCTGGACCGGCTCTCGCGCGGCCTCGAGCGCGCGGGGATCCGCTTCCGGCCCCACGTCTGGCTCTCCACGGACTGGTTCTCGCCCCACGGCGTCCCGGGATTCGCCGTTCCCTTCTACCTGGCGCACCCCCGGCTCGTCGCACTCGAGCGTCGCCAGATGCTCGAAGTGGAGGGCGGTGGACGCACGGCCTGCATGAAGCTCCTGCGCCACGAGACGGGTCACGCCCTCGACAACGCCTACCGGCTCCACTGGCGCAAGAGCTGGCGTCAGCGCTTCGGTCCGGCATCGCGACCCTACCGCGCGACCTACGTTCCGAGCCCGGGCAGCCGACGCTTCGTCCATCACCTCGACGACTACTACGCCCAGAGCCATCCGGTAGAGGACTTCGCCGAGACCTTCGCCGTGTGGCTGGCGCGACCCGGACGCTGGCGAAGCGAGTATGCGGGCTGGCCCGCGCTGCGGAAGCTCGAGTACGTCGACGAGGTGATGTCGGAGATCCGGGACCTGCCTCCCGTCGTGCGCTCGCGAGATCGCGTCGACGCGGTCGGCACCCTGAAGATGACCCTGCGCGAATACTACCAGCGCAAGAAGGCCCACTACGGAGAGGAGGACCGCTCGGTCTACGACCACGAGCTCCAACGCCTCTTCTGCACCGGCGGCTCCCGCAAGCTCGCGTCGACCTTCCTGCGGGAGCGCCGCGCCGCCCTGCGACGGGAGGTCTCCCGCTGGACGGGGCAGCGGGCCTTCGCCATCGACGAGGTGCTGGGGGGAATGATCCTGCGCTGCCGGGAGCTCGACCTGCGACTGGCCATGCCCGAGCGAGAGTCGGCCCAGGCGGCGGCGGTGATCGTGACCCTCCACACGACGCGCATCCAACGCATCCGCCACCGCGAGTACTTCCGATGAAGAAGCGCCGCATCGCGGTCCTGTGTCACCAGGACCTCATCCCTCCCGACTCGAAGGAGGGATTCGAGCCGAAGGAGATTGCGGTCTGGAAGACCGAGTTCGGGGTGGTGGACACCCTGCGGAGCCTCGGACACGACGTGCACGTGCGCGGGGTCTCCGACGACCTGGCGCCGATCCGCCGCGTGCTCGAGGGCTTCGAGCCCGATGTCTTCTTCAACCTCCTGATGGAGTTCCGGGACCAGGGGAGCTATCAGGCCCACGTCGTGAGCTACCTCGAGCTGTTGGACGCGCGTTACACCGGCTGCAACTCCCGCGGCATCCTGCTCACCCGCGACAAGGCCCTGTGCAAGAAGATCCTGCGCTACCACCGGATCCCCACCCCGCGCTTCGCGGTGTTTCCCATCGGGGGCAGGAGTCGCCGGACGAAGCTCGGCTACCCGATGATCGTGAAGTCCGCGGACGAGGAGGCGTCGCTCGGGATCTCCCAGGCCTCGGTGGTCTCCGACGAGGAGCACCTGCGCGAGCGGGTGGAGTTCGTGCACCGCAACGTGGGAACCGACGCGATCGCCGAGGAATACGTCGAGGGGCGAGAGCTCACCCTCAGCGTGCTCGGAAACGACCGACTCACGACCCTGCCGATCTGGGAGCTCTTCTTCCGCAATCTTCCCGAGGGCAGCCTCCCCATCGCGACGGCCCGGGCGAAGTGGGATCTCGACTACCAGAAGCGCGCGGGCATCGACAACGGCCCCGCCGAGGACATCGACCCGACGACCCGCAGCAGGATCGCAACGCTGGGAAAGCGCGCCTACCGCGCCCTCGGGCTCTCGGGCTATGCGCGCCTCGACCTGCGCCTCGCGCCGGATGGGCGGGTCTTCGTGATCGAGGTGAACTCGACCCCGGACGTCGCCGAGGACGAGGACCTGAGCCGCTCTTCCCGGGCCGCGGGGATCGACTACCCGGCGCTGATCCAGCGCATCGTCGGCCTGGGCGCCGCCTACCGTCTGCCGGGCCTGCGCTGAGCGCCGGCGCCCTTCCGGGGTCGGGTCAGAGGCGAACCGGCATCGTGGCGGCCACGATGAGCCCGAGCCATGCCGCGTCGATCAACGCCACGACGGAGACGTTTCGCGAGGTGGCGTAGATGGAGGCGGCGAGCAGCTCGAAGAGCGCGAAGGCCACGGTGAGAGCCGGCAGCATCAGGACGACGACGAAGGAGAGCAGCTCGAGCCACACGCCGAGGCCGAGGACGCCGAGCACCAACACCCGACCCGCGACTCCGACCAGCGCGGCACGACTCGGAGATCCCCGCCGCAGCAATCCCTGATAGGCCAGCGCGAAGGGCAGCAGTCCGACCGCGGCCAGGACGAAGACGATCGCCCGCTCGGGCACGAGGGTCATGCGATGCAGCACCGCGCCCACCGGGATCAGCAGCACGTAGATCCCCAGGATCGCGGTCGCCGCGGGAAGTGCCGCCCCACGCAGATCGCCGAGCGACGGAGCCAGCGACGGGCGGCCCAGGAGGAGCGCGCCAACGAGGAGCACGACTCCCGCCAGACCCAGATGGCTCACGACGACGTCGCCTACCTCGATCGAGAGCAGCGAGTAGGGGGCATCGACCGCCAGCAGGGGCATGGTGGCGAGGAGCGCCAGGGCGATGGCCGCGAGGCCCGCGAGCGGATGACCGGCCGGCGGCTCCTCCTTCGGCGGCACGAGGCGCCCGATGACGAGACCGAGGGCGGGCAACACGAGCAGCAGGGAGAGGGCCCCGAGGAGCGAGGCCAGGGGACGGAGGTCCGCGGCGACGGCGGCCGTCGCTGGCCTGCCGAACACGCCGTCGAGCCAGCGGGCGATGGCGAGGGCCGCTGCCTCGGTCCAGACGATGGAGAGATGATCGGTGCCGGGCACCTCGACGACGCGCACTCCGGTGCCCCGAGTCGGGACGCCGTAGGTCCGTTCGTGCTCGATCGACGCGACGCCGGCCAGGCGCGCCGCGAGCTCCAGCGAACGCTCCTTCAGGGACGGCGGGTCGCCGGCGGCGTAGATGAAGAGCGCATTGGGCGGGCGATGCGGACCGTGCAGCGTCCAGCCGCCGGAGATCAGCACGGTCGCATCGAGACCGGCATCGCGGGTGGCGAAGTCGAGAACCGCGCCGGCGCCCATCGAGTGGCCGATCACGACGATCCGCTCGCCATCCACCCGGGAGTCGGCGCGCAGGAAGTCCACCGCCGTGGCGAGCTCGGCATGGAAGGCGTCGGAGCGCCCGAAGCTCCGCTCGAAGCGGTTGCGATTCTGCCCGTGGCCGCTGGCGTCGAAGGCGAGCACGGCGTAGCCGGCGCGAGCCAGGCGGCGCGCCAGCACGCTCATGACGAGGCGATCCGACGCGAAGCCGTGCATCAGGACGACGGCCGGGGGGCGCTCGCCCCGGGGTGGCGCGTCCAGGAAGGCGGTCCGCCCGGTTTCGGAGCCCGGAAGATGAAACGTGGCCGGGATGCCTCCATCGAGCACCACCTCCGCGTGGGGCGGCGCAGATCGCTCGAGAGCGCCCTGCCAGGCCGCGACGGCCAGGAAGAGGAGTGCCCCAGCCAGGCCGATCCAGCGGGTGAGACGCTTCATCGCGCTATGGAACCCGCGCGTCGGGGCGAAGTCAACGCGTGCGGCGCGCTGCTATGCTTGCGCCGCCGTGTCGGATCTACCGGGCTCCATCCTCGTCACCGGTGCAAACGGGCAGCTTGGGAGGCGCGTGCTCCGCCAGCTCGCAGGCGCCGGGCCCAGGCCCTCTCTGCTCGCCCTGGTGCGATCGGGACGAGCGGCCGACTCCCTCGACGACCTGCGCGAAGAGACGGGCGTCCGGGTCGAGATCGTGGATTACGCCGACGCGGCGAGCATCACCTCCGCGGCGGCGGATTGCGAGGCGGCGGTTCACCTCGTCGGCATCCTCAAGCAGACGCGCAGCAATCGCTACGTCGATGCCCACGAACGCGCCAGCCAGGCCCTCGTCGCCACCGCCCGGTCTACCGGATTGCGCCGGATCGTCTACCTGAGCATCCTCGGATCGCACCCCGGCTCCGGAAACGCCTGCCTCGCGTCGAAGGGTCGCGCCGAGGAGATCCTGCTCGAAGGGCCGTCCCTCGCCCTGGTCCTCCGCGTACCCATGGTGCTGGGCCACGGCGACCCCGCCTCGGCGGCGTTGCGCCGGCAGGCCGAGGCGGGCAGCGTGCGCCTGGTGCGCGGGGGAGCCAGCCGCGAGCAGCCCATCGCCGCCGACGACGTGGTGGACGCGATCGTCGCAGGGCTCACCGGCGAAGTTCTGCCGGCCGCCCCCCTCGACCTGGCCGGCCCCGAGTCGCTCACGCATCGCGCGCTCGTCGAGCGCGCGGCCCGGGTCCTCGGCAAGACGGTCGCGGTGCGGAGCCTGCCGCTCTTCGCCGCGAAGGCCTTCGCCCGGGTCGCCGAGCGGTTCCTCGCCGATCCCCCGATCACACCGGCCATGCTCGGCGTCCTCGAACACGACGACCACATCGACCCCGGGCCCGCCTGCCAGAGGCTCGGCATCTCCCTCACGTCCCTCGACGAAACCCTGCGGCGCGCCTTCGCCGAAGGAGGCTCTCCCGAATGAGCGAAATCGACCCGGATTCCGTGCCCGGGGAGGAGACTCCCGCCGAAGGCCGCGGCGCCCCTCCGGCCTGGCAGCGCGCGCTTCCCTGGCTGATCACGATCGCGTGCTTCACCTATCTCTACTTCCAGATCGATCGCCAGGCATCGCGCCAGGGACAATCCGCCGTCGAGCTTCTCATCGACGTCTTCGGAAGAGTGAGCTGGACGAGCTGGCTCGCCCTGATGATCCCCTACTCGGCATTCTTCTTCCTGGTGGACTCGCTCGTCGTCTGGCGGATCGTCAACTGGTTCAACGCCCGGGTCCGCTACCGCGACATCCTCCCGATCCGGGCCAGCGCCTACATCATCTCGATCCTGAACGAGCAGATCGGCAAGGGGGTGATGGCGGTCTACCTGAACCGGCGCGACGGAGTTCCCGGCTGGCAGGTCGGCTCGAGCATGCTCTTC
>CALDCK010000397.1 GCA_937937315.1 uncultured bacterium
ATCGCTCTGTGCGATCCGCGTGAAGTCGCGAAAGCCGGACCCCACCACCTCGCGTGCCGAGCCCGGTGCGTCACCGAAGGCGTGGGCAAAGGCAAAGGCAAGCAGGTGCGGTAGGTGGCTCGTCCAGGCGACCTCGGCATCGTGGCGGGCGGCGTCGCGCAGCACGACGTGGGCTCCGAGTCCTCGCCAGAAGGCGACGACCCGCTCGTCGGTCTCGGCGTCACCCGAACCCGAGACGACACAGGGAGCGCCCTCGAAGAGGTCTCCGCGCGCGGCGCCCATGCCCCGCTCGTGGCTGCCCGCCATCGGGTGGGATCCCACGTAGCGCACGCCGGCGGGCAGCAGCCCGGTGAGCGTGTCGAAGACCGGTCCCTTCACGCTGCCCACGTCCGTCACGATCGCGCCCGGCTCGATTCCCGGCAGCATCCGCTCGAGCACGCCGGGCATCGCGTAGATGGGCGTGGCCAGGACGATCAACTCCGCGCCGCGCGCCGCGTCCTCGAGGGGGCGCAGCTCGTCCACGGCGCCGCTACGGAGCGCCTGCGCCTGGGCGTCGGCCTGACGCGTGGAGCCCACCACCCGTGCGGCGACGCCTCGCGCCTTCGCACCGAGGCCCACCGAGCCTCCGAGCAGGCCGAGTCCGACGATGGCGATGCGCTCGAATCTCATCCCCGGGCCTCCCGGAGTCGGCGCAGGGTCTTCACGAGTCGCTCGTTCTCCTCGGGGAGCCCGATGCTGATGCGCACGTGGTCGGGCATGCCGAAGCCCGCGAGGGGGCGCACGATGATCCCCTCGCTCAGGAGTCGCTCGCTCTGGCCCTCGCCGATCCGCGCCAGCACGAAGTTCGCGTCAGTGGGCCAGACATCGATACCCAGCTCGCCGAGCTCGCGCGCGAGGTAGGTCGCCCCGGCGGCGTTGACCTCGCGGGATCTCCGCGCGTGATCCTCGTCGTCGAGGGCGGCCAGGGCCGCGACCTCCGCGAGGCGATTCACGTTGAAGGGGTGCCGCGCGCGCTGCAGATAGCTCGCGAGCTCTCGGTCGGCCACGCCGTAGCCGACGCGCAGCCCCGCGAGTCCGTAGATCTTCGAGAAGGTGCGCAGCACGAGTGTCCCCGGACGCCGCGAGAGCCAGGCCAGGGCATCGGGGAAGTCGTCGCGGCGTCGGTACTCGAAGTACGCCTCGTCCACGACCAGGACCAGATCTTCGGGCAGCGATGCCACGAAGGCATCGAAGGCCTCGGCCCCGAGGCTCGTCCCGGTGGGATTGTTCGGGTTGCAGAGCATCACCACTCGGGTGCGCTCGCCGATCGCCGCACGCATGGCGTCGAGGTCGTGGACCAGGTCCGAGTCGAGGGGCACGGGAATCGGGGTCGCCCCCATTCCCCGGACCACGATCGGGTACATCGCAAAGGAGGGCCACGCGTAGACCGCCTCGTCTCCGGGCCCTAGGCAGGTCTTCGCCACCAGCTCGAGCAGCTCGTCGGCGCCACAGCCGAAGACGAGCTGAGCCTCGTCGACGCCGAGGCGCTGGGAGAGCGCCCGACGCAGGGCGAAGCTCGCGCCGTCGGGGTAGCGGTGGACGCTCTCGAGAGCGGACCTCAGGGCCGTGACCGCCTTCGGCGACGGACCGAGGGGGCTCTCGTTCGAGGCCAGCTTGATCACGTCGTCGATCCCGAGCTCGCGCTCGAGCTCTTCGATCGGCTTCCCCGGCTGATAGGGCTCGAGGGAGCGGATGTGCGGCTTCACCACGCGGTCGAGGCCCACCTCAGCGCCCTCCCCGCCCGACGTCGAGCACCGCACGCGGGAACGAGCCGAGGATTCGCGACGAGTAGGCGAGCCGCGACGCGCCTTCGAGGGCGTTCGCGACCCGCTCCTCGCTGCGATGGCCCTCGAGATCGAGGAAGAAGAGGTACTCCCAGGGCTTGCCGTGGATCGGACGCAGCTGGATCGAGGTGAGGTTCACGCCTCCCTCGGCGATGGGCTCGAGCAGGTGGAACAGACCGCCGGGCTGATCTCGGCGGATGGTAAAGACCGCGGAGGTGAGATCGTTCCCACTCGGGGGCGGCTGCTGGCCGCCGAGCACCAGGAAGCGGGTGCTGTTGTCGCGACGGTCCTCGACAGCGGACTCGATCGTCTTCAGACCGTAGACCTCCGCCGCCATCGGGCTGCCGATCGCCGCGGTCTCGGGCTCGACGGCGGCGCGCTGGGCGGCGGCAGCGGTGCTCGCGGTCTCGATCCGCTCTACACGCGGCAGGTGGCACTCGATCCAGCGTCGACACTGGGCGAGGGGCTGCGGGTGGGACGCCACGAGTCGGACGTCCTCGAGCCGTCCGCTGAGCGAGAGCAGATCGTGAGAGATGGGCAGCAGGATCTCGGCGCAGACGGGGACATCGAAGTGGGCCAGAGCATCGAGGGTCTGGGTCACCACCCCCTCGGTCGTGTTCTCCACGGGCACGACCCCGAGCTCGACCTTCCCCGCCTCCACGGCGGCGAAGACGTCGGTGATCGTCGGGACGCTCGCCAGCTGGGCCTGCTCGCCGAACTGATGGCGCGCCGCCTGGTGGGAGAAGGTTCCTTCGGGCCCCATGTAGGCGATCTGGACCGGCTCTTCGAGAGACCGGGTGGCGGAGATGATCTCGCGGAAGACCGGCCCGAGCCCTGCATCCGGGAAGGGCCCCTCGTTCTCGCGCTGGAGCCGCTCCACGATGCGGCGCTCCCGCGTCGGCTCGTAGACGCTCGTGTCGCTGTCGCGCTTCAGGTGTCCGACGGACTCCACCAGACGCGCGCGACGGTTCAGTGCATCGAGCAACAGACGGTCCACCGCGTCGATTTCGCCGCGGAGTGCGTCGAGATCGGCATCCCGCTCCGGATTCCCGGTTGCCGCCTGGGTCTTCTTCGCTTGCACCATCCCTCGTCGTCGACTCGTCGTCGGACCGGAACTGAAACGCCGAACCGGGACGCTCGCCCGAAGCGTCCCGCGCGCACGACAAACGACGAGCCTGCGGCCTGCGCAACGCAGCAGGTCACAAACCCGCCCCAGGAGCGGTGGGGTGAGCTAACCCCCTGAAAAACCCGAGCAATATACTGAACGGCCTTCGCGGGCGCAAATCGCCGGGTCGCGAATTTCCGTGAGATTGCGATGGGTTATCGCGTTTTCGTCCTGTTCGCCCCCCCTCGGGGACGCATTCATCGCAACCTACCGAAACCACGTGGATTTTGACCTCGTTCAGGCGTCAAGCAGCCCCCCGGGCGGGTCGATACGCCGTCGGGGAGTCCATTCGCGCGATGTCGACACCGTCGATCCCGGAGGCACGCCAGGCGGCAGGCAGCCTGGCAACCAAGCTCATCCTCTTCGTCTTCGTCTCGACCTTCGTCACCGCCCTGGTGGTGAGCTGGGTCTCGATCCAGTCCACCTACGACTCCCTGCGCGGAACCATCGACCGCCTCTACCCGGCCGAGCTGGCCCACGCCGAGCGCCAGATGGTCTCCTGGCTCGAGGCCTCGGACGGTGAGCTGAACGCCCTCGCCGCCCGCCCCGAGATCGTCGCCGAGGATCCGACCGCCGCCTTCGAGCGCGCCATCGCCGGGTCGGAGCGTTTCGAAGCCCTGGCGCGGATGACTCCCGACGGGGGATTCGACGTCTGGGTGGGCGCTCCTCCCGCCAGCGACGCCCAGCCCCTCCATCGCCGCTCCTCCCGGGTCACCCTCGACGACGGTCGGGAGCGCGGTGTCCTGTGGGTGCCGCTCGGAGAGGGAGGCGCCGGAGCGCTGCTGGGTGTCCTCGATGCGGCGCATCCGGGAGCGATCCTCACGCGACTCCACCGCGACCCCCACAGCCTGCTCGCCCTGATCGACGCCCGCGGTGCGGTGCTGGCCGGCGCCGGTCCGGGCCCCGAACCCGGGCAGCCCGTCACACTTCCGCCCGAGCAGGCGCGGGGGGGGCTCGCCAGCGAGTACGAATCCGGCGGCCGGGCGGTGATCGGCGCCTTCCGACCCGTCCGGGGCTCCGCGGACTGGGGCCTGGTCGTTCAGACCCCCTTCGAGATCGCCTTCGCGCCGGTGCTCGACGTGGTGAGCCGCATCTTCGTCATCGACCTCGCGGTGATCCTCTTCTTCAGCTTCCTGGCCTACCGGATCACCGGCGCCGTGGTCCGGCCGATCGAGCGGCTCTCGGACTGGGCGCGCCGAATCGCCGATGGACAGCTCGACCTCGAGATCCCCGAGACGAGTGACCGCGACGAGATCGGCCTCCTCACCCGGACCTTCAACGACATGATGCGCCTCCTGCGGCGCAACCAGCGTGAGATCGAGGAGACCAACCGCGACCTCACGGAGAAGAACACCCGACTTCAGCAGGCGAACGAGGTGTTGAATCAGCTCTCGATCACCGACGGCCTGACCAAGCTCCACAACCACCGGTTCTTCCAGGACCACCTGACCCGGGAGATCAAACGCGTCGACCGCGCCGGTGAGGCGCTCTCGATGCTGCTCATCGACATCGACGACTTCAAGCAGCTGAACGATCGCTTCGGCCACGCCGCCGGCGACGAGCTGCTGATGCGCCTTGCGCCGATCCTCAATGCGGCGATCCGCGAGACCGACCTCGCTGCCCGCTACGGCGGCGAGGAGTTCGTGATCCTGGCGCCCAACACGGATCTGAGCGGCGCCTATCGCCTCGCCGAGAAGGTGCGCACCAGCATCGCCGAGAGCTCGTTCATCCTCGATGACTCCCTGCGACCCATGCGCGTCACGGTCTCTGTGGGAGTCGCCCAGTTCCAGGGCAACCGGAAGCGCTTCTTCCAGAAGACGGACGAAGCTCTCTACCGCGCGAAGGCCGCCGGCAAGAACTGCGTCAAGGTGGACGAGGACGACGCGGAGGACATCGAAGGGATCACCTGAGCCGCGCTGAAGGTGCGGAGCAGATGTGCGATCGTCCCTCCATGGGCGCCATCGTGGGACTCACCGGCGGAATCGGCTCGGGCAAGAGCACCGTCGCCAGGATGTTCGAGGCCCTTGGTGCGACCGTCATCGACGCGGATGCGATCGTCCACGAGCTCCAGGCGCCGGGTGCGCCGATGCTCGAGGAGATCGCCGAGGCCTTCGGCGCCCACCTGATCGACGCGAACGGCGCTCTCGACCGGGCAGCCCTCGGCGCGATCGTCTTCGGCGACGACGAGGCCCGCAAG
The DNA here is from genome assembly GCA_937937315.1 of uncultured bacterium. Classification (GTDB taxonomy): domain Bacteria; phylum Myxococcota_A; class UBA9160; order UBA9160; family SMWR01; genus CALDCK01. The sequence continues at coordinate 5,186 of CALDCK010000397.1, forward strand.
CGGCTGAACGGGATCGTCCACCCCCAGGTGGGGGCCGAGTTCGCGAGGCGGGTCCGCGCGGCCCAGGAGGCCGGCACGGCCCTTCTCGTCCTCGACATACCGCTGCTCTTCGAAGGCCGACGCGCCGGGACCGGCACCTCCGCGGTGATGCGCTTCGACGCGACGGTGCTGGTCGCGGCGCGCGAGGAGACGCAGATCGCGCGGGTGATCGCCCGGGACGGCGCCACCCGCGAGGAGGCGTTGGACCGGATCCGCGCGCAGATGACCCTCGACGAGAAGCGAGGCCTCGCGGACTACGTCATCGAGAACGACGGATCCCTCGACGAGACCAGGCGTCAGGTGGAGGCGACCTTCGAGGCGATCAGCGCAGCGCAGCCCTGAGCTCGCCGACGAAGCGCGCGGCCGCGTCGACGGCTGCCTCCGCACTGGGCGCGCGTGCGATCCGGTCGACCAGGGCGCTCCCGACCACGACGCCATCGGCGAAGGCGGTCACCCGGGCCGCCTGCTCGGGAGTCGAGACCCCGAAGCCCACGCAGATCGGCACGTCGGAGATCTCGCGCACTGCGGCCACCTCCTCTTCGAGGGTGTTCGACACGCTCTGGCGCGCACCGGTCACACCGGTGAGCGAGACGAGGTAGAGGAAGCCCCGCGTCTCCTTTGCGAGCATCGCCAGCCGATCGCGACTCGTGGTGGGCGCTGCCAGCAGAATCGGGTCGACCTCGGCCTTGCGCAGGGCGGCGAAGTACTCGGGTCCCTCCTCCGGGGGCAGATCCACCGCGATCACGCCGTCGACGCCGACGCTGGATGCCGCCTCGGCGAAGCCGACCTCCCCCATCGAGAGCAGATTGTTCGCATAGCCCATCAGGACGAGGGGCGTGTCCAGTCGCGGGCGCAGCCGGGATACCAGCTCGAGGACCCGCCGCAGGGAGGTGCCGCTGGCCAGGGCACGCTCGCTGGCACGCTGAATCGTCGGTCCTTCGGCCATCGGGTCCGAGAAGGGCACGCCGAGCTCGATCGCATCGGCGCCGGCTTCCGCGATCGCAAGGACGATCGCCTCGGTCACCTCCAGATTCGGATCTCCCGCCGTGACGAAGGGGATCAGCGCCTTCTCGCCGCGATCGCGCAGCCCGCGAAGACGCTCCGCGAGACGCCCCATCAGGTCCTCTCAGCCCGCGCGGCCAGCAGGTCCTTCGCCTGGGGCGCGTCCTTGTCCCCCCGTCCGGAGAGGTTGAGCAGGACCAGAGCCTGCGTGCCGAGCTGGGGCGCGATCTTGCGCACGTGGGCGATGGCGTGGGCGGTCTCGAGGGCCGGGATGATGCCCTCCATCCTCGACAGGTAGACGAAGGCGTCGAGGGCCTCGTCGTCGGTGACCGCCTCGTAGCTGGCGCGCCCGGCGTCCCGGAGGAAGGCGTGCTCGGGGCCAGCGCCCGGATAGTCGAGGCCCGCAGAGATCGAGTGGGCGGGAAAGATCTGACCGTCGTCGTCCGAGAGCAGCAGGCTGCGCATGCCGTGGAGCACCCCGGGCGACCCGGCGCAGAGGGCGGCACCGTGTCGACCGGAGTCGAGGCCCTCGCCGGCGGCCTCGACGCCGACCATGCCCACGCCGTCGTCCTCGACGAAGGGGTGGAAGAGGCCGATCGCGTTCGAGCCCCCACCGACGCAAGCCACCAGGAGGTCGGGGAGCCGACCCTCGGCCTGGAGGATCTGCTCGCGGGCCTCGATCCCGATCACGCGCTGGAAGTCGCGCACGATCGTCGGATAGGGGTGAGGCCCCATGACCGAGCCGATGCAGTAGTAGGTGTCGCGGACGTTCGTGACCCAGTCGCGCATCGCCTCGTTGGTTGCATCCTTGAGCGTTCGCGTGCCGCTCTCGACCGGCCGCACCTCCGCGCCGAGGAGCTCCATGCGAAACACGTTCAGCGCCTGACGCTCGACGTCCTCGGCCCCCATGTAGACCACGCACTCCTGGCCCAGCAGCGCAGCGGCCGTCGCTGTGGCCACTCCGTGCTGCCCGGCGCCGGTCTCGGCGATCACCCGCGGCTTGCCCATGTAGCGCGCCAGCAGGCACTGGCCGAGCACGTTGTTCACCTTGTGCGCGCCGGTATGCGCCAGGTCTTCGCGCTTCAGATAGATCCGCGCCCCGCCGAGGTCGTCGCTCATACGACGCGCCAGGGTGAGGGGCGTCGGTCGCCCCGCGTAGGTCGTGAGCAGGTCCTCGAGCTCGCGCTGATAGTCCGCCTGGCCCGTGATGCGCGGATAGGCCTCGGCCAGCTCATCGAGGGCCGCGATCAGCGTCTCCGGGACGTAGCGCCCGCCGTACTCGCCGAAGCGTCCGCGCGCGTCCGCCTCGCTGTGCATTCCCTTCGGCGCGGCGCCGGCGATCTCGCGCTTCGGCGTACTCATCCTCGGGACCCGGCGCTGCGCACCGCCTTGACGAACTGCTCGACCTTCGCCGGGTCCTTGCGACGGTCCGCGCCCTCGACGCCGCTCGCCACGTCCACGCCCCAGGGCGGGTCTCCCAGGTCCTCGAGGGCCTGGGCAACATTCTCCGGAGAGAGTCCCCCGGCCAGGATCACGTCGTGGCCGCTCTCGACGAGCTCGGCCGCGTCGCTCCAGCTCCAGGGCTTGCCCGTGCCGCCGCCCCCATCCGGATGGTCCAGAAGCACGATCGTGCCCGGATACTGATCGACGGCCTCCAGATCGGCCCCGCGGATCGACTTGATGACCGGAAGGTCGACCGCCTCGACCTCCTCCTCGGTCTCTTCCCCGTGGAACTGCAGCCGATCCAGGTCCACCCGACGCAGCACGCGCTCGATGTCCTCGATCTCCGCGTTGCGGAACACGCCGACGCGCTCGACCCGACCCGCAACCTGCTGGGCGATCTCCGCAGCGAGGCCGAGCTCGAGGTTGCGTGGCGACTCCGGCACGAAGTTGAGTCCGATGAGATCGGCCCCGGCATCTGCCGAGAGCACGGCATCCGCAGGGTGGGTGATGCCACAGATCTTGATTCGAATCGTCACGACTGACTCCGGAGTACGGACAACGCTCTCTCCATGTCTTCCTGTCGCATGAGCGACTCGCCAACGAGGAAGGCGCCGGCACCAGCGCGTGCGAGCCGGCTCAGATCCTCGTTCGTGAAGATGCCACTTTCCGCCACGAGCACGACCCCCTCCGGCACCCGCGGCGCCAGACGCTCCGTCACGGCCAGATCCGTCTCGAAGGTCCGGAGGTCGCGGTTGTTGACGCCGATGAGCTCGGCCTCGACGTCGAGAGCCCGCTCGAGCTCGGCCTCGTCGTGGACTTCGATCAGCACGTCGAGGTCGAGGGCCCCGGCCCGGTCGCGCAGGGCCAGGAGCGCGTCCTGCTCCAGCGCAGCGACGATCAGCAGCACGGCGTCCGCCCCGGCCGTCCGGGCCTCGTCGATCTGGTAGGAATCGACCACGAAGTCCTTGCGCAGGAGCGGCAGGTCCACGGCCGCCCGGATCTTCCCCAGGAAGGAGAGGTGTCCGCC
>CALDCK010000398.1 GCA_937937315.1 uncultured bacterium
CCGAACTTCGGCGCGAGGCTGGTCATGTAGACGCGCACGAGGTTGCCCTTGCGCTTGACGACGTTGTCTTTGGTGAGGTCGACGCCGTCTTCCTTCGCCCAGGCCTCGTACATGTCGTACTCGGGTCCCTTGCGGGGGGAGATCTTGACGGGGTGGAACTTGTCCTTGGCGACGACGACGCAGTCGTGGGGCTCGGGGTAGGCCGGGCCGTCGTGCACGAGCTTCATCTTCTCGCCGGACATGTCGATCAGCTGATCGTTCTCGGCGTGAAGCGGGCCGACCGGCAGGAACCGGTCCTTGGAGAACTTGCAGAGCGCGATCAGCCAGTTGCCGTCCGCGTCCTTCGTCTCGCTCATCGACGCGTTGATGTGACCGATCTGGTAGTGGACGTCGATCTTCTGGATGATCGGGTTCACGGACTCGTCGCTATACGCCTGGATCGCCTTCGCGATGTTCCACTTCGTCACCACCGAGTCGATGAAGATCGAGGTGTAGGCGTTGCCGCGGCCGTCGAAGGCGGTGTGCAGCGGCCCGAGTCCAACCTCGGGCTCCGCAACCACCGTGTCGCGGGGCTGGATCTGTCCCGCGAAGGCGGCCTCGAGCTTGTCGATCTGGACCACCGACACCGTGGGCGAGAGCTTCCCGGAGCAGACCGCGTAGCGCCCCGTCGGGTCGATGTTGACGCCGTGGGGGCTCTTCGGGATGGGGACCCGCATCACGTACGGCCCGTCCGCCCCTCTCGCGTCGACCACCGGCACCTTGCTGTCGCCGATCGCGATCGTCTTGCCCTCGCTCACGGCCTTCGCGATGTTGGCGAGATTGAAGACGTAGAGGTGGTCCCGCTCCGCGGCCATCATCCCCTCGAGGGTGACGCCGCCTTCCGAGTTGTAGCAGGTCGCGAAGGAGTACTTGCCCTCGTAGTCAGTGGCGCAGAGGTCCATGTTGCCCTCGACGAGCACCTGCCACTTCACTTCCATCGTCTCGCCGTCGATCGCCGTGTGCATGGCCCCGTACTTCGTCGGGTCGTCCATGTCACGCCCGTCGTTGTTCGGCGGCGTGCGGAACTCCGCGTTACAGAGCACCAGCCCCGTCTTGTGGCGCTGGGGGAAGATGCCGTGGGTGCCCTGGGAGTTCGGAATATCCGTGACCTTGTCGACCTCCATGATGTCGCAGCGGACGCGAGCCAGCCGGGCGCTCGCCTTGTCGTTCACGTAGACGTAGCGGCCGTCGTAGGTGCCGTCGGTGTAGGAGAGGTGGACATGGTGGGTGTCGCCGGACTGACGCCCTCCGAGGAGGGCCTTCGAAAAGTCGTCGGCTCCCCAGCCGGTCGCCGCGTCCCGGTTGAATACGGGGATCCGCTTCAGCTCCCGCATGGACGGCACGCCCAGGATCCGGATCTCGCCGGACTGTCCGCCACTCCAGAAGCCGTAGTAGTCGTCGAGCTTGCCGGGCGGTACGTGGGCGCTGTTCTGCTCCACGTGGGCCGGCGCGGCTGCCGGTGCCGCGGGCGGGGGCGCCCCCGCCATCGGGGCGTCCTTCTGCTCCTGCTGGAAGCAACCGATGGCCGCGCTGCCGACCAGCCCGGCTCCGATCACGAGGCTTCCCTTCACGAACTCTCTGCGGTCGGTCCCGACCTCGATCTCTTCCCGGGGCTCTTTCGGTCCGACGATTTCCTTGGCCATGGTTCTCTCCTGACTGGCGAGTTCGTGATGGGGGGCGCGCCCGCACTTTCGGATGCTCCGGACGACGCGTGATTGGCCGAAGCGGCCCGAGGCGCACGCCTCGCGGTGGCGAGACAACACCCGCTTCCGCGGCCCCCTTGATGGCCAGATGATGTCGCAACTTGCGTGCCAAGGCAGGGGGCGTTTCTCCGCATTTTCTGCGCTGGCGGGTGGAAGCCCGGCATGTCACTCTGATCGAGCGGTGCGGGGTGCGCCACGGGGGAGTCGGCATGGCGACCATCCGAGAGATCATGACCCCCCAGCCGATCTCGGTGCGGCCGGACAGCGCCGTGAAAGAGGCCGTCGAGCTCCTGATCGAGCACGGCATCAGCGGGCTGCCGGTCGTCGACGCGGAGCTCCGGATCGTCGGGGTTCTCAGCGAGAAGGACCTGTTGAGGCTCTTCTCCGATCCCGAAGTCGCGACCGTGGGCGCCGTCATGACCCGGGTTCCGATGACGATCGACGTCGAGGCACCACTGGTCGAGGTCGTGGACTGCCTGATGGCCTACGACTTCCGACGCGTGCTGATCCACGAGCGGGGCAGGCTCGTGGGAGTGGTGAGCCGGGCCGACCTGATGCCCGCCATTCTCTCTACGCTCACCGATCGCACCTCCTGAGCCCGATCTCGCGACCCTCTCGCCGGCGTGCTCTCGCCCTCGAGCCGGGCAAAGACGGGCACACTGTCCCAGCGCCCGGGGCAACGCGCCCCGGTTCTGTGCTTCGCTGGGTGTAGTGGATTCGCATCGTTCGTCGCGAATCAGAAAGGCGAGGGCTCGAGTCCCAGGCTGGGTTTCACCACCTCGTTGTAGTTGCGCGAGTCGAAGACCTGGTGCGCTGCACCGACGTAGACGTCGCGAAAGCAGCGCTGGAGTCGGCTCGGATTGCGCATTCCCGCGCTGCCCGACGCTTCGTAGGCGAAGGTCACGGCGGCCTTCGAGATCTCGGTGGCGTAGCTCGCCGCCGCACGCGTCTCGCGCAGCTTCGCGTCCGCGTCGGCGCCCATGGCGACGGCTTCGACGGCGGCTTCGTAGGCCTCCTTCGCCAGCGAGCGAGCGGCCCGCAAGGCGGTGGTGTGGAAGCCCATGTCCCGCTGGAAGGTCTGCTGCTCCCGCAAGGGCAGGGACCCGAGGCGCGTGCGTCCCCCCGCCGCGATCTCCGCGATCTCGTGGAGCGCCCGCTTCGCCACACCCAGGCCTCAGGCCACGGAGCTGATGGTGCCGACGACGATCGGGCCCAGACCGTAGAGGTCGCCGCCGGTGATCGTCCGGTGCTGGAAGACGGGGAAGGTCATCCCCGCCTCGACGAGCTGCTCGGGAACCTCGAAGTCGTAGCTTCCGGTGCCCCGCAGCCCCATCACGTGTCCCAGTTCCCCTTGAAGACGACGCGCTCGCTCGGAACGATGAAGGCGCGGATCTGGGGCAGGCCGCCTTCGAAGGGCGCCATCTCTCCGTCGTGCATCACCATCGCCGAGCCGCCCATGAACTCCGCGTGGCCACAGCCGCTGCCGAAGGGATAGCTGCCGGAGACGCGGTAGCCGCCGTCCTCCTCGTGGGCGACACCGAGGGGGCGAGCATTCCCGCCGCGGCCCGCGCGCGCGCCAGGGGTACCGCATGCTCGGGCTCGAGATAGGCGGCGTAGGCCAGGACCGTCGTGTTCTGCGCGAAGGGCCAGCCCACGGAGCCGTCCGCGAAGGAAAGCTCCTCGCAGACGTCGATGATGGTGCTCGGGCCGGCCTCGAGACCGTCGAACTCCCGCGGCACCAACAGGCGGAAGAGTCCGGACTCGACGAGTGCGTCGACGACTGCGGGCGTCATGGTCGACGTCGCCTCGACCTCCCCGGCCTCGGACTCGATCAGGGCGCGCAGCTTCCGGGCGGCGAGACGCGGGTCGCGATCGTCGGTCACGGGCTTCTCCTCGAGGCGGCTCGAGCCGAGCCGGGCGCGGCGGTCTAACGCGAGCCGTACGCACCGGGAATGCGTCGGTGCCTGGGCCTTCGGCTAGCATGTACGCGGCGGCTCGGAGGCGCCGGAGGAGGAGCGACGGATGGTTGGCTACGTGACGCTCGGAAGCAACGACCTGGAGCGCGCAGTCTCGTTCTACGACGCCCTGCTCGGAGAGCTCGGGGCGAAGCAGTTCATGAACGACGGTCGCATGGTGATCTGGGGCCGGGACATGGGCGTCGGAATGCTCGCCGTGTGCACGCCCTACGACGAGGGCCGGGCCAGCGTCGGCAATGGGGTGATGGTGGCGCTCACGGCAGAGGCCCGGGAAGGGGTGGACCGTCTCCATGCGAAGGCCCTGGAGCTGGGTGGGAGCGACGAGGGCGCTCCGGGCCCGCGCGGTGACGGCGGGTTCTACGGCGGCTACTTCCGCGACCTCGACGGCAACAAGCTCTGCGCCTTCTGCTTCGGATAGGCCGGATGCGGGACGATCGCGCGAAGCGGGTGCGGGCCTAGGGGCGCCGTCGTGGCGTCGAGGCGTGCCGTGCTCGACCGCGTACGCAGGATCCTCGGCGCCTGGCCCGAGGTCTCCGAGAAGATCTCCCACGGCGCGCCGACCTTCTGGGGCGGTCGAAAGACCTTCGCGACCCTCCACGACGATCATCACGGCGACGGTCGGCTCGCGCTCTGGATCAAGTCCAATGCCGATGCCCAGGAGGACCTGGTCGCGATGGATCCGGACGTCTTCTACGTGCCGCCCTATGTCGGCCCTTCCGGGTGGATCGGCGTGCGCCTCGATCGCGGCGCCGACTGGGACATGGTCGAGGGGCTGCTCGAGGAGGGCTACCGGAGCGTCGCGCCGAAGCGCGCACTGAAGCTGCTCGACGGCGGGTGAGCTCGGGTCAGGGGCGCGGCAGCCAGGTGGCCGGGTGATGACCCAGGGGCGTGGTGGGCAGCTCCCAGCGAACCGGGACGTCCGAGAGTCGGACGACCGGGGCGAGATGGGTAAGGGCGCCCCAGGGTGTCGGCGTCGTGACCTGTAGGGGCGCGATCGCAGGCAGGCCGCTGGCGGCGCCCGGGTCGAGCCCGCCGCCCAGGTCGCGCAGCCACATGGCGGTCCGACAGAGCGAGACCTCCACGAGCCAGCTTCCGCCCTCGGTCGTCCGACGTCGAAGGGCTTCCAGGGCTCCGTAGGCAGCCAGGTAGCCCGTCGTGTAGTCGGCGGCGGCGGCGGGCAGCAGTCGGGGAGTCTCGGGGCCTCCTTCGAGCCAGGCGATGCCGGTGGTGCTCTGGGCAAGCTGCTCCCAGCCTGCTCGGCCCGCCCAGGGGCCGCGCTGTCCGTAGCAGCTGATCGCGACCGCGACGATGCCCGGCCGCTCCGCTGCGATCGCCTCCGGGCCGAAGCCGCGTCGGGCCAGGGAGCCGGGCCGATAGCCGTCGCTCAGCACGTCGGCTTCGCGGACGAGCTCGCGAAAGCGTGCGCGACCGGGCTCCGTCTCGAGGTCGACGAAGGCCGATCGCTTGCCGTGGCCCGTCTCGGCGACGAAGGGCGTGATGCTGGGACGCCGGGGCGATCCCACCCGGAGCACGTCCGCGCCGTACTGGGCGAGAGTGCGACCGCAGGTCGGACCGGCCAGCACGCGCGTGGCGTCGAGCACGCGCACGCCGGCGAGGGGAGTCGTGCCGCCCGCCAGGGGTTCGGCCGGGGCATCTCCGATCTTCGTGATGCGCACGATCGGCTCGTCGCGCAGGGTCCGACCCTGGGGGTGCTCGTCCCACTCCGCGGGGCTCCGTACGACCGCGCCACACAGACCGCGCTCTGCGAGGCCGGCTTCGAGCTCGAAGGCCGACCACTCACGGGTCGCCGCCTCGATGGCCTCGGGGGCGTCGGAGCAGTCCAGGAGGGAGAGCGTCCCGTCGTGGAGATGGGGAAAGCCGCCGTGGAGGTGGATGAAGCGGTCGTCCCGGCAGGGCGCCAGCCGGGTCGTGGAGAGACGGGTGCGGATCAGGTCGAGATCCGAGGCATCGGGCGAGGACTGGAGGGCGAAGCCGATCAGGGTCGCGGTGGCCTGGCCGACGTCGACCTCTACCGAGGCGAGACGATTTCCACGGAGCGCGTGGAGCTCCGCCGCCGTTGCACCGCCGAGAGCGAGGGCGGTCGCGGCGGCCTCCCCGATCGGGTGGCGTGCCGGCAGGATCGGATCGCAACCGCGAATGGAGATCGGAGCCGCCGGCAGGCGCTCGAGACCGCCGAGGGTGAGGCGCTCGCGAAGGTCCATCATCGGCGCCGACCGCCCGGGGCGTCAGCCTCCGGCCATCGGGACGGTTCCGGGGTGTCCCTCTTCGGCCGGGTGCTGGGACCGGCGGTGGCGGAGATGCTTCAGGTCTTCGAGGACCACATAGAGGCACGGGACCAGGAGCAGCGTCACGATCGCGGCGAAGAGCACGCCGAAGGCGAGGGAGATGGCCATCGGCACCAGCATCCGCGTCTGGAGGCTCTGCACGAACATGAGCGGGACGAGCCCTGCGAAGGTCGTTGCCGAGGTGAGCACGATCGGACGGAAGCGCGCCACGCCGGCGCGACTGACCGCCTCGACATAGGGCGTCCCCTCGGCGCGCCGGGAATTCACGTAGTGCACCAGCACGAGGCTCGCGTTCACCACCACCCCCGAGAGCGCGACGATGCCGAGCACCGAGAAGAAGACCACGTCCCAGCCCATCAGCAGGTGGCCCATCACGGCCCCCACGGCACCGAAGGGGATGACGCTCATGATGATCAGGGGCTGCGTGTACGAACCCAGGGGGATCGCCAGGAGTGCGTAGATCAGGAGCAGGCCGAGCAGCGCGCCGCGCACCAGACCGGTGGCGGCCTCGTTGTGCATGCGCTGCTCCCCCTCCAGGGAGAAGCTCACATCGCCGAAGGGCTCGAGGATCGTCGGCAGGCGGCGCTCGAGGTCCGCGAGCACGCTCTCGGGGGTCGTCACGGCGCGATCCACCTCGGCGCTCACGTTGACGGCCCGCATGCGATCCGTGCGACGGATCGTCGAGTAGCCGCGTCCCAGATCCGCGCCGGCGACGTTCGAGAACGGGACCTCGATGCCTCCCGCGGCCCGGATCCGCATCTCCTCGAGGTTTCCGAGGGAGCGACGCTCGCTCTCCGGATAGCGGAGCATCACGCGCACGTCGTCCCGGCCGCGCTGAATACGCTGCACCTCCTCGCCGTAGAAGGCCTGGCGCACCTGGCTGGCCAGGTCGCG
>CALDCK010000399.1 GCA_937937315.1 uncultured bacterium
CCGGGTTGGCGGCAGCCTTCTTCCTCGCCCTTCCCCTCTCCGTGATCTGGAGGACCAACTCCAGTGCGGCTCGCCCCCTGGCCGGCTTCTACACCGCCTTCACGGTCCTCCTCATCGGCCTCCTCGCCGGCCGCCAGTCGCCGGCGCTGACCCTCGGATCCCTCACGGCACTCACCCTCGGACCCGCAACGCTCTTCCATCTCGGGCTGCGCTTTCCCCGGGACCGCCCGATCGCCGTCGACTACCCGATCGTGTGCCGGATCCCGTACCTCGCGAGTGCCTTCCTCTTCGGTCTCGGCTGGATCGCGCTCCGTCACGAGCCGCTGACCTGGCCCGCCTTCGTGCTGGTGCTCGTGCTCCTGGCGAGCCTCGGCTGGATCGTTCTGATCGCGTCCTGCGCGTTCGCGATGCGAGAGTCGACCTCGCCCCTCGAGCGGGCCCGGAGCCGGGTCGTCGCCTACGGCTCGGCGCTCCTGCCCGTCCTCCCGATCCTCGCCCTCCTCGCCTTCGAGGGCCTCGGAGAGCGAGACCTCGGTGTGCTCTACCTCTGGGCCGCCGCCGCCACGATGCCGCTCCCCATCGGCCTGGCGATCAGTCGCTACAACCTCTTCGATCTCGGACTCGACATTCGCCAGGCCATCGGACGCACCCTCTATCTGGGCATCGCGACCCTCGCGATCGCGGCCGTTCTCTGGACCTTCGCCCGGCGCCCTGGACTCGCGCTGCCGTCCACGGACCCGGCGACCCTCCTCGGAGTCTCGCTCCTCTGCGCCCTGATCCTCGAGCCGCTGCGGCGGCGGGTGCCGGAGCTCCTCGAGTCGACCCTCGCTCCGCGCCTCGAGACGCTCGCCCGGCATCGGGCACGCTTCGCGCGCGAGGTAGGCGACGCTCCGGACGAGGACGCGATCGTCGTGCTCCTCGCGGAGATCCTCGACGAGGGCGTCCGGTCGCGCTGTGGGAGCCTCTTCCTGTGCCGGAACGGAAGCACGAGTCTCGCCCATGTCTTCGGGGAGTCGGCTCCCCACCAGACGACCCTCGCCCGCGATGCCGTCCAGGCACTCGGCCAGGACGAGATCCTGCACCTCGCCGCCCGGTCCGAGCGCGAGCTCTCGGTCCCGGACCTGCGTGCCGTGGGAGTCGAGGTGGTCGCAGCCCTCTCCGCCGGTAGCGAGCGCGTTGGCCTGGTCCTGCTCGGCGGCGACCGCCGAGGCAGGCCCTACGGCGGCCTCGATCTCGACTTCATCGCCGGGGTCTGCTCCCAGGCGGCGACCGCGATCCACCGGGCTCGGGTCCAGCTCGAGAACATCGCCCACGAACGCGCCGCCGCCGCGGGGCACATCGCGATCGCCCTCGCCCACGACACGGGCAAGGACGTGGGCTGGCTCCGACGACTCGCGCGGCGGCTACCCGACCTTCACGGCGACGAGGAGCGCTGGCGAAGGGACGCCGACGCCATCGGCGACCTCGCCGACGAGCTCGCAACGACCTACGAGCGCGTCATGAACGAGGCCTCGACACTCCGGGACGGGCACCGCGTCACCGAACCGCGCTTCGACGACCTCGTGGGGCGGATCGCCCGGCGGATGAACAGCCGCTACGGAGCGGGGCGAATCGCCGAGGTGATCGAGCCCGCCATGCGCGGCCAGCGCTTTCCCGAGTTCCTCGGCCGCGCCATCGGAAACCTCGTCGACAACGCCCTGCGCGCGAGCCCCGCCGACGCGCCGGTTCGCCTCCACGCGGCAGTCGAAGGGGGCTCGGCCCGCATCACCGTCGAGGACGAAGGGGGCGGCATCCCCGAGGAGATCCGCTCGACGGCCTTCGAAGCGGGAGTCTCCACCCGTCTCGATCAGGGCGGCTCCGGAGTCGGGCTGACCGTTGCGGCGGAGATCGTGCAGATGCTCGACGGCACCATCACCCTCGAGGCGTCCGAGAGCGGAGTGGGAACCCGCGCCACCGTTCGCCTACCCTTGTCGAAACGCGAGACGCCCCCTTGACCCCGCCCCAAGCGCGCAGCACTTCGATGCCCTCGACTCTCCCGGCGTCGCCGCCCCGGTGGGACGCGACCCCGCTTCGCGCGCGAGCGCGTTGCGCCTCCGAGGTCCGACCGTGGATCTACTGGACGGACCTGTTCGCCTCGGGTGGAGTCGGCTGGGTGCTCTTCATCGTGGCCACCCAGCAGCCCGCAGCCTCGCCCCTGGGACTGCTGGCCACCTTCGGTGCCGTGCTGGCAATGCTCCGGGCGGTGACCTTCATCCACGAGATCGCCCACCGGGCCCGGGAGATCCCAGGCTTCGAGGCGATCTGGAACGCCTTCGTCGGCCTCCCGATGGGCGTGCCCAGCCTGCTCTACGTCGCTTCCCACCCCGGCCACCACCGCACCCGACAGTACGGGACGCCGGCGGATCCGGAGTACGCACCCCTCGCCCGCTGGGGAACGGGACGCAGGATTCTGTTCGTGGCGGCGAGCGGGCTCGCGCCCCTGCTGCTGGCGCTGCGCTGGGGCGTGGTCGGGCCTCTCTCGCTGCTCGTTCCGGGGCTCCGTCGACTCTCGGTCGCACGCCTCTCCACCCTCGCCATCAATCCGGGCTATCTGCGCGATGCACCCACCGGTGCCGAGCGAAGGCGTTGGCTCGTACAGGAGGCATCCGCCGCGGCCATCGTATGGAGCGTCGGCCTGGCCCTCGCCGCGGATCTCGTGCCCGCGGCGGTCGTCGCGCGCTGGATCATCGTCGTGGGTGGCGTGTTCCTGATCAACCAGCTGCGCACGGTGATGGCCCATCGCTACGCCCTGGACGGCCGATCCGTCGACGACCGCGGACAGCTCCTCGACTCGGTAACCCTTCCCGAGCACTCCCTGTTCGCTCCCCTGATCGCGCCGCTGGGTCTGCGCTTCCACGCCCTGCACCACTGGGCGCCGGGCATTCCCTATCACGACCTGGGTCGCGTGCACCGGCAGCTGCGCGCCGAGGCCGCACCGGACGACGCCTACGCGCGAACCCTCGCGCCGGATCTCGGTGCGGCTCTTCGCACGAACGGCTCGGCGTAGATCCAGGACTCAGGAAACACGATGCGCACCGAGCCCCTCGACTCCCCGGCCACCTGGCGCGGCTGCGACCTCGCGGGTCGCACCGACTGGATCCACCGTCTCACCCCCGAGGAGGTGGCCGACCTCGAGCAGGCCCTGGCCGTGGCCCGAGCCACCGGCAGGACCCTGGACGCCCTCACGCCGAAGGACTTCCCGCTGCCGGTCCTCACCCCGGCCCTCGACGCCTGGCTCGCAACGCTCCAACGCGGCCGCGGCTTCGTCAACGTCAAGGGACTGCCGGTCGACCGCTACGCGACGGAAGACCTGGAGTGGATGTACTGGGGGCTCGGCCTCCACCTCGGCACCGCGGTGTCGCAGAACGCGGCGGGAGACCTGCTGGGCCACGTGCGCGACACCGGCGCCGATCCGAAAGACACCTCGGTGCGCCTCTACAAGACCCGCGTCGAGCTCGGCTTCCACAGCGACGGCGCCGACGTGGTGGGCCTCTTCTGTCTGCGCCAGGGCCGCTCGGGAGGCGCAACCCGCCTGGTGAGCACCGACACCCTCTACAACGAGATCCTGGCGCGACGCCCCGACCTGCTTCCATTGCTCTACGAGCCCTTCTACTGGGACCGCAACGAGGAGCAGGCCCCGGGTGAGGAGCCCTTCTTCCGACTGCCGATCTGTCGCGAGCATGAGCACGGCGTCGGCTTCTTCTACATCCCCTGGTACATCCGCAAGGCACAGCGCCACGAGGCGGTCCCTCGCCTCACTCCCGAGCAGCACGCGCTCCTCGACCTGATCGACGGCCTGGCCGCCGATTCGGCTCTCCACCTGGAGATGCGCCTCGAGCCGGGCGAGATCAACTGGCTCAAGAACAACACCGCCCTTCACGCCCGCACCGAGTTCGTCGATCACGAAGACCCGGCGCGAAAGCGCCACCTGCTGCGACTCTGGCTCACCGCCCGGGGAGACTGGAGCGACGCCGATCCGCTCGTGCAGGGTGGCATTCCGACGAAGACCGGGGTCGCCCCGGATGCCGCTCCGCCCCTCGGCGACACGGGGGCCTGAGGCATCCTTGCGGGCGCTCCCGCTGCTGCTGGCGGCCCTTTCCCTCGCACCCCTCGACGCCGGCGCCGAGGGAGTCGGTGGCGAGACTCGCAGCGCGTCCCGGGTCGACCTCGGCCCGCGCCCCCACTATCTGGTGAAGGCCCTGGCGCCCGGGCCCCTGCGCAGCGAGCTCGAGGCCTGTCGCGACCGGCCCATGCGGCCGACGCCCTTCTCGATCGGGCACCGCGGCGCCCCGCTCCAGTTTCCCGAGCACACCGAGGAGTCCTATCGCGCCGCGGCACGCATGGGCGCGGGGCGGATCGAGTGCGACGTCACCTTCACGAAGGATCGGGAGCTCGTGTGCCGCCACGCCCAGTGCGACCTCCACACCACGACCAACGTCCTGGCCGTGCCCACCCTGGCGGCGAAGTGCCGCGAGCCCTTCACCCCGGCCGACCCGGCGACCGGCAAGGCGGCATCGGCGAAATGCTGCACGAGCGACTTCACCCTGGCCGAGATCCGCACCCTCTGTGGGAAGATGGACGCCCACGACCCGAAAGCGACGGCCGTCGAGGGCTACCTGGGCGGCACTCCCGCCTGGCGCACCGACCTCTACGCCGGCTGCGGAACGCTGATCACCCACGCCGAGAGCATCGCGCTGCTCGACGACCTCGACGTCGACTTCGTGCCCGAGCTGAAAGAGCCCGAGGTGCCGATGCCCTTCGAGGGCGAGTACGCCCGGGAGCACTACGCCCAGCAGATGATCGACGAGTACAAGG
>CALDCK010000400.1 GCA_937937315.1 uncultured bacterium
ACGAAGGTGCCGTTCGTGCTGGCCAGGTCCTCGATGCGGTAGACGCCCGCCTCGCAGACGATCTTGGCGTGCTTGCGGGAGGTGTCCGCGTCGGGGAGACGGAGCTCGCTCTCCCGGCTGCGGCCGATCACCACCACCCCCTCGCCGGGCAGCGTCAGGGGCGGATGGGGCGGCACGAAGAGCATCGCAGATGCCATGACCTGAACTCAGTCGGCAACTCGTCGGCGGAGCTTTATCCGAGCGCCGAGCGCCGCAGGGCCCCCAGGGGGCTCCATCTCAGGGCTTCTGGGCGAAGCCTCGCTCGCCGCCGGGGGGCTCCGGCGAGACCTCGACCCGGTCCACCCGGGCGCCGCGCGGGCCACGGCCGGCGAAGGCGATCAGGGCCTCGACGGCCTCGGGCGCGCCCTCGAAGACGGCCTCGACGCTGCCGTCCTCGCAATTCCGCACCCAGCCCTGCACTTCGTGCTCGCGCGCCGCGGAGCAGGTGCTGCCGCGGAACCAGACGCCCTGCACGCGACCGTAGACCCGCACGCGGCGGCGGACGATCGCAGCCGGGGAGTCGTCGGAGCGGTCAGTCATTCTTCGGCGCGGCGTAGTACTCGAAGTCGACGAGGTTCTCCTGCATGTACTCGCGCAGCTGCTTCACGATGCGCGCCTCGAGCTGCCGAATACGCTCCCGGGAGACGCCGAGCTCCTTGCCCAGCTCGGCCAGGGTCTTCGGTTCGTCCGCGAGGACGCGCTCGTCGAGCAGCTTCTGGTCGCGCTCGTCCAGGGTCTCGGCGAAGTCCCGCACCCGATCCATGAAGACCCGGCGCAGCTCGGCGTCGGCGACGGTCTGTTCCGCGTTCGGCTCCGACCCGGTGAGGAAGTCGCCGAACTCCGCGCCGTCGCCCTCGTCGCGTCGCGCGGGAGCGTTCACGGAGAGATCGCTCTTCGACAGACGCTGGTCCATGTCGACGACTTCCGCCTCGCTCACTTCGAGCCGTTCGGCGAGGAGCTTCGGCTCCACATCGAAGCCCTGTCGCTCGAGGGCGCGCTTCTCCTTGTTCAGGCGGAAGAAGAGCTTGCGCTGCGCGCGCGTCGTGCCCAGTCGGACGATGCGGAAGTTGTCGAGGATGTACTTGAGGATGTAGGCGCGAATCCAGTACGCGGCGTAGGACGAGAGCTTCACGCCCTGGTAGGGGTCATAGCGCTGGACCGCTTCGAGGAGTCCGACGTTCCCGTCCTGGATGAGATCGAGGACGTTCACCCAGGCCCGGCGGTAGTCCATGGCGATCTTCACGACGAGGCGGAGGTTCGAGAGCACCAGCCGTCGCGCCGCCTCGACGTCCCCCTCTTCCACCCAGCGGACGGCGAGCTCGTGCTCCTCCTCGCGGGTGATCGGAGGGTGCTTGCCCAGCTCGTTCATGTAGGCGGAGAGCGCGTCGACCGGACCGACGGCGCGGTCCGAGGCGCGGGACTTCTTCGGGGAGGGAGCAAGCGCTCGGGACTTCGTCGGGAGCGCGGGCTCAGGCGGGGCGTCGGCCATGGAGAAAGCGAGGGTAGCAGCCAGATAAAAAGGGCGGGATCGCGCGCGCGATCCCGCCCTGTGAGGTTGGGGCCGGGGGCCCTCGAGGCGTGCCTACTGCTTGAGGGAGCGAATGTGGGCGACCACGTTCGCCACGTCGTCCTCGGAGAGGGTGGGCCAGGGGGCCATCAGGGGCGAGCCGCCGAAGGCAGCGGCGCCCTGGCTGATGACAGCCGTGAGGTCCGCGTCGGTCCCGGGGGTGCCGTCGCCGTCCGCATCGAACTTGAACTCACCCGTGGTGAAGTCCCGCGGGGGCGGCTGGAGTGCGGCACCCACGGGGCCGTCGCCCTTTCCGCTCTCGCCGTGGCAGGAGGAGCAGTTGGCATTGAAGCTCGCCTTGCCCGCGGCGGCGTCCGCGGCGAGGGTCGCCGTCGGGATCAGGAGCGCGGCGGCGGCCAGGGCGGCGAAGGAAATCGAGTGATTGAGGAACTTCATGATCAAGGTCTCTCCCTGAAGTGGTCCGCGCCCTGCGGTTGGCGGGCCACGGCGTCTTGTTGACTGTTGGCGAAAGGAGACGAGAAGATGGGACCCGCCGGCGATCGCGGGCGCACGGAGACTAGGCAGGGCACCCTCCCGGAGCAAGCTCCCACGGGCGCCCCCCGTTTCCTCAGTCGTCGAGGGTCGTCGCGTCCCACTCCGAGAGCAGCTCGAGGAGCGTGCGGACCCCGACGCCCGTGGCCCCCTTACGCTGGTAGGCATGGGGCGCGCTGGTCCACCCGGTTCCTGCGATGTCGAGGTGGACCCACGGGGTCTTCCCGACGAAGTGGGAGAGGAACGCGGCGGCGGTCGAGGCGCCGGCCTGCCGGCCTCCGGTGTTCTTGATGTCTGCGATCTGGCTGCGGATCTCCTCCTTGTGCCCATCGAGCAGCGGCATCGGCCAGATCCGCTCCGCGGCCCGGTCTCCGGCCGCGCGGAGGCGCTCGGCCAGATTCTCGTGATTCGTGAACGCGCCCGTCGCCCAGCGTCCCAGCGCCACCATGCAGGCCCCGGTGAGGGTCGCCAGATCCACCATCGCGCTCGGCTCGTAATGGGTCCTTGCGTAGTGCAAGGCGTCCGCGAGTACGACGCGGCCCTCGGCGTCCGTATTCAATACCTCGATCGTTTTTCCGGACATGGCCCGGACCACGTCTCCGGGCCGGTAGGCCGTGGCGCTCGGCATGTTCTCGGCGGCCCCGATCACACCGACCACCGGGTGGGGCAGGTCGAGGAGGGCGCAGGCGCGCATGGCCCCGAAGACGGCTGCCGCCCCCGACATGTCGTGCTTCATCTCGTCCATGCCCGCCGAGGGCTTGATCGAGATGCCGCCGGAGTCGAAGGTGATGCCCTTGCCGACCATGCAGAAGGGGCCCGGACCGGAGGCCCTTGCCGTCTTCTTGCCCTTCGCCCCAGTCTTCTTCTGGGGCAGGCGGTGCTCGAGGACGATCAGCCGCGGCGGGTTCGCGCTGCCTCCGCCGACGGCGAGGATGCCGCCCATCTTCTCGCGCACGAGGGCAGGGACGTCGAGGACCCGCGCCCGGAGTCCCACCTCGCGGGCCATGGCGCGCGCCTGTCGGGCCAGCTCCGCCGGCGGGAGGTCGTTGGCCGGCGTGTCGGACAGCCGGCGCGCCTCGTTCTGGCACTCCGCGAGGGTCTCGCCTCGGCGGGCGGCGGCTCGCGTGCCGCGCAGGTCGCCCCCGCGCTCCAGGTGCAGGGACAGCGCCCCGGGCTTCCGGGGGGCGCCGTCCTCCTTCGAACGGTAGCCGTCGAAGTGGTAGCCCGAGAGCACACCCCCTTCGACCAGGGCCTGGACCCTGGAGGGCAGGGCATCCGCCGGCGAGGAGGGAACCGCGATCGAAACGCGGTTCGCGCGGCGTTGCGTGCCTTCCCCGATCGCGCGTCCGGCGATCCGTCGCAGGGCATCCGCATCGATCTTCGCTTCGTCGCCGAGCCCGATCAGGAGCACTCGCTTCGCCCGCGACCGACCGCCGCTGGGGTAGAGGAGCAGGGACTCGCCGGACTTCCCCGAGAAGTCCCCGCTCCCGAGGGCCGCCGAGATCGCGCCGCGGGTGGCCCGGTCGATGACGGCGAAGCGGGGCGACAGGCGCGGCTTGCCTCGCTTCGCAGTACCGATCGGTACGGCAAGCAGGTCCGCAGCGACGTCCGTCGGAACGCGTGAATCGACTGTGACCTTCATCACCTTTCCTCCCGTTGGCGTATGCCCTTCGGCCGGGTGCGCGAGTACGCTCGGTTGAAGTGGCTGGGGCCCTCTCCTAGACTCGCGCCCCGACTCGCAAATTCCGAATCGCAGCGAGAACAGAAACATGGCGATACTCGCCGGGACGGCTTTGGGGGGACGTCTCGCGAGCCTCGGTGCACTCGACCTGATCTTTCAGGCGAGCTGGATCGTGCAGCTCGTACTCCTCGTCCTCGTACTGCTCTCCGTCTTCTCCTGGGCCATCATTCTCTCCAAGCACCGCGAGCTTCGGCGCGCGCAGCAAGATAGCGAGGCTTTCCTCGAGGTCTATCACGAGGGGTCCCTGGAGGAGGCGTACGACGCCGCCCGCGATCTGGACTCCAGCCCGCTCTCGGCCGTGTTCATCGCAACCTACGGCGAGCTGAAGCGGCTGGCGCGCGCCAGCGGCCGCTCTCTCTCACTCACGCCCGCTCACGTAGATGCGCTCTCGCGCCACGTGGGGTGGACCGGAAGTCGCGAGGGGCAACGCCTCGAGCGCGGCTTCACCTTTCTCGCGACCACGGGGAGCTCGGCGCCGTTCATCGGCCTCTTCGGCACCGTGATCGGCATCATCAACGCCTTCGAAAGCATCGGACGCGCCGGCTCGGCCAGCCTGGCGGTCGTGGCGCCCGGGATCGCCGAGGCGCTGATCGCCACGGCGGTCGGCCTCTTCGCCGCGATCCCTGCCACTATCTTCTACAACATCTTCGTGGGCCGCCTGCGCGGGATCACCAGTGCCATCGATCTCTTCGCCGTCGAGTACGAGGGCGACCTGCGTCGCCTGGCCGTGGCGGAGGAGTAGCGCGTGGGCGTCACCGGCCGGAGCGGTGTGAATCAACCGCTCTCCGAGATCAACGTCACGCCCTTCGTGGACGTGATGCTCGTGCTGCTGATCATCTTCATGGTGACGGCGCCCATGATGCAGCAGGGCATCGACGTCGAGCTCCCCGAGACGACGACCCAGAACATCCGGGTGCAGGAGGAGCCGCTGATCCTCACGGTGAAGAAGGATGGGAAGGTCTTTCTGGGCCGACGGGAGATCCCGGTGGACGAGCTGACCGAGAAGATGACGGCGATCCTGGACGGCCTGGATCGCAAGGATATCTTTCTCCGGGCCGACCGGGCGGCGCAGTACGGCATCGTGGCCAAGGCGCTCGCATCGGCCCGCATGGCGGGAGCGACGAAGCTGGGCATGGTGACCGAACCCGAATCGTAAGCGGAGCAGCCGACGGTGGAGCGGGCAGCGGATTTCGAGGCGACGCGCCGGCGTGACTTTCAGCGGATGCTCGCCTGGTCCCTGGCCATTCACGTGGGGGCGGTCGCAGTGTCGCTGTACTCGCCGACGACCCGGGTGGGTTCGCCGCCCCAGGTGATCTCCGTCGAGCTGGTGGCGGCGCCGCCTTCGGCGGCCCCCAAGGCTCCGAAGCCGAAGGCGGCTCGGCCGATCCCACCTCCGCCGCCGAAACCGAAGCCCAAGCAGGTCGTGCTGCCGAAGAATCCCACCGCATCGCCGTCCAAGCCGAAGCCGGCGAAGCCGGAGCCCCGCCGCGAGGTGGTGCTGGAGCCGAAGACCAGGGAGGAGAAGAGTCTGGAGGATCTGCTCTCAGACATGCGTGAAGAGCAGGGAGAGGCCACGCCGTCTCCGTCTCCCGTTCGCACCGCCGCGGTGCCCTCGCCGGCGCCTTCCGCGGGAACGGGCGTGATGTCTCCGGAGGAGGCGGACTGGCGGCGCCGCGCGAAGCTGCACGTGCGCCAGGCGTGGGTCGTGCCGCCGG
>CALDCK010000401.1 GCA_937937315.1 uncultured bacterium
GAGGCGTGGCACCAGGAGCAGCCGCAGCCGCTCGAGGAAGGTCCGCACGAGGATCCCGATCACGAGCACGCTTCCGAGCAGCAGGAGCCCCACACTGAGCCCGGTTCCACGCAGGGCCAGCGCCACGAGCATCGGCATGAAGGTCCCGAAGGAGGGGATGCCCACGACGTTGCGCAGGAAGGCGGTGATCAGCGCGCCGAGGGGCAGCAGCAGCAGCACGCGGACGGCGGCCTGCATGGGGACCGAAAGCCGGTAGAGGGAAATCGCCTCGAGGGTGGGGTTCGGCGGCACCATCAGGGCGGCGAGCTCCTGGGGTGTGAGCCGCTCGGGCAGGGCATGGAAGGAGTGGGAGACGGCCTCGACGCCGGTGGCCTGCACCAGGGGGGCGTCGCCGCGGCCGAGCAGCAGACGATCCGGCGGCATCCGGCCGAAGAAGTCGTCACCGGCGGAGGACGGGATCCAGCGCCCTCCGATCCAGATCTCCACCCAGCGGCGGGGCAGGGCGTCGCCGGAGTGGAGCTCGAGGCCCTGCACCATACGTGCCGGGACGCCTGCGGCACGCAGCATCGTGCACAGGAGTCGCTCCTTGCCGCGGCGGTTGGCCCGCCGATCCGCCAGCGCAATGAGGGCATCGTCCGCAGCGGTGGTGGCCAGGGTGACCTCGTGGACGACGAAGGAGAAGACCGTTCGCGCCCGCGCCGCGAGGTCGTCCTCGCCGCCGAGATCGAGGGTCTCGAGCAGCGACGCGATCGTCTCGTCGTCCACGGGAATACCGGGCTCCTGCCGCGTGTACTTCTCGAGAAGCTCTTGCGAGGGCGGCTTCTTCGACGGTTCGCTCGGGATCTCGACCCGGCTCGGGAAGACCTGGACGCGGAAGGTGTAGGAGACGCGCTTCACGTCCGAGAGGCGTCCGGCCCAGATGGCCTGGCGTCCGCTCGGCTCCTCGCGGATGGAGAAGCGCAGGTCGCCGGTCTCGAACTGCTCGCCGAAGATCCGCTGAACGCGCTCCGGCGACGGCAGCCACGCCTGCACGCTCCCGCGGCGTCCCGATCCCCGAACCGAGATCTCGAGCTGGACCTGCCACAGGCCCTCGGGCTCCGAGGGCACGAGGGGCAGCTCGAGGGCGACGGCCTTCCACAGGAAGACGCCCCCTCCCAGAAGGATGAGAAGCAGCCCGGTGACGATGGAGCGTCGCGACATGGGTCGGCTACTCCGTGTCGTCCACGTCGTCCGGGGGGGCGCCATCCTCGATCGGCGCACTCGCCCCGGGACCGGCCCAGCTCAGGTGGAAGGCCGCGAAGCCTGGAATGACGACCTGGGGCACCGCCATTCCGATGATCCGTCCTACGCGAGGCGCGAGCAGCAGCGCCCGCTCGCCCCCGATGGGATCGAAGATCGTCGCGAGCACCTGGTCCTGCTCGACGGATTCCCCCAGATGCACCCGGGGCACGAAGATCCCGCCGTGATCCACGCGGACCCAGCTCGACGAGCGGTAGACCGCGGGCTCCGGTGCGTCCGGCAGGGGCCCGATCATCTCGAGGGCGGAGAGCAGGCGCTGCACGTGCTCCACTCCGTGGAGGATCTGCACAGGGTCGAGCCGCAGGGGCTCGCCCGATTCGTAGAGCACGGTGGGGACGCCCGCGTCGGTTGCCGAGCGCCGCAGGGTGCCCGGCCGTCCCGGATTGTGCAAGACGACGCCCACGCCCAGGAATCGGGCCAGCTCGAGCACGCTCTTCTGCTCGAGGTCTCCCCGGATCTGGGTGAGGTTCACGCGGTGGAAGGAGCCGGTGTGGAAGTCGACCATGTAGTCGCAGCGGCGAACGACGTCGTCGAAGAGCCGCGCGGCGATACGGGATGCGGAGCTGCCGCGGGAGGTTCCGGGGAAGTGCCGGTTCAGGTCTCGGCGATCCGGCAGGTAGCGGGTGCGGCTGCGGAAGCCGTGGAGGTTCACGATGGGCGCGCCGATCAGTACGCCGCGCAGCACTGCTGGGTCGGTCTGATCGAGGACGCTGCGGACGATCTCGGTGCCGTTGAGCTCGTCGCCGTGGATGCCGGCGATCAGGCACAGGGTCGGCCCCTCTTCGGCGCCGTTCGCCACCACCACGTCGAGATCGACGCTCGATCCGGCGAAGGACTCGCTCACCTGGAGCTGGATCTGCCGCCGCTCCCCCGCGGGAATGGTGTAGCCGGCGATCTCGAAGGTCCGGACAGGAGGGCTGGCGGCCGGCTCCTCCGGCTGTGCACCCGCGGATACGGCCTGGAGCGCGATGGCGCAGGCGAAGCCCAGGGCGTCCCACCCGCGCACGCGGGGCCGCGTTCCGTCCGAATCGATGGCCAAGTCCGCTCCCTTCGCCCGGTGCGCCCTCCTACGTCCATCGCCGGATCGGCGATCGGACTCGAGGCCACCCCCACGGCGCCCCCCGGGCCGACGCGGCGAGGATCCCGACTGTGCGGGGACCCTGCAAGGGCACCGGGTGGATTCGGCTCCAGGGCCCTGGGAGCTCCCCCCGCCGGGTAGAATGCCGGGATGACAGAGCTGATCCTCCATCACTACGACATGTCCCCCTACGCCGAGAAGGTGCGCCTCGCCCTCGGCTTCAAGGGCTTGGCCTGGCGTTCGGTCCAGATCCCGATCGTCATGCCGAAGCCGGACCTCACGGAGCTGACCGGAGGCTATCGGAGGACTCCCGTGCTCCAGATCGGAGCCGACGTCTACTGCGACACGAAGGCCTGCGTGCGCGCTCTCGAGCGCCTCCACCCGAAGCCGACCCTGTTTCCGGGTGCGGATCCGGCGACGGTCTGGGGCCTCTCCCGCCTCGCGGAGACGAGCTTCATGATGGCGGTGACGGTCTTCCTCGGTGTCGGCGGGCTCTTCGACGAGGCCTTCATCGAGGATCGCAAGAAGATGGCGCCGGGTGTGGACTTCTCCGGCGCCGGACGGATCGTGCCCGCGAAGCTGCTCCAGCTCGCCGCGAACCTCGATCTTCTCGAGCGCCAGCTCGCCGACGGCCGATCGTTCCTGCTGGGGGAGAAGGCATCCCTCGCGGACCTGGCGGGCTATCACCCGCATATGTTCCTGCGGGCCCACCCGCGTACGGCGGCGCTGCTCGAGCCCCTCGATCACGTGCCGCGCTGGATGGAGCGCGTGGCCGCCATCGGTCACGGCGAGCGCACCGAGCTCGACGCCGCCGAGGCCATCGCGATCGCC
>CALDCK010000402.1 GCA_937937315.1 uncultured bacterium
CGGCGTGCGGATCGGAGTGCTGGGTGCCACGGGGGCGCTCGGCGGGGAGGTGCTCGCGGCGCTCGACGAGTCGGCACTGCGGATCGCGGAGATCGTGCCGGCGGCGAGCGACGCCTCGCTCGGCGAGGAGATCGAGTTCCAGGGCGAGGACTATCCCGTTGCGTCCGAGGTCCCGAGCTTGCGTGGGCTCGACCTCGTCTTCTGCTGCGCGCCGCCCGAGCCCTCGCGCGTCTGGGTGCGAGAGGCGCTGAGGGCCGAGGTGCCCTGCATCGACTGCTCCGGGGCCCTGGTCGACTCGGAAGAGGTGCCCCTGCGGGCGGCGGCGCTCGCGCCGCCGCCCGGCGCGGAGGGTGTCCCCGTGGTGTCCACCCCGGACGCCGCCGTACTGGCCTGGTCCCTGGTGCTTGCGCCCCTGCACCGGGCCTCCGTGCTGAAGCGGGTGGTGGGGACGGTGCTCGAGAGCGCCTCGGCGGCTGGTCGCGAGGGCATCGCCGCGCTCTCGACCGAGTCCCTCGCGCTCTTCAACCAGCGCGACGTCCCGGACCCGGTCGTCTTCGACCGCCCCCTGGCCTTCGACTGCCACGCGACCCTCGAGGCTCCGGATGACGACGGGCACTCGCCGCGGGAGCGTGCACTCCAGCAGGGGATCGCGCGCCTGCTGGGAGCGCCGGTCGAGGTCGCGGCCACGGTCGCCCAGGTGCCCGCCTTCGTCGGTCAGGCGTCGGCGCGGGCCATCGAGACGGAGCGTCCGTTGGACCCGAAGGAGGCCGAGGATCACCTGGCCCAGGCCGCCGGGGTCGAGCTCTGGACCCACGGCCCCGAGGGCCCCAACCTGCGCGCCGCGGCGGGGCGCGACGTGGCGATCGTGGGCCGCGTGCGGGCCGACCCCTCGACTCCGAACGGTCTGCTGCTTTGGATCTCCGCCGACGCCCTGCGGCTCACAGCGACCAATGCGGTCGCGCTGGCGGTGGCCCGGCTCCAGCCCCACTGATCCAGCGGGGGCAAGGCGTGTCGTCCAGGTTCCGGCTCACGCTCGAGTACGACGGCGCGGGCTTCCAGGGCTGGCAGGCCCAGTCCGGGGATCGCCGTACCGTCCAGGGCGTGCTGGAGAGTGCGGTCGCCCGGATTACGGGCGAGCAGACCCGCGTCCAGGGATCGGGCCGGACCGACGCCGGCGTCCACGCCGAGGGCCAGGTGGCGAGTGTCCGGCTCGAGACGCCGATCCCGGCGGAGCGTCTGCGGCAGGCGCTCAACGGGGTGCTGCCGCCGGATCTGGTCGTGCTGGCGCTTTGCCCGGTCCCGGAGGACTTCGACCCTCGCCGCTCCGCGCGCTCGAAGCTCTACCGCTACGCGCTCTGGAACGGTCCCTGCCGCTCTCCCCTGGGTGCGGCGCGGGCCCTGTGGCTCCGGCAGCCCCTCGATCTCGGGGCGATGCGAGAGGCCGCCGCGGCCCTCCTCGGCACCCACGACTTCCGCTCCTTCCAGGCGGCCGGCTCGAGCGTCACGACCACGGTTCGCACCCTGCTGCGTATCGAGATCCGGGGGGCGTCGGGAGCCGCGGTGGATCTCGAGTTCGAGGGGACGGGCTTTCTGCGCCACATGGTGAGGAATCTGGTCGGGACGCTCGTCGAGGTGGGTACGGGTCGGCGCGCCGCGGCCGACATGGCGGCGCTTCTGGCGGCCCGCGACCGGAGCCGGGCAGGGCGGACCGCCCCGGCCCACGGCCTCACCCTTGTCCGGGTGCGCTACGACGGGGATCCCGAGGAGTAGCCACCCCGGGGGACGAATCCGGTCCAAGGGGCGGATTGGGCGATTCCCTTGGGAGATCAGCAGGTTGAGCTTGACGGACGCCGCCCCCTCCGGTATTCAATCGCGCTCCCGCCTTGGACCGCGCCACCGGTGCGGCCCCGGGCCAGCCCGCGCGCCAGCCTCCGAGGCGTCCTTGGTGCGCGGATCCAATACGAGGAGCGAGTCGGATGGGGGTCCAGGCCCATCGCGCCACGAAGAGCGCCAAGCCCGCAGAGGTCGAGCGACGTTGGCTGGTCGTGGACGCGGAGGACAAGGTCCTCGGCCGTCTCGCCACCCGCGTGGCGACGATCCTGCGAGGCAAGCACCGGGCCACGTTCACGCCCCACGTCGACACGGGTGACTTCGTGATCGTGGTGAACGCGGAGAAGGTGCGCCTGACCGGTCGCAAGCGCGAGGCGAAGACCTACTACCGGCACACGGGCTACACCGGCCACGTGCGCTCGATCACCGCCGGGAAGCTCCTCGACGGACCCTACGCAGATCGCGTCATCCGCAATGCGGTCCGCGGCATGCTCCCGAAGAACTCCCTGGGCCGGCAGATGCTCAGCAAGCTCAAGGTCTACGCCGGACCCAAACATCCTCACGAGGCACAGAAGCCGGAGGTTCTGAATCTTGGCTGAAGCAGCGGCCGTCATCACCACCACGGGCAAGCGCAAGTCCGCCATCGCGCGGGTACGCCTGACCCTCGGCAGCGGCACGATCACCGTAAACGGGCGTGCTCTCGACAACTACTTTCCGCGCGAGGCGTCGCGGATGATCATCCACCAGCCCTTCGAGGCCGTGAGCGGGATGGGGCGCTACGACATCGTCGCCAACATCCACGGTGGCGGCCTCTCGGGTCAGGCGGACGCCCTGCGCCACGGGATCTCGCGGGCCCTCGAGAAGCTCGACTCGGCCAACCGGCCGACCCTGAAGAAGAAGGGCATGCTCACGCGCGACGCGCGGAAGAAGGAGCGTAAGAAGTACGGGCAGAAGGGCGCCCGTGCGCGCTTCCAGTTCTCCAAGCGCTAGCCGCAGTTCCAGATTCCATTGGGAACGGGAGGCCAGCGGCCTCCCGTTTTCATTTTCGGCCTGTCGTTTCCGGTCCATCGCAGAAGGAGCTCGAGTCATGAGAGTCGCAGTGGTCGGCGCCAGCGGATATACGGGGCTCGAGCTGCTCCGCATCCTGCTGCGGCACCCCACCTTCGAGATCGTCGCCGTCACCTCGGAGCAGCGGGCCGGGCGCCCGGTGGGCGACGCCTTTCCCTCCCTGCGCAGCAGACTCGACCTGCGCTTCGAGTCGGCCGACGCCGCCGCCCTGGCCGGGCGGATCGATCTGGCCTTCACGGCTCTGCCTCACGCGGCCTCGGCGCCGACGGTGAAGGCCCTGCGCGCTGCCGGCGCCCGGGTCGTAGACCTCTCCGCCGACTTCCGGCTGCGCGACCTCACGACCTACGCGAAGTGGTACACCGATCATCCCGCCCCGGAGCTCCTCGGCGAGGCCGTCTACGGCCTGCCCGAGGTCTACCGGGAGGGCGTGCGCGGGACGTCCCTGGTGGCGGCACCGGGTTGCTACCCCACCGGGACGCTGCTGCCCCTGCTGCCGCTGCTGCGCGAGGGCCTGGTCGAGCGCGAGGGCATCCACGTGGACGCGAAGTCCGGTGTCTCTGGGGCCGGGCGCAAGCTGGCGGACGACTACCTCTTCGCCGAGCTCGACGGAAACTGCATGGCCTACAAGGTGGGCCACGCCCACCGCCACGCTCCCGAGATCGAGCAGGAGGCGGGCCTCGCCGCCGGGGGGGAGGTGCGCGTGACCTTCGTGCCCCACCTGCTGCCGACGGCTCGGGGCATCGCCACCTCGGTCTTCCTGCGTCCCGTCCCCGGCGCCGAGGCGACCCGGGCCCGCGGGGCCCTCGAGTCGGCCTACGCCGCGGAGCCCTTCGTGCGGGTGCTGCCGGAGGGAGAGACCCCGACGCTCCACGCCGTGCGCGGCACGAACTTCTGCGACGTCGCGTTGGTGGCGGACGAGCGCAACCACACCTGGATCCTGCTCTCGACCCTCGACAATCTGGGCAAGGGGGCGAGCGGGCAGGCCGTGCAGTGCGCAAACCTGCTGGCCGGCGTCGAGGAGACCCTCGGGCTGCTCGAGGTCGCACCGAATCCCTGATCTCCGGCCACTTGCGAGATGTACGCAGAGGCGTGCACACCGCCGGAGAAACGCCGGTTGACCGGCCGCGGTTTGACGCCCCCATGAGGCT
Organism: uncultured bacterium; assembly: GCA_937937315.1. Classification (GTDB taxonomy): domain Bacteria; phylum Myxococcota_A; class UBA9160; order UBA9160; family SMWR01; genus CALDCK01. The sequence goes on from CALDCK010000402.1 coordinate 4,047, forward strand.
CCGATATAACCGGTCAAACCAACTCGGTCCGGGATGGTGCCCCATCACAGCTGGATTCCCCTCTGCTCGCGCGGCTGCTCGCGAGGATTCATCCCTGTGAGCGCAATGCTGCCGCTCTCCGTGCGATGACGCGCTACTACGCGACGGATCCCACGGAAGTGAGGCTCTCCGTCTCTGCGATCGTCCGTCGCTATCCGCGCGCTCCGGAGATCCTGCTGATGCGACGCGCCGACAACGCGCACTGGGGGCTTCCGGGGGGCTACGTCGAGCCCGGCGAATCCGTCATGGTTGCCACCGAGCGCGAGATTCGCGAGGAGACGGGTTACGAGATCGAGGTCGGGCGCCTCGTCGGGATCTACTCCGATCCGAAGACCCAGGTAATCGAGTACGAGGATCGACGTCGCGTTCAGGCGATCAATCTCTGCTTCGAGGCGGTCGCTGGAGAGTGTGGCGAGATGACGACGCCGGAGGAGACCCTGGAGATCGGCTTCTTCGACGCAACGTCCCTGCCGGAGCCCTTCGTGCCGATCCACGAGGTCCGGGTGCGCGACGCCCGCGCGGTGTCGGAAGAGGTCCAACTGCGATGAGGCGAGGCCGGACTTCGCGGCGAGATCGCAAACGGGACGGTGTGGGAAGAGAGAGCGGATTCGAGTGCCACTGGGGGGGGAGAGAGGAATGACGAACCGGTCGACCAAGTTCATATTCGTGACGGGAGGGGTGCTCTCCTCCCTGGGGAAGGGGCTGGCCTCGGCCTCCATCGGAGCGCTGCTCGAGGCCCGGGGGCTGCGGGTCACGTTCCTGAAGCTCGATCCCTACCTGAACGTCGACCCGGGGACGATGAATCCCTTCCAGCACGGCGAGGTGTACGTCACCGACGACGGCGCCGAGACCGACCTCGACCTGGGCCACTACGAGCGCTTCAGCCACGCGCGCATGAGCCAGGTGAACAACATCACCGCCGGCAAGATCTACGACACGGTCCTTTCGAAGGAGCGCCGTGGCGACTACCTGGGCGGCACGGTCCAGGTCATCCCCCACGTCACGGACGAGATCAAGGCCGCGATGCAGCGGGCCTCCGAAGGTGTGGACGTCCTCATCTGCGAGGTGGGCGGCACCGTGGGCGACATCGAGTCACTGCCCTTCCTCGAGGCGATCCGTCAGATGCGCGCCGACGTCGGCCGCGACAACACGTGCTACATCCACACCGCCCTCGTCCCCTACATCGCGACGGCGGGCGAGCTCAAGACGAAGCCGGTGCAGCACTCGGTGAAGGAGCTGCGCACGGTGGGCATCGCGCCGGACGTGATCCTCTGTCGCACGGACCGCTTCTTGCCGAAGGCGGTGAAGAGCAAGATCGCGCTCTTCTGCAACGTCGACGACGACGCGGTGATCACTGCGAAGGACGTCGAGACGATCTACGAGGTGCCGCTCATCCTCCACAAGGAGGGCCTCGACGAGAAGATCACCTCGATCCTCGGCATCTGGACCGGCCGCCCCGACCTGACGCCCTGGGAAGGGCTGATCCAGCGGGCCACCCACCCGGAAGCCGAGGTGACGATCGCCATGGTGGGGAAGTACGTCGACCTCACCGAGTCGTACAAGAGCCTGAACGAGGCGCTCTACCACGCGGGCTTCGCCCACAAGGCGCGCGTCAACATCGAGTACTTCGACTCGGAGAAGGTCGACGACGGAGGGATGGTCGCCGGGGTGGACGGCATCCTCGTGCCCCATGGCTTCGGCGCCCGCGGCGCCGAAGGGAAGATCCTGGCGATCCAGACTGCCCGAGAGCGGCGCATTCCCTACTTCGGCATCTGCTACGGCATGCAGCTCGCGGTGATCGAGTACGCGCGCCACATGGCGGGCCTCGAGGGCGCGAACTCGCGAGAGATCGACCCGGCCACACCCCACGCCGTGATCGACCTGCTGCCGGAGCAGCACGAGGTGGAGGACAAGGGCGCCACCATGCGCCTGGGCGCGTGGCCCTGCGCGGTGCGCTCGGGCACCCTGGCCTACGAGGCCTACGGCGAGAAGAAGGTCTCCGAGCGCCACCGGCACCGCTACGAGTTCAACCCGGACTACCGCGACCGCCTCTCGGACGCGGGCCTGGTGCTCTCGGGAACCTCTCCCGACGGGCGCCTGGTGGAGATCGTCGAGGTCGCCGATCACCCCTGGTTCCTGGGCTGCCAGTTCCACCCGGAGTTCGCCTCGACGCCGTTCCGGCCCCATCCGCTCTTCGTGGCCTTCGTCGGGGCCGTTCTGAAGCAGTCCCGGGCTTGACCCGGGGGGCTCGATCTCAGGGTCTGCGGGAGCCCGCCGGCCGTCTTTCCACCGCCTTGCGCAGCGCGCCGCCGTCTTCTAAACCCTCTCACCCACGGGGGGCGTTAGCTCAGTTGGCTAGAGCGCTGTGCTCACACCGCAGAGGTCACTGGTTCGAGTCCAGTACGCCCCACCACTGGCCCGGTAGCTCAGCTGGATAGAGCACGTGCCTCCGGAGCACGGGGTCGCAGGTTCGAATCCTGCCCGGGTCGCCAGTGGTTCCGCGGTGTTAGGTGGATCGAGAGAGCCTGACTCCCCACCTTCGCCAGTCCTCGATCGCGACCTTCGCATCGATTCGATTCTTGAACCACTGTATTCCGAGACACTCGTCCCGAAACTTTCCGTTGAAGCTCTCGTTCGATCCGTTCTGCCAAGGCTTTCCCCGGGTCGATCGGTGCCGTCTCGACACCCGCCTCGTGCAGCCATCGCAGCACGGCTCTGGACACGAACTCCGGCCCGTTGTCGGATCGGAGATGCTTCGGCACGCCGCGCGTGCTGATG
>CALDCK010000403.1 GCA_937937315.1 uncultured bacterium
TCCACCGCCTTCCGGAACGCCGGCTCGCCGACGCTGCGGAGTCTCGGGTCGGCGGCGAGGTCTTCGGCGCCCAGCCCGAGGAGCAGGGGCTGGAGCTCGACGCCGCCGAAGCCCGCGGCCTCGATTCGCCGTAGCTGCGCCTCCAGGGCCGGAGGATCGACGCTCCCTCCGGGCCACCACCATCGGGCGAGGGGGCGCATCGCCCGGGGAGGGTCCTGCCAGGCGGCGAAGGGGATCGGAGCCTGGGGGTCCGCGGCGAGAAGCGGCCCGGCGAGGAGGACTGCCGGGAGGACGAGCGCCAGCCGCGATCTCCGCCGGGCTCTTCGTCGAGGGTCTCGCCACGCCACCGCGGGCGGACACGTAGCCGACGGGCGCCTCGCCGCAAGGCGGCACGGTGATGGGCGGGGCAAGCCGAATCGTCCGCGTGATCTACGCTCCGGGGGCGATGATCCGCTACAGCGACCCGCCCATCCTGCTCCGCGACGTATTCGAGGACGTCGGCGAAGTCGTCGGCCTGCTCGAACGCAATGCGCCCTACACGCCTCTCGGCGGCTGGTACCGCCCGGGCGTCGACCTCGACACGCCCACGAGCCCCATGTGGTTCCAGAACGACTGGGTCCACGCCGATCTGCGCGTCGCCGGCTCGGAGCTCTTCCTCTTTCACGAACGCGTGACCCAGGCGGCGCGCGATTTCTACGACGCGGAGGTGATCGTTCCCCACAGCGTGTACGTGAATATGATGGCCGCCCTCGAGCGGAGCGGGCCGGCCCACACCGACAATCCGCGCTTCCATGGACGCGACCGCAGCAACACACCGATGTGGCTGCTGCGCACGATGCTCTGGTCGGGGCTCTTCGACCGCTACACCATCGTGCAGGCCACGTCGATCTGGTGGATGAACGACGTCGAAGGCGGAGGCCTGCTCTACTGGCCCGACGGCCCCGACAAGCCACCGCACGAGCACGTGGGTGAGATGGCGAACACCGCGCTCGTCGGCGACAACCACGGCATGTTCCACCAGGTGGGGCCGGTGGGGCCCTTCGATCAGGGTACGCGCCTGGTGACGCCCCGCGCCGAGCTCGCGCCGGCGGGGGACGGCAGTGGCGAGTGGGCCGTGACCGATCGCGGTGAGGTCCGCTACCGGGCGCCCCTCGAGCGCTATCGGGTGAGCGTGCTGTGGAAGGCCGACGTCTACCCCGACGAGGCGGAGCAGCAACGACAGATGGCCGACCCCCTCTCGATCCCCGACGTCGCGCGCATCTTCGACCGCGATCTCGAGGAGAAGCGTGCCGACGTGCGCCTCGACCTCGACCGCCTCGAGGATCCGGGCCTGATCGCCGCGGTGAACGCCGTCTACCCCGAGGCGATCCCCGTCGGCAAGGCCCCATCGATCTTCGACCCCGCCTGACTCCCGCCTCGCGCCCCTTCGGGCTCATGACGAGTGTGCGGCTCGCGGTGCGGTCGCGGGTGGTCAGGTATCGGGCGGCGCCTCGAGGGCGTGCGCCCGGGTATTGGCGTCTCCGGTATCATGGTGCGCCGGTCGGGATCCAGGGGCCCGGGCACCGGAAGTCGATCCCTCGGGAAGGAGATGCAGCATGGCAGCGGGCGAACGGGTCGCGGAGGACCGGGGCTGGCTGGATCTCGCGCGCGACTGGACGTCGGGGCTGGAGCTCCCCCAGCTACTCGGCGACGCCGACTCCCCTTCGCCCCTCGCCTCGACCCAGGGGCCAGCGGTGGCACTGGTGCTGGTCGCCCAGGCCTACGTGGCCTGGGTGCTGAGCGGCGTCGGGATGTTCGCGCGGGCGGGGCTTTCCTGGGCGGGCTACGGCGCGATCCTGGCCCAGCAGCTCGTCGCCCTCGGCCTCGAGCTCGGCGTCGACGAGAGCCGCCGGGGCACCGCGATCCGGACCCTGCTCGACGAGAGCTCGGCCCAGCTGCGCGAGCTCGGCGAGCTCTCGGTGCAGGAGGCCCGAGCCCTCCAGCGCAACCTCCTCGCCCTCGCCGAGCAGCTGCGCGACCTCGACGACCAGACCCTCGACGACCCGCCTCGCTACGGGAAGGCCAAGCGCTGAGTGGCGGACGTGGACCTCGAGAAGGAGACCACGGGCATCATCGCCGAGCTCGGCTTCGAGGCCGAGATCGAGAGGCTGCGCGGCGCCATCGACGCGTGGATCGGCACCGCGAGCACCGAGCTCCAGGAGGCGCTCCGCTGGCAGTTCAGCGGCAGCTCGAAGTACTACCGCCCTCTCACGGTCTTCAGCTGCTACCGCGCGCTCCACGGCCCTGCCATTCCCGAGACCGTCATCCAGGCCGCCGTCGCCGTCGAGCTCTTCCACAACATGTCGCTCGTGATCGACGACATCCTCGACCGCTCGCGCGAGCGGCGCGGCAAGTCCACCCTTCACTGCCGCTTCGGGAAGCTCCCGGCGCTGATGGCCTCGGGCTACGTGGTCGCCGACGGCTACCGCATGGTCATCGACGACAAGTTCTCGATCGAGCTTCTGTCCGAGCTGATGAAGCGGCTCGGCGCCGCCGAGTGCATGCAGTGGCGTCTGCGCCGCAAGCCCCTCGGCGTCGAAGACTGGCGCACGATCGCCGGCGAGGACACGGGCTCGATGTTCGAGGTGTGCGCCTGTCTCGGAGCCCGCTCCGAAGACCTGCGCGCCTACGGCCACCTGCTGGGCCTCCTCTACCACGGCTGCGACGACGTCGCCGACGTGCGCGGCCTTCAAGCGCTGGGCGGCGGCGGCATGGAGGACATCCGCGACGGCATCCTGACGCTCCCCGCCGCCATCGCGATTCGCGATGCCCGCGTGGCCGAGATGTTCGTGAGCGGACGCTCCGGGGACGAGACGGAGCTGCTCCACGCCTTCGAGGCCCAGCTCCCCGAGGCCGAGCGCTACCTGGACGGCATCCTGGATCAGGCCATGAAGGAGGCCGAGCTGTTCTCCGAGGAGGCGTCGGGCCTCGTCGCCCTCGCCGCGAAGGTCCGCGGCCTCTCCTCCACCTGAGACCGGGTCTCTACCGCTCGTCCCTCGACTTCGCGCCACGGAGCAGGCTCGCCCCCAGCTGGTAGGCGGTCTTCATCACGTCGCCGACGAAGGCGTGAGGGAGCGTGAGCATCTCGGCGGCAGCGCCGGGCAGGCTCGTGAAGCGCCCGCGAGACACGGGCTCGGCGGCATCGAAGGCGATCGACCACCACTTCGCCCAGTAGGCGTTCGCCGAGAACGCGAGCTTCATGGCCAGCAGCCAGCTCTCGCTGCGCGGCTCGTCCTCGACGATCTCGACCGGTGCGCCGAGGGGTTGCCTAGCCCACAGGGCCTTCGCAGCCTCCAGACCGCTCAGCACTGCCCCCTCGACCGTCGCCATCGCCACGGGATTGCGGCAGTAGTCGCCGGCGAAGAAGACGTTCGGAAGGGCCTCGTAGCTCGCGACGGGGCTCCACTCGCCGCTCCCCACCTGGTTCACGAAGAGCTTGTGGGTCAGGTTCGGCTGGAAGTGCGACTTCTCCCAGTCGATGTCGCTGGAGGGATCTCCCCAGTAGGCCCCGGGCCGGAAGATCGGGAGATACTCGTGGAAGGCCTGGATCATCCGGTGCCCATCCCCGAGCGACTGCTCGAGCGGCAGGGCGTAGAAGTCCGACGCCGCCAACACTACGGCGGTCCGGTCGCGCATGTTCGGATCGTCCTCCCAGAGTCCCGAGAGCTGGAAGAACGAGAGGTCCATCTCCGAGCCGGCGAGGCCCACGTGCTCGCGCGGGATGTCCGGGAGCGCGTACTTGAAATAGAGGTCGACGACCGCGATCGGCTCCGACCGGAGGCGCCGCACCTGCGAGAGCTTCGGCACGCGGTCGACGATGCGCAGGCCCTCCTTTCCCGTCTCGATCAGACGGCCGAGCCCCTCGGGCTCGACGGCAAGGACCAGGTAGTCCGCCTCGACGTGCTCGACCTCGGGACCCGGCCCCTGCACCTCGAGCCGCACCTTCCCATCCTCGATGTTGATGGCATCGACGCGGTGGCGGGTCCGGACCGAACCCCCGTGGTCGGAGAGCTTCGCGACGAGGGGCTGGATCAGCTTCTCCCACAGGCTCCCCTTCAGCATCCACGCGAAGGGCTGGTCGGTGCCCAGGGCGAAGGCGCGCCGCACGAACTCCCGGTAGGACGCCGCCGAGGTGCGGTCGCCGTGGATCGACCAGATCACCATCAGCGAGAGGTCGAGCATCTCGGCGGCCCGCTCGGTCGCGTAGGCCCGCGACTGGAGGAAGCCGTTCAGGCTGTAGCGCGAGAGCAGCTCCTTGGGATCGAAACGCTGGGCCGCGAGATCGATCATCGAATAGCCGTAGACGAACATGTCCGGCAGGGGGAGGAAGCCCGAGGTGAGATTGGTCCAGGCGGCACGCAGGCTCGTGGGCGCCACGAGCTCCAGGTACTTGCGCTCGCCCTTCCGGAGCATCTTCGTGCCGGTCCGGGCCTCGAAGTTGCCCTCGCGACTCAGGCCCAGGTCCTGCTCCAGGAGTCGCCAGAAGTTCTTGTACCAGGAGGGGAACATGTGGGGATAGACGTCGTGGTAGACCCCGTTGATCTTCTGGGACGAGAGGTTGCCCCCGATCACCGCCTCCTTCTCGTAGACGGTCACCTCGTAGCCGCGCTTCGCCAGCTCCAGGGCCGACGTCAGGCCGGCGATGCCGGAGCCGACCACGGCCACGCGTACGCTGTCTTCGGCCTGGGGCACGTCGCAGGCTCCTTCGTCGATCGGGAGGACTCTCGCAGGGCCGGACGTTGGACCTGCGCGGCGAACGGCTGGCGCTCAGGACGCTCCGCCGCCGGTGCTCAGGATATCCCCTGCGGACGGCGGCGTGTCGGAGAATCCGAGGCGGGAGAGCTGATCGGGGCCCCGCAGCCGGGGATTTCGGGGCGTCCACATGAACTGGGCGGAGGTCCGAGCGAGGTCGCCGAGCCAGGAGAGGTGCCAGCGGGGGTCCGAGAGGAAGGAGCGCGTCATCCCGCGCTGCCAGGCCGCGACGTCGTCCACCAGACCTCCGGAGGGAACCGGTCGGCCGCGCAACAGGGCCAGGCCCACCTCGGCACTACCCTCCGCGAAGTAGTGGCCGATCTTCGTCCAGACCTGGCCCATGATCGCCGAGGGCCGCAGCTCGAGGCCCCCGAAGGACGCGCCGGCGACCCGCGCGAAGACCGGATCGCGAGTGGCCTCGGCAAAGCCCCGGGCGATGGCGCTCAGGCAGTACTCGCGCAGGTCGCGGTTGCGCATCAGCGTCGCGATGACCTGCAGGTAGCGCATCGCTGGATCGAAGTAGCCGCGGAAGTCCCGGTCGAAGCGCGACAGGAACTCGGCGTCGAAGCGCCCCTGCTCGAGGGCCGCGACCAGGGTGTCCGACGCGATCAGCGCCGACTCCATGCCCGGCGTGATTCCCTCGCCGGTCAGCGGGTCCGCAAAGCTTCCCGCATCGCCGACCAGGAGCCCCCCGTCGAAGTGGTTGCGAGTGATCCCCGCGTAGGACTTGACGATGCCGCCCAGGGGTCGGCGGGTCAGGCGGATGTCGGCGCAGCCGAGGTGCTCGCGACGCAGCTTCTCGATGAAGCCCTGAAAGAGCTTCGGAACCGAGAGGTCGTAGCGCTTCGAGGCCTCCTTCAGGACACCGACCCCGATGTTTGCCCGACCGCCCTTGAAGGGGAACATCCAGGCGTAGCCGGGAAAGATGTCGTCGTAGAACCAGGTCGCCGCCTCTCCCGTGACCGCGACGCCCTCGACGTAGCCACGCTGGGAGACGCAGATGTAGCGCGGGTCGGTGCGCTCGAGGCCGAAGCTCCGGGCCACGATGGACTCGGTACCGTCGGCACCGACGACCAGCGGCGCGCGCAGCTCGAGCCGCTTTCCGTCGAACCGGGCCCCGACGCTCACGACGGAGCCCTCCCGCACTACGCGGTCCACCGTACAGCCCTCGTAGACACTGGCCGAGGCGCTCCGCGCACACTCGAGCAGGTGGGTGTCGAGCTCCGAGCGCGGGACGATGTAGCCGTGGGGCGGAAGGCCGAGCCGCGGCTCGTAGTAGGGGATCTTCTCGCGATAGGCGAGCTCGGATTCGACGTAGGAGCGGACGTGGGTGATGGGAATCGGGGAGCCCGCCTCCACGGCGTCGAGACACTGCATGGCGGCGAGGATGCGCAGGCCGCCGGGCTCGACGAAGTCGCCGCACACCTTCTCGCGCGGGAACCGGGACCGCTCGACCACCGCGACGCGAACGCCCTGCCGACTCAGGGCCCACGCCATGGCGGAGCCCGCCGGCCCGCCTCCGCAGACGATGACGTCGTAGTCTTCCGCGCTCGTCATGCTGGATCCGTTCTCCCCGCGCCGTCGAGCTCGTCGAGGAGCGCGCGGGCGGTCTTCCAGTCTCCGGTCTCGAAGCCTTCCCCGAACTCCCCGTGGCAGGGGCCGAGCAGATCCCGCGCGCCCTCGTGGTCCCCCGCCCCGTTCCAGACACGCGCGAGGCTCGTGGCAGCCCGCAGCTCGAGCGACCGCGCCCCCTGCTGCCGGGCCGTGTCGAGGGCCGCGCGAAGCGCCGCCTCGGCCTCCCCGGCGCGATCCCGCCCGCCTTCGGCCGCGAAGAGGATCTCTCCCCGCAGCCGCAGCAGCTCGGCATCCTCGTAGCGCTGCCCCGTCTCCGCCGCCGATTCGAGTCCGCGTGCGACGGCCTCGAGCGCCTCATCGTAGCGGCCCAGTCCCCAGCAGACCTCCGCCAGGGCCGA
>CALDCK010000404.1 GCA_937937315.1 uncultured bacterium
GACGTGGGCCCTGCCCACGGGGCTGGGATGCAGCCCCGCCGCCACCATGCCCGCGATGTGCGCGATGTCGGCGAAGAGGACGGCCCCGACTTCATCCGCGATCTCGCGGAACGCGGCGAAGTCGACGATCCGCGAGTAGGCGGTGGTCCCACACTGGATCATCTTCGGACGATGCTCCCGGGCCAGGCGCCTCACTTCGTCGTAGTCGATCTGCTCCGAATCCTGGCGCACCCCATAGGGCACGATGCGATAGAGCTTTCCCGAGAAGTTGACGGGGCTGCCGTGGGTCAGGTGCCCACCGTGATCGAGATTCATGGCGAGCACCGTGTCGCCGACCTCGCACACGGCGCGATACACGGCCTCGTTCGCCTGGGACCCGGAGTGGGGCTGGACGTTGGCGTGGTCCGCGCCGAAGAGCCCCTTCGCGCGATCGATGGCGAGGCGCTCGGCCTCGTCCACGACCTCACACCCACCGTAGTAGCGGCGACCAGGGTACCCCTCTGCGTACTTGTTCGTGAGCACCGAGCCCGTCGCGGCCAGCACCGCCTCGGACACGAAGTTCTCGGAGGCGATGAGCTCGAGATTCAGCGCCTGCCGCCGAGCCTCCCGACCGAGCACTCGGGCGATGTCAGGATCGGTGTCGGTGAGAGCGTCTTCGGCGGCCTGGCGCGGCCCTGCGGTCAGCCGGTCGATCTTCTCGACCCTCGCCACGTGGCGGCCGCCCTCGAAGGGCGTTTCGAGCCAGGTGCGCACGATCGACCAGGCCCGATCCGCGTCGAGCCGATCTGCCGGCAGGGCGATCATGTTCGCGTCGTTGTGCTCACGGGCCATGCGGACCATGTCCTCGTCGAGCGCATAGGCGGCTCGCACGCCGGCGAAGCGATTCGCCGTGTACATGACACCGAGCCCGGATCCGCAGATCACGATTCCGCGTGGCTGCTCGCCCTGGGACACCGCCCTGGCGGCCCGGGAGGCGAAGTCCGGGTAGTCCACCGAGGCCTCGCCCTCGGTTCCGACGTCCACGACCGGATAGCCGGCAGCTTCGAGCCGCTCGCGTAGCGCAGCCTTGAGCTCCACCCCGCGGTGGTCGCTGGCCATTACGATCGGGTCGCCCATGCCTGCTCTCCCTCGACGTTCCTCGACCGACCAGTTTGCCACAGTGGCGCCGCCTCGCGCTCCCCGGAGCCGCGAATCGCCGGGGAAGGTCGAGCGCTAGCGGACGAAGATCAGGGCCGCGTTGGTGCCGCCGAACCCGAAGGAGTTCGAGAGCGCCACTCGAATGCTGCGATGCCGAGCCTTGTTGGCGATGTGGTCGAGATCGCACTCCGGGTCCGGGGTTTCGAGATTGATCGTCGGGGGCAGGATCTCCGTCTCGAGGGCGCGGATGCAGAGCAGGGCTTCGAGGGCCCCGGCCGCTCCCAGCAGGTGTCCGGTCATCGATTTCGTGGAGGAGACGGCCAGCTGGTCCGCGTGGGCGCCGAAGACGGCCCGCAGCGCCCTCGCCTCGGAGACGTCCCCAGCCGGGGTGCTCGTGGCGTGGGCGTTCAGATAGTCGACGTCGGCGGGTGTCAGATCCGCATCCTCCAGAGCGAGCCTCATGCAGCGCTGGGCGCCCTCGGCGTCCTCCGTCGGCTGGGCGATGTGGGCGGCGTCGGCTGTCGCCGCGTAGCCCAACACCTCGGCGAGCACCCGGGCGCCGCGCCCCTCGGCGTGATCGAGGCTCTCGAGCATCATCACCGCAGAGCCCTCGCCCATCACGAAGCCGTCCCGATCCCGGTCGAAGGGACGGCACGCGGTCTGGGGCGCGTCGTTGCGGCTGGAAAGGGCCCGCATCGCCGAGAACCCGGCAACGCCGATCGCGGTCACCGGGGCCTCGCTTCCCCCGGCGAGGATGGCGTCCGCGTCGCCCCGGGCGATCGACCGGGCCGCCTCACCGATCGAATGGGCTCCTGTCGCGCAGGCGCTGACATGGCAGAGATTCGGCCCCTGGATCCCGTGGCGGATCGCCACGTAGCCACTCGACATGTTGCAGATCGCCATCGGGATCATGAAGGGCTGGACCCGCCGCGGGCCCGCGCGAACGAGCGAGCGGACCCCGCTCTCCAGCGTCTCCAGACCGCCGATCCCACTTCCTATGGCCACACCGACGCGGGTGCGGTTCTCGTCTCCGATCTCGAGCCCCGAGTCCGCCAGGGCCTCGCCGGCCGCCGCCAGGGACAGCGCGACCACCCGGTCGAGCCGGCGCACGTCCTTCGGCTGCATGCCGTCCAGGTCGAGTTCGGCGGTCACCTCACCCGCGAATCCCACCGGAAACTCGCTCGCGTCGAAGCGCTGGATGGGCGCGATTCCCGAACGTCCCTCTACGGCGCTCTGCCAGGTCTCGGCGACGCTCCCGCCCAGTGGGCTGACGCAGCCCAGCCCGGTGACCACCACCCGGCGCGTAGCCGGGACGGGGCTCTTCACCCCTCGGCTCGGCGCTGAACGTACTCCACGGCGTCGCGAAACTTCTCGATCTTCGCAGCGTCGTCGTCCGGGATCTCGATATCGAAGGCCTCTTCCATCGCCATCACCAGCTCGACGATGTCGAGGGAATCGGCCCCGAGGTCCTCGATGAAGGACGCCTCGGGAGAGATCTCCTCGGGGCTGACCCCGAGCTGCTCGACGATGATCTTGGCCACCTGCTCTTCCAGGGACATGGCAACTCCTCAGCTGGCTCGGGCGTTCGCTGCGGTGGCGAACGCAAAGGCCTCTTCGATCCCCTCGATCGTGCTCAAACTCGCCCGCGCGATTGCGCGATCGATCCGCGCCACGAGACCGGAGAGGACCCTTCCGGGACCGATCTCCAGCACCCGATCGACCCCGGACTCGCGCATGAAGGCGATCATCTCTGTGAATCGGACCGGGGCGGTGACCTGGCGCTCGAGGAGCGCCGAGAAGCGACTGGCGTCGCGGCAGGCGTCGGCCTCGACGTTCGTAACGACGGGCACGGCGGGCTCCTCGAAGCGCACACGCGCCAGCTCGATGGCGAGCTTCTCCGCCGCCGGCGCCATGAGGTCACAGTGGAAGGGCGCCGACACCTCGAGGGGCACGGCCCGTTTCGCACCGGCCTGGCGCGCGCGGATGCACGCCGCCTCGACCGCCGTCGCGTCGCCGGAGATCACCGTCTGAGCGGGTCCGTTGTAGTTGGCGGGCGCCACCACCCGCCCCGTCTCCTCGCTCACCGCTTCGCACGCACTGGCGACCCCTCGGGCCGAGCATCCCATCACGGCCGCCATCGCTCCCCGACCCTGGGGCACGGCCTCCTGCATGAAGCGGCCCCGGGCGTGGACCAATCGCACGGCATCCTCGAAGTCCAGGGCGCCGGAGGCGACGAGGGCCGTGTACTCGCCAAGGCTGTGACCCGCCACGAACGTCGGCTGCAGCCCCCCGCGCTCTTCGAGCGCGCGCAGGAGCGCCACGCTGGCGGTCAGGATCGCGGGCTGCTGGATCTCGGTGCGAACGAGCTCCTCCTCGGGTCCCTCGAAGCAGAGCCGAGAGATCGGGAATCCCAGGGTCTGGTCGGCCGCCTCGAAGACGGCGCGGGCCGACGACGAGGAACGACAGACGTCGGCCGCCATGCCGACCTCCTGCGACCCCTGTCCAGGGAAGAGCAGCGCGAGCAATTCAGTCCTCGTCGGTCTTCACGACTTCGCGGCCGCGATACGAACCGCAATGGGGACAGACGCGATGGGGCAGCTTCGGCTCCTTGCACTGGGGGCAGATGCTGCGCGCCGGCAGCGCGAGTGCGTCGTGAGCGCGCCGGGTATCGCGGCGCGTTCGCGACGTTCGTCGCTTCGGAACGGCCATTAGTGGGCTCCTTTGGGCTCCCCGCCCCTCAGGGCGGCGAGCACGTCGAACGGCGATTGGGGGCGTGCTTCCTTGCATCCGCAGGCACCCCCGTTCAGATCGGCTCCGCACTGCGCGCACAGGCCAGCGCAGTCCTCCCGGCACAGCGGCTTCACCGGGAGTGCGAGCGAGATCACCTCGAGACAGACGGAATCCAGGCGGATCTCTCCTCCTCGGTACCAGCCGGTCTCGAACTCGTCCCCCAGACACAGGCCGTCGCGGTCGAGTGCCGCCACGGCCTCCGGATCGGCGGGAATGCGCGATCCAGCGGGCTCGAGTACGAGACGAAAGGCCTCGCGGAGGCGATGACCATAGCGCGCGAGGCAGCGGCTGCACTCGAACTCGAGGGCCCCCTCGATCTCGCCCTCCAGGTACAGGTCCTCCCCCATCAAATGGGCGCTGATGGCGATCCCGAAGGGCTGCGAGAGCTCCCGAGGAAGGTCGCCGCGCGGGGGCAGGTGCTGCTGCCACCAGCCGCTTCCCGCCTCGAATCGCAATGCGGTGGGTGTCGCCGACAGGCGATCGACGAGGATCTTCATGATCGGGCCGTGTGTGTGGCGAGTCGGAGGGGAATGCCTGTGAACACGCAGGCTTAGGTGCGAATAGCAGAGCCCCTGGGGTGCGGCAAGCGAAGCCCGGACGCCCCTCGGGGAATGGCGCTCGGGGCGCTCCGTCGCGGTTGGGGATTTTCCGAAGCCTCGGTATGGTCGGGCGCGGACGTGCTCCCCGGTCGTCTAATGGCAGGACAACAGGCTCTGAACCTGTTAATGGAGGTTCGAATCCTCCCCGGGGATCCACGTCTGGTTCGTCGCTTCGCTCTTCGCTCGGGCT
>CALDCK010000405.1 GCA_937937315.1 uncultured bacterium
TGATCGAGAGCCTGGAGGCGGAGGCGAACCTCTCCCTGCTCGGGCGGGTCGTTGCCCGGGGTGACCTGCTGCGGACCCTCGAGAATCGCCTGCGCCTCGTCGACGTCGTTCGGGAGCATCCGGAGATCGAGGAGCAGCCGATCGAGCGGCCCATCTTCGTGGTCGGTCCGCCCCGCTCGGGAACGACGATCTTCCATGATCTGCTGGCGATGGATCCGGCGAATCGCGTGCCCCTCTCCTGGGAGACCTGTTACCCGCTGCCGCCTCCCGAATCCGCGACGTACCGGGACGACCCGCGTATCGCACGGGTTCAGGCCGATCTCGATCGGGTCGACCGCCTCGTTCCCGACTTCAAGAAGATGCATCCCATGGGCGCAGAGCGGGCCCAGGAGTGCGTGGCCATCACGTCACACGACCTGGCCTCCATGATCTATCAGACCCAGTTCGAAGTATCGACCTACGACCGGTGGGTGCTCGATCACGACATGAAGTCGGCTCTGAAGTGGCACCGGCGCTTCCTGCAGGTGCTCCAGTGGAAGGCGCCGGGAGAGCGCTGGGCCCTGAAGTCGCCGCAGCACTTGTGGCACCTCCAGCACGTTCATCGGGAGTATCCAGACGCGCTCTTCGTGCAGACGCATCGCGATCCGGTCCGGGTCCTGGTGTCGATCAGCAGCCTGGTCGCGACCCTGAGGAGACTCGCGAGCGACGATGTCTCCCTCAACCGGATCGCCGAGTACTACGCCTGGGCTCTCGCGAAGGGCTACGACAACACGGTCGCCTATCGGCGTTCCGGCGCACTGCCCGAGCACCAGGTGGTCGATCTCTACTTCCACGACTTCATCGCCGACCAGGTGGGGACCGTGCGTCGGGCCTACGAGCACTTCGGTCTCGAGCTCTCCGACACAGCCGCTGGGGCCATGCGGGCCTTTCTGGACCACAACCCGGCGGACAAGTTCGGCAGGCACCTGTACCGCTTCGCGGACACCGGAATGGACGAGCAGGCGCTTCGGGAGATCTTCCGGGGCTATCAGGGCTACTTCGACATTCCCTCCGAGTCGGTGTGAGGGGAGAGGGGCGGAAGGCCCACGTGGAAGGTGGCGAGCGTCGACCTGGTCCGTCGACGGACCTCGACGACGGCGAGCTTCTTCAGCTCCAAGGGCTTCTCGCGAAGCTCTAGGAACACCCAGGAGGAACGGATCATGGATGCACCCATTTCGGAAGAAGCGGCTGCCCGCGCGAAGGATCTCGCCAACCTGCGCAGCGTCGCAGCGCTTCACTTCGTGATGGTGATGGGCGCGCTTACGCTCTGGGGTGCCGCGGATGCCTGGGCGGAGGTGAGCGGTTGGGCGCTTGCGCAGGGTGTCGCGATTGCGAATGCGGTCATTGCCGGCGTGGTCCTCGCCAACACGCTGCACGAGTGGGGACATTTCGCGGGTGCGCGCCTGTCGGGCTCGGACGCGCGAGTGCTGAAGAAGCCCGTCAAGTACTTCTTCATGTTCGACTTCTCCTTCGACCGCAACGATGTGCGGCAGTTCCTGTGGATGAGCTGGGGCGGCATTCTCGTCCCCTGGGTCCTGGTTCTGGCGGCCGTCCTCCTGGTGCCGATCGACAACGCGAGCCGCGCGACGCTGCTGGCCGTCCTCGTCGCGCGGGCCGTGCAGGTGAGCGTCTTCGAGGTGCCCGTCGTGCGCCGAACCCAGCGCGGGGGCGAGCCGCGGGTGGAGCTCGGGCGAGAGCTGAAGACGGGCTTTGCGAGGAGCCGGTGGGCGGGCGTGGCCGTCGGCGCACTCGTCTTCCTGGCCGCCTGAGACGCTCGCGACGCGCCGCGAGATCGCGAGGGTCTCGGCGCGGATCGCGGAAGGCGCGCGCCCCCGAGGCCTCCTAGAGAGCGGGCCGGGTCGCGGCGTCGCGGAATCCGGGGCGAGCGGCTTCCAGCGCTGCACCCGCCCGGAATACGGACTCGTCGTCGTAGGTGCGCCCCACCAGCTGCACCCCGATCGGCACGCCGTTGCTCGCAACGCCGGAGGGTACGGCCAGCACCGGGCAGCGGCTCAGCATGTTGAACTGGTGACACATGGCGATGCCGAGCTCGGGCTCGATCCGTTGGCCGCGGATCTCGATCGTGTCGTGCAGGTAGTTGAAATCGGCCTTCACCCTCGTCGTCGTCACCGTGGGGCACACGAACAGATCGTTGCGCTCCATGAGGGGCCCGAACGTGTCGTACATCTCGCTGCATGTAGTCAGCGCCGCGAGGAACTCCCGAGATCCGGTCCTGTGGCTCCGAGCGATGTAGTCGCGCGCGTAGTCGGTGAGGAGATCCTCTCTGCCCCGCGTCATCTCTTCGATGTAGCCGCCCATCATGAAGTCGTAGTAGTGGAGGGCGGCCTCGTCCATGCGCGCGGTCCAGGGAAGCGTCACCTCCTCGAGGGTCGCGCCCCGGTCGCGAAGGATGTCGAGCGTCGCGAGGGTGGCGTCGCAGATCTCCGGGTCCACGGCGACGTACCCCAGATCGAGGGAGTAGGCGACGCGCCAGCCGCGGAGATCGGTGTCGAGATCGAGAGGGATCTCGACCTTCGGGCGGACGGTGGCAATGTCGCGCGGGTGTGGGCCCGACATCGCGTTCTGCATCAATGCGCAGTCGGCCACGCTGCGCGCCAGCGGTCCCTGATGGTTGAACGGGTCGAGGCTGAAGGGCGGGGTCTCGGGATTTCGCCCGTAGGGCGGCTTGAAGCCCACCAGCCCGCACATCGATGCCGGCTGCCGGATGGAGCCGCCGATGTCCGAGCCGCTGGCGAGGGTCGAGGTGCCGGCCGCGAGGCTGGCAGCCGAACCCCCGGACGAGCCTCCCGGGGTCGCCTCCAGGTTCCACGGGTTGCGCGTGACGCCCCAGAGCCGCGAGAAGGTCTGGAACAGGATGCAGAACTCCGGCGTCGCGGTGCGAGCGTGGAAGAGGGCGCCGGCCTGCTCGAGGCGGTCGACGACGTAGGCGTTCTCCTCGCTGACGTGATTCTGGAGGACGAGGGAGCCCTGGGTGGTGCGCTTCCCGCGGATCTCGGGCTCGTCCTTGATGGCGATGGGCAGGCCCTCGAGTGCGCGCGCCGCACCCCTCGAATAGCGCTGCTCTGCCTTCGCGGCGCCGTCGAGCGCCTCCTCGAAGTAACACTCGGTGAACGCGTTGATGCGCGGCTCGAGGTCCTCGGTGCGCCGTATCAGAGCTCGCAGAAGATCGACTGGCGAGAGCGCCTTGCGGCGAAAGAGCTCGAGAGCCTCGACGGCGGGCAGGTAGCAGAGCTCTTGGTCGTCCACGGCCTGCAGGGTGCCATGCGTTGGGATGGCCTGCACCATGCATCCCGGTTCGGGCGCCCGGACCGCCTCGACGAGCGGCGTCGCGCCTCGCCCGCGGCGTGCCCTACATCTCGAGCGCGGTGGCGGCGAGCTCGGCGGCATCCCGCTCGGGGACGCCGAGGCTCCGAAGCCCACGCTCGACGGCGAGGAGCGGCGCGTCGGGCTGGGCCCCGCCGCTGACGATGCGGCGGATCGTCATCACGAGCAGGCCCATCACCTGGTCGAGGGTGACGTCGGTCGGCCCCGTGTCGAAGCGTCCCTGGGCGAGACCTTCCGAGAGGTCCTCACGCAGATAGGCGACCACGTTGTGGTGCACCGCCGGCAGGTCCACCAGCCGGAGCACCACGCGCCCCCAGGTCGCATCCTCGACGGCGTGACGCAGCACCCGGCTACTGGCTACGGCGAAGCGCAGGGCCGGGTCCGTGATCGGCTCCCGAGCCGCCGTGGCGGCGAGGGTCAACAGGAGGTTCTCGGCGAGGGCATCGACCAGGGCATCCCGATCGTCGAAGTAGTTGTAGAAGGTCCCGTTCGAGACGTCGGCCTCGGCGACCACGTCGCTGACCGTCAGGGCCTCGCCCTTGTCTGCCAGCACCCGTAGACCTGCCGCGACGAGCTGGCGACGCGTCTTCTCCTTCTTCCGGTGACCGCGCGTGGGTAGGGCTAGATCAGTGTGCCTGGGCATGGGAGCCAGGATAATCAGAAAATGAGGAATATTTCAATATTGACAATACTCCCAATTGGTGGTTGACTGCCGCCGATCCGCCCACCGAGCCCCCGCGGCGGACCTGGAGGAGGCCTCATGGCGCTTCACAGCTTCCTGGGAATGGAGATCGGCGTCCCGAACCCGTCGGATCTCGCTGCCGCCTACGGCCAGATCGGCCTCGTAGGCGATCAGGACCGATGGGGTACGCGGGATCGACCGGATCAGATCCGGATCGTCGAGGCCCCCTATCGCCAGCTCCGGTCGATGCGGATCGGCTGCGAGAACGAGGGCGACCTCCTGGCGCTCCGCCAGCGCCTGACATCACTCGGCGTCGAGGCCGAGGAGCTGCCCGGCCAGGTGTCCTGTCTCGACCCCTCGGGCCACTGGCGGATCGTCGTGGAGGTCGCCGCGCCGAGCTCGCTGTCCGGATCTCCTTCGCGGGTCCACAACCGCCCCGGGGAGCGCGGCCGGATCGCGACGCGCGCCGACGTCGTCACCGAGCCGACTCCGCGCCCCCCGCGGCGACTCGGGCACGTGGTCCTCGGCTCGCCGGATCCCCTGGGCACTGCGAAGTTCTTTCTCGAGGGCATCGGCTTTCGGATGTCGGACCAGGTTGCCGGCCTGCTCACGTTCATGCGCTGCTCGAGCGATCATCACAACCTTCTCATCCAGCCGGCGCCGGTTCCGTACCTGAACCACTACGCCTTCGAGTACGACGACATCGACGCCGTCGGCGCCGCCGCCAGCCGCTATCTCGAGGGCCAGGAGGACCGTCACGTCGTCGGCCTGGGACGCCACGTCATCGGCTCCAACGTCTTCTGGTACGTGAACGATCCGTGCGGGACGATGGTCGAGTTCTTCTCGGACATGGACGACATCCCGGAAGACGCCGCCTGGGAGCCGCGGGTCGACTGGGAGATCAGCCGCTTCTCGTCCTGGGGGCCGAAGGAGCCGCCGCACCACTTCGCATTTCCCCCGGACCTCGAGGCCATCGGCAGAGCCCAGGAAGGGGAGGGGCGTTAGGCGTGGATCTGGGCATTCGGGGCCGCCGAGCGATCGTGTGCGCTTCGAGCCGAGGACTGGGGCGCGCCTGCGCCGAGTCCCTCGCGCGCGAGGGCGTGCACGTCACACTGAACGGACGCGACGGCGCGACGCTCGAAGAGGCCGCGGCGTCCGTGCGCGCAGCCCACGCCGTCGAGGTCGATTCGGTCCAGGGTGACGTCGGGGAGGAATCGACTCGAGAAGCGCTCCTCGCGGCCTGCCCGGAGCCCGACATCCTCGTCAACAACAACGGGGGGCCTCCCCCCGGTCGCTTCCAGGACTGGGACCGGGACACCTGGGTCGAGGCTCTCGACGCCAACATGCTCGCTCCCATCTTGATGATTCGCGCTGTTCTCGACGGGATGGTGGCTCGGCGCTTCGGGCGCATCGTGAACATCACGTCGGCCATGGTGAAGACCCCGCTGGCGCCGATGGGTCTCTCGACCGGGGCGCGCACCGGCCTCACGTCGGTCTCCAAGGCGCTCTCGCGTCAGGTGGCCCACGCGAACGTCACCTTCAACAACCTGCTTCCCGAACGCTTCGACACGGCGCGCCAACGGGGCATGGCCGAGATGCGTGCGAAGCTCGGTGGGGTCTCGCTCACGCAGGCCTACGACGAGATGAAGGCGTCGATCGCCGCCGGACGGCTGGGGCGACCCGAAGAGCTGGGAGACGCGTGCGCCTATCTGTGCAGTGCCCAGGCCGGCTTCATCTCGGGTCAGAACCTGCAGCTCGACGGCGGCAGCTACGCCGGATTGACCTGAGGAGGCCTCCCATGAAGCGCATCGAAGTGCCGTACCTGGTGGTGGGTGCTGGCCCCGTCGGGATGATGGCCGCCATCCTGCTGGGCCGTCAGGGGCGCCGGACCCTGGCAATCGAGAGGAGGTCGGGCCCCCAGCCCGTGCCGGCGGCCCACGTGGTCAACGCCCGCACCTTCGAGATCTGTCGCCAGGCCGGTGTCGACATGGACGCAATCGCCCAGGCCTCGAAGGATCCGATCGACGCCGGAACCACCGTCTTCGTGACGAGGCTCAACGACGAGGAGGTGGGGCGTCTGCCCTTCGAGCAGCAGGGCGACGACTGCCTGCGTCATACGCCCACCCCGCTGCGGAATCTGTCCCAGCATCGATTCGAACCCATCCTGGCGGACGCGATCGCAGCGCTGCCCGACGCCGAGATCCGCTACGGCCAGCAGTGGGAGAGCGCGAGCCAGGACGACGAGGGCGTCACCTCGACCGTGCGCGATCTCGAGAGCGGGGACGTTTGCGAGGTGCGCAGCCGCTTCGTCGTCGCCGCCGACGGTGCCGGCAGCCGGATCCGCAAGTCTCTCGAGATCGAAATGGACGGACCCCAGTGCATCCAGAGCTTCCTGATGATCCACTTCGGGGCGGACCTGCGTCGCTTCGTCGAGGATCGCCCGGGGGTGCTCCACTGGATCCTCGATCCGGAGATCGGCGGAGCGCTGGTGGCCCACGACATCGACCGCGAGTGGGTCTACATGCACGGCTTCGATCCCGATCGGGAGTCCGAGGCGGACTACGACGACGAGAGGTGCCGCGCCCTGGTGGTGGGTGCGATTGGCGAGGATGCGCCGGTCCGGATCCTTCACCGGGGAACCTGGAACATGAGCGCCCAGGTCGCCCGACAGCTGCGGAGGGGGCGCGTCTTCCTGGCGGGAGATGCCGCGCACCGCTTTCCGCCCACCGGTGGCATGGGGCTCAACACGGGCGTTCAGGACGTGCACGGTCTAGTCTGGAAGCTCGGAGCCGTCGAAGACGGCTGGGCACCCAGCGCCCTGCTCGACACCTACGAGGTCGAGCGCCTCCCAGTCGCCCGCAACAACGCCGAGCAGAGTCTACGCAACGCGATGAAGATGGTGCAGATACCGGAGGCTCTGGGGGTCGCGGGCGAGCCGACCACGGCGCGCATGGCTGCGACCCTCGCCGATCCGGCGGCGCGACGACGCGTCGAAGAGGCGATCGCCGACCAGGCCGAGCACTTCGACATGCTGGGGCTCCAGATCGGCTTCGCCTACGCGAAAGGGGCCATCGTTCCGGACGGCAGTCCGTCCCCCGTCCTCGCCAACCCGGTGCGAGAGTACGTCGCGTCGAGCCGACCGGGGGCTCGGCTTCCTCACGCCTGGGTCGATCGTGATGGGGACTCTGGTTCGACCCTCGATCGAGTCGCTTCGGACGGCCTGACCTTGCTGAGTCAGGGGCGGCACGATCTCTGGGCCAAGGCCATCGAGGGCATCGCGGGCGTTCCCCTGTCCCACGTCCGCGCAGGAGAGGACTTCGTCGATCGCGATGGCCAATGGGAAGAGGTGTCCGGCCTCGGGCCGGGAGGCGCTCTGCTGA
This sequence comes from uncultured bacterium, assembly GCA_937937315.1. GTDB lineage: Bacteria > Myxococcota_A > UBA9160 > UBA9160 > SMWR01 > CALDCK01. The sequence goes on from CALDCK010000405.1 coordinate 7,447, forward strand.
TCCGCCCCGACCAGCACGTCGCCTGGCGCGCCCACGACCTTCCCGCGGATCCCGGCGTTGCGTTGAGGGACGCGCTCGTGGCGCTGGGCTTCGACGTCCGTCCGGCTTCGGATCTCCGATGATGCGACGATCGATCCTCGCGGTCTCGACGGCACTGGTGTTGGCGCTCGTCGTCTCGACCTGGCAGCTGTCGCGGCCGAAGTTCGACGATCGGCTGAGCTTCGACCCCATCGATGCGCTGGTGATCGCACCGGTCGACGTCGCGCTGACCCTGGCGCGCATCGACTCCGCCGGTGGTGGTCGCGTGGTGCTCGTCACGCGGTCCGACGCGGACGGTCTGGAGGTCGTGGATCTGGAGGCCGCGCTCGGCCGGCCCCTCCGGGACGCCGTGGAGGCCTTCACGGTCTTCGGGTTCGACGCCCTGGCGGCGGCCGCCGAGAGCGCCGAATCGATGCAGGTGTCCTTCGACGCGCTGGGAATCCCCGTGGACCCCGCGTATCCGCACATCGCGGCAGGAACGAACTTCCGCGCCCACGCAGAGGAGGTGGGGCGAGAAGAAGGGCCGTTTCTGTTTCCGAAGCTCTCCGACGCCACGGCCTGGAACGCGGACGTGCCGGATCGCGCTCGCCTCGACTACGAGGCCGAGATCTGTGCGGTGACCCTGACGTCGCACACGGCGGCCGAGGCAGCGCGCCTCGGCTATGTGCTCTGCAACGACTTCACCGACCGCTGGACGCTGGTCCGGAACATCGATCTCGATGCCCCGATGGGTACTACGGGCTTCCCGGACGGAAAGGGCGGCGAGGGAATGCTGCCCGTCGGTCCCCTGCTGGTGATCCCCAGGGATGCGGATGCCTTCTATCGGGATCTGAGCCTCGAGCTCTATCTCAACGGCGATCTTCGCCAACGCGCAGTCGGCGGGCAGATGATCTGGTCACCCGCGGAAGTGATCTCACGCGCATTCGAGTCGTGCGACGTCGTCTATCACAGCGAAGGGGAGACCCTCGGACTCACGAGCTGCGCCGGAATCCCACCGCGAACGCTCGTCCTGACCGGAACCCCCGGCGGAGTGATCTTCCACCTCGTGACGCTGTGGAGCAAGAGCGCCTATCTCGAGCCGGGGGACGAGGTCGTGACGGTGGCGACGCACCTCGGCGCCCTGCGCAATCACATCCGCTGAGACGGCTGCAGGGGCGAGAGCACTCGCTCGATCGCCCGACCGGCTCTAGCGACGAGGCCTGCGCTTCGGCTCGAAGCCCTTCCTCGGCCGAGGAGCGTGCCGAGCCTCGGCCCGAAAGATGCGCAGCTTGGGATCGCGCTGGTCGGGGCGTCGTACGAGCTTCTCGAAGCGGGCGGCGACGCTGGCGGCGACATCGAAGCTCGACTCGTCGTAGCCGATCTCGATTGCGCCGATCCGATGGCCGGGGACATCTCCGCGGCGGCAGACGTGGCCGAGGAGTCGGTTGGCTGCGGCCCCGCCGCGCTCGCCCCAGTTGATGGTGAAGCGCACGAAGCCCGGCGCCGCGTCGCGCACGACGGGAGCCTCGGGCGCAGGCGGCTCGCCGATTTCCATCGGCTCCCGTGACGGGGTCGGCTGCGCCATCTCGAGAAGCAGGGCGACGACCTCGGCCGGATCCCGCCCGTCGAGAAGCTGCTTCGCGTAGTCGGTCTGGGCCTGGGTCGGCCCGTCCTCGGCCCCGAGACGCTGGTAGATCTCGTGGCGGAACTGCTTGCGAAGCTGCTTGCGCACCTTGCCCGCGCTCGGCGCGGGCTTCCACTCCGTCTCGATGCGCGCCATGGCGAGCACCCGCGCCACGTGTCGCTGTGCGCGCGGCGGCACGAGCAGTACGCTTCGGCCCGCTCGTCCGGCCCTGCCGGTGCGACCGCTCCGGTGTACGTAGGTGTCCGCGTCACCGGGCGGGTCGGCGTGGATCACGAGCTCGATGTCCGGGACGTCGATTCCCCGGGCTGCCACGTCGGTCGAGACCAGCGTCTTGATCGTTCCCTCACGGAAGGCGCTGAGCGTGCGCGTACGCTGGGCCTGCGGCAGCTCGCCACTGAAGGACTGCACGGGAAACCCGTCACCGGAGAGCTTGGCGGCGAGGGAGCTGGCGTCCACGCGCCGCTCGACGAAGATGAGGCAGCGGGCGCCCTCGTTCAGGAGCAACAGATTCACGATCGCGGGGTAGGTCTGACCGCGACTCACCACGTGGGCGAGGTTCTCGATGTCGCGATTCGCTTCTCCGAGCCGCGTCCCCTCGATGTGGAGCGCATCCCGCTGGAATCGATCGGCGAGCTTTCGCACCGGTCCGGGGAAGGTCGCCGAAACCAGATGGGTGCGACGATCCTTCGGCAGCTGCTCGAGGATCGCCTCGAGCTCCTCCCGGAACCCCATGTCGAGCATGCGGTCCGACTCGTCGAGCACGACGTGATCGATTCCGTCGCAGACGAGAGCACCGTTCTGAAGGTGATCGAGGGTCCGTCCCGGCGTGCCGACGACGATCCGCGGCCGCCGCGCGAGCGCGCGACGCTCCAGGCCGAGGGAGGTGCCGCCCATGACGACCTCGATCCCCAGGCCGCGCGTGCCCTCGAAGAGCCAGCTCAGCTCGTCGCGCACCTGTACGGCGAGCTCCCGGGTCGGCACGAGGACGAGCACGCTCGGCCCCGGCCGAGTGTGTCCGGCTTCGGGGGGCGGGGCGATCAGATCGCGGGCGAGCGCCAGACCGATCGCAACGGTCTTGCCCGACCCCGTCTGGGAGGAGACGCGCAGGTCCCGATCCGCCGATCCCGCGTCCAGCACCGCTCGCTGTACCGAGGTCAGCTCTGCGTAGCCGCGACGCCTCATCGCATCCGCGAGGGTGCCGGGGACGTCTGCGAGGGAGTCGATGGCTTCATCGCGCTTCGGGTCGACGTCGGTGGGTAGGGGCAGATCTGCAGAATCAATCACGGCAGTCAGTCTTCCTTGGAGGGGGG
>CALDCK010000406.1 GCA_937937315.1 uncultured bacterium
TCGCCCAGGAGTACCGCCCCAACTACTGGCCTGCGATGCTGAGCCTGGCCGTGCTGGAGTCCGAAGAGGGGCGCCGGATGCAGGCGATCTCCCTGCTCCAGGAGGTGATCGAGCTCGGACCCGGTCCCGGTGTCGAGGCCGAGGCGAACTATCGCCTGGCCGAGAACTACATCGCCCTGGGCAAGCGCGATCGAGCGGTCGGGCACCTCACCACGGCCGTTGCGCGCGCCCCCGATGGCGAGTGGGCGCGTCGGTCGGAGGCCTACCTGAAGCTCCTGCGCTGAGTCGAGGGGCCACGGGTGGCCTGGGGTACCTTGGCGAAGTGACGGACGAAGCCGACGAGCGCGGGGCGGCGGGTCGAAGGACGGCCGGCGCCGACGGCGAAGCCGCTGCGCCGCGCGCATCGATCGGCCAGTATCTGGCCCGCCAACGCGAGCTTCGCGGCATCTCGATCGAGGAGCTGTGCGCTCGCACGAAGCTCCCGCGCCGCAACATCGAGCGGCTCGAGTCGGGCGCTCTCGACGGTCAGCCCGACGGCTTCGTGCGTGGCTTCGTGCGCACCATCGCGGATGCCCTGGGCCTGGACGCCGATGAGGCGGTCATGCGTCTCATGCACGAGCCGGAGGCGGACGACGAGATCGCCGCAGCGGCCGAGGGCCGAACGCGGCTCTACCGCCTGGGCGCGGCCGTCCTGGGGCTCGTCCTCGTCGCGCTGCTGGGAAGCGCCGTCGTGCGCTGGCTCGGACAGCCGGAAGAGCTGGAGGTGCTTCCCGAGGCGGACTCCGGGGTGACCTACCGGGTGGACGTCGTACGCGACCTGGCCCGGGACGCCGAGGAGCGCCCCACTGCCGAGGCGCGTCCGGCCGCCGAAGGGCTGCCTCCCTCCAACGCCGACTCGGGCTCCGAGACGCCGACCGTGCCCGCTGGGGCACCGGCGCCCGCTCCGGCCTCGTAGGAGGGCAGGGCGTGGCGACCCTCCGCTGCGAGGCCCTGGTCCTGCGTTCCGTGGACTACTCGGAGTCCGATCGAATCCTCCATCTGCTGGTGCCCGAGGTCGGAAGACTCACCGCCATCGCAAAGCACGCCCGCAAGAGCGTGCGCCGCTTCGGCGGCACCCTCGACCTCTTCAATCGACTCGAGGTCGAGATCGCGCGCGGTCGCGGCTCCGCCATGAGTCGTCTCGATCGCGCGCGCTTGATCCACAGCTACGCGCCCCTCCGGACGGATCCAGCGCGCTTCGCCCTCGGCTGCTATCTGCTCGAGATGCTGGACCGGATGGCGCCCGAGGGCGGCAGCCGGACCGACGTCCAGCGCCTGTTCCAGTTCGCGGTCGGGGCCCTCGACTGGCTCGCCTCCCACCCCCCGAACGCCCAGGTGCGGATCTTCCTCGAGCTGCGAGGGCTCGATGCGCTGGGGGTCCGGCCCGAGCTGCGACGCTGCGTGCGCTGCGGCAGGGATGGCATCGAGGGCGACGTGGTGGACTTCCACATACCGGACGGTGGCCCCCTTTGTGGGGCTTGCGCCGCCCGGCGGGGTGGTGACCGGCTGCGCGTCCACCAGGGCACCCTGCGAGCCCTCGAGCAGGGCCTCGACTGGGATCTCGCTCGACTCGATCGGCTGGTCTTGCCGCCCACGGCGCTCGGGGAGGCGTCTCGACTCGTGAGCCGCTTCCAGCGCTTCCACCTCGGAGTCGAGCTCCAGAGCGAGCGATTCCTGCGGGAGATGCTCCCGCCGCCGAGCGGCCGATCCGGCGCGCATTCCCAGGGGCCGGCGGGCCCCTGAGTCCTGCGGGGGAAAGGCGATATACTGCGCGCCCTCACGCCCCCCTAGAGCGGATCCGAGTCACCGATGAGCGACGAACCCGTGGCCCCGCGGCGCCTGGAACGCATGGAAGACCTCGTCTCCCTGTGCGCACGGCGCGGCTTCGTCTTCCAGAGCAGCGAGATCTATGGAGGGATCAACGGATTCTGGGACTACGGGCCCCTCGGCGCCGAGCTGAAGAACAACCTGAAGGCCCTCTGGTGGCAGCGCGTCGTGAGGGAGCGCCCCGACGTCGAAGGCATCGACAGCGCCATCATCGCCCACCCCCGCACCTGGGAGGCCTCGGGCCACGTCGAGCACTTCTCCGACCCGATGGTCGATTGCCGTGCCTGCAAGAAGCGCTTCCGCGCGGACCAGCTCGAGGACTCGGGGAAGTGCAGCGCCCGGGAGGGGTCTTCCGAGCACGACTTCACCGAGCCCCGAAACTTCAATCTGATGCTCCGCACCCATATCGGTGCCTCGGAGGACGACGCCGCCGTGGCCTTCCTCCGGGCGGAGACCTGTCAGCCGATCTTCAACGACTTCAAGCGGGTCCGCGAGGCCGCCCGGCAGAAGATCCCCTTCGGGATCGCCCAGATCGGCAAGGCCTTCCGCAACGAGATCAATCCCCGCAACTTCACCTTCCGCTCGCGGGAGTTCGAGCAGGCCGAGCTCGAGTTCTTCTGTCACCCGAGCGAGCGCGAGCGATGGTTCGAGCACTGGCTGGGCGAGCGCCTCCGCTTCTACCAGGAGCTCGGCTTCGACGAGGATCACCTGCGCACGCGGCCCCACGAGGACGACGAGCTTGCCCACTACGCCCGTGCCGCCATCGACGTCGAGTTCCTCTTCCCCTTCGGCTGGCAGGAGATCGAAGGGGTCCACGACCGCGGCGACTGGGATCTCTCTCGCCACAGCGAGTACTCGGGCAAGGACCTCGCCGTGACGGATCCCGAAACCAAGGAGCACTACATGCCGATGGTGATCGAGACCTCGGCCGGGGTGGATCGCACCTGCCTCGCTCTGCTGGTGAACGCCTACGAGGAGGAGACCCTCGAGGGCGGCGACTCGCGGGTGGTCATGCGGCTCCACCCGGCGCTCGCCCCGATCAAGGCCGCCGTACTTCCGCTCTCGAAGAAGCTCGCCGAGCCGGCCCACGCCCTCGAGATGGAGCTGCGGCGCAGCATGAACGTCTTCTACGACGACGCCGGAAACATCGGCCGGCGCTACCGACGCCAGGACGAGGCAGGAACGCCGTTCTGCGTGACCATCGACTTCCAGTCGGCGGACGACGGGAAGGCGACGGTTCGCGATCGGGACTCCATGTCCCAGGATCGCGTCCCCCTCGAGGGCATTCAAGCGTTCCTGCGGGACCGGGTGGAGCGCCGCGCATGAGCGCCCGTCCGCGGGGGTCGCGCCGCGGCGGGGCCGGAGGCTCGAGGCGCTCCAGCGCGAAGGCAGGAGGGGGAGGGGCGACGCGGCGTGCGCGGCGCGTCTTCTTCTTCGGAGCGGGACGCGCCGACGGGCGCGCGGCTCTGCGGGAGGTCCTGGGCGGCAAGGGCGCGAACCTGGCCGAGATGACGAGGCTCGGAATTCCGGTGCCGCCGGGCTTCACTCTCTCCACCGCGGTCGCCGAGGACTTCACGAAGGCGCGCGGTCGGATCCCCCACGCCGTCGTCACCGACGCGAAGAAGGCCCTGGCCCGGGTCGAGAAGATCATGGGCGCGCGCTTCGGCGACCCGGATCGGCCCCTCCTGCTCTCGGTCCGCTCGGGCGCGCCCATCTCGATGCCCGGCATGATGGACACGGTGCTCAACCTCGGGCTCGGCGATGCCTCGATCGACGCCCTGGCCCGGATCGCCGGCCGGCGTTTCGCCTACGACAGCTACCGGCGCTTCATCCAGATGTACGGGGATGTCGTGCTGGGAGTGCCCCACGAGCGCTTCGAGGCCAGCCTCGAGAGTGTGCGCGACGAGCGGGGAGTGCAGCTCGATACGGAGCTCGGCGCCGACGACCTCTCTCGCGTGGCGGAGAAGTACCTGGAGATCGTCCGACAGCACACCGGGGCGGACTTTCCCCAGGATCCGCAAGAGCAGCTCTGGGGCGCAATCGGGGCGGTGTTCCGGTCCTGGAAGAACGAACGCGCCGTGCGGTATCGGCAGCTGCACGGGATTCCCGACTCGGTGGGCACGGCGGTGAACGTGCAGGCCATGGTCTTCGGCAACATGGGAGAGGGGTGTGCGACCGGCGTCGCCTTCACTCGCGATCCGAGCACGGGCGAGAAGGTCTTCTTCGGGGAGTATCTCGAGAACGCCCAGGGCGAAGACGTCGTGGCCGGAATTCGCACTCCGCAGCCGATCAACGAGGCCTGCCGCCCGCCCGGGACCGAGGAGCTGCCGTCTCTCGAGCGCCAGATGCCGCGGGTGTATCGCGAGCTGGAGCGCATTGCGGGACGGCTCGAGCGTCACTACCGCGACATGCAGGACCTCGAGTTCACGATTCAGCAGGATCGCCTCTGGATCCTCCAGACGCGGACCGGGAAGCGATCCGCCCGAGCCGCGGTGCAGATCGCCGTGGACCTGGCGAAGGAGCGCCGGATCCGCCGCGACGAGGCGGTGTGCCGGGTGGAGCCGGCCCAGCTCGACCGCCTGCTCCATCCGACGCTCGATCCCGAGGCCGAGCGGGACGTGATCGCCACGGGCCTCCCGGCGTCGCCTGGAGCGGCCGTGGGGAGTGCGGTGTTCTCCGCCGAGGTGGCCGAGGCGCGCCACAAGGCCGGGGAGCCGGTGATCCTCGTGCGGCTCGAGACGTCTCCGGACGACATCCACGGAATGCACGCCGCCGAGGGCGTTCTCACCGCACGGGGAGGGATGACCTCCCACGCCGCCGTGGTGGCCCGGGGCATGGGCAAGCCGTGCGTGGCGGGCTGCGGGGACATTCGGGTGGACGCGGTGAAGCGCGAGCTGGCCGTCGGCGGTCGGGTGTTCCGGGAGGGGGATGCGATCACCCTCGATGGCGGCACCGGCGAGGTGATCGCCGGGCGACTGCCGATGGTCACGCCGCAGCTCGGGGGTGCGTTCCAGGAGCTCATGCGCTGGGCCGACCGACTGCGCCGGCTGGGGGTGCGGACCAATGCGGACACGCCCCACGACGCGGAGGTCGCGCGTGACTTCGGGGCAGAGGGAATCGGACTCTGCCGGACCGAGCACATGTTCTTCGAGCCGGCCCGGCTCCTCGCGGTTCGGGAGCTGATCCTCGCCACCTCCTCCGAGCAGCGCCGCCAGGCCCTGGCGAAGCTCCAGCCGGTCCAGCGCGGTGACTTTGCCGGGATCTTCCGCGCGATGGACGGATTGCCGGTGACGATCCGGCTGCTCGATCCTCCCCTCCACGAGTTCCTCCCCCACGAGGAGGCAGAGATCCGAGACGTCGCCGCGGCCCTCGACATCGGCGTTGCGGAGGTTCGGGTCCAGGTCGACGCGATGCGCGAGTCGAACCCGATGCTCGGACTGCGCGGCTGTCGCCTCGGGATCACCTTCCCCGAGATCTACGAGATGCAGGTCCGCGCGATCGTCGAGGCGGCGGTACTCGTGGCCGAGGAGGGGATCCGCGTCAGGCCCGAGATCATGATCCCATTGGTCGCCCATCGCGAGGAGCTGTCGAGGCTTCGCGCCCTGGTCGAACGCGAGGCGAAGCGGGTGTCCGGTGGGTCCCGGGCATTCCGGCTGCACGTGGGAACGATGATCGAAGTGCCGCGGGCGGCGCTCACCGCCGATGCCATCGCCGAGTGCGCCGACTTCTTCTCCTTCGGGACCAATGATCTCACCCAGATGACCTACGCCCTGTCGCGGGACGACGCCGCGAGGTTCCTGCCCGAGTACCTGGAGGCGGGAGTCCTCGACAGCGATCCCTTCGTCTCGATCGACGAGGACGGAATCGGGGCTCTCGTCGAGATCGCCGTGGAGCGCGGCCGGAAGACCCGCCCCCGCCTCAAGCTCGGTCTGTGCGGCGAGCACGGGGGCGATCCCCAGAGCATCGACTTCTGTCACCGGGTCGGTCTCGACTACGTGTCGTGCTCCCCCTACCGGGTCCCGATCGCGCGACTGGCGGCCGCCCAGGCGGCGGTGCGACGGCGGTGAGCGTGCGTCCCGGGATCGCCCTGGGTCTGCTCCTCGTCCTCCTCGGGGCGGCGAGCTGCCGGGGTGGCAGTGCCCCGCCGCCGCCCGCGATCCGCTCCATTGCCGTGGACTCGGACACCGCTCTGGCCCTGCGACGTCGTGTCGATGGCTTCTATCTGCGACTGGCCAGCCGACGCTTCAACACCCTCGAGACCTTTGCCGACCGGATCATGCGGGAGCACTTCCGCAGTCCGAACCTCTTTCTCGACTACTACGCCGATCTCGCCCAGGCCTTCGGGGACGCCCACTTCGAGCGGCGCCGCCCGGTGCTCATCGAGGTGCTGGAGCTGCGCTTCGAGGACCCCACCACGGCACAGGTGAGGGTCCTCTATGTGGGCCAGGACGACCGCCCGCTCCGGTTCTGGGAGGTCGGGTTTCATCGGGCCGATCGCTGGCACTGGGAAGACGGCGCCTGGTGGATCCGCCCCGGCAAGATCTGAGGGGATCCTCTCGAAGGGACGGCCGTCGAGCGATTGCGTAGCGGTTGAGAAGCGGCGTGCACAGAAGTGGAAATGGAGTTCTTCTCCCCCACGGGTCTAGAACGCCGTTTCCAGGTAGACGAAGGAGTTCGGTTGTCCAACTGAATCAACCAGTTGTGCTCTTTTTCTGCACTTCCGGGGGTCGCTGGCACACGACGTGCACTTCATCACGCCGGGACGCGAGTCCCGCACTCTTGGAAAGCCCGTCACTCTACGAGGAGCGCAACCAGGGAAGAACAGGGAGATGAGAGAAGGGCGCAGGATTCCCCAAGGATCCCGCCCGATGGAACTCTGAGGATCGACTGGTGCGGGTGCCGACCCCGCCGCCCGGTCCTCTTCGCCCCGATTCTACCCCCCAGCGGCCCTCGTGGACGGCGTGCAGGAGAAATCCCGTGTCGCATTCCGGTGTAGCTTGGTCCAGCGATCGCGAGCTGGTCGACCAGATCCTGAGCGGTAGTCGTGAGCATTTCGAGATGCTCTACGAGGCCTACTTCCCGCGCGTATATCGCTTCGCACTCAAGCGCCTGGGAGACCCGGGCGAAGCCGAAGACGTGGCCCAGGAGGTGTTCTTCACGGTGTTCCGAGCGCTGGGTAGCTACGAGGGCACCGCTCCCCTGCTCATCTGGATCTTCGGGGTCACCCGAAACACGGTGAATCGCCGCTTCCGGAAGGCGCGTCCCCGGCTGGAGTCCCTCGAAGGAGATGCCCGCGAGGTGGCGGGGAAGACCGTCTCCGCCGACCGCGCAGTCGATGCGCGTCGCATGCTCCGGCTCTGCGAGGCCGTGATCGAGCACGACCTGACCCCGCTCCAGCGGCGGATCTTCCACCTGAAGCACCTGCGCCGCCAATCGATTCGCAGCATCGCCGAGGCGCTCGGCAAGTCCGAGGATGCCATCAAGGCGAACCTCTATCGGATGCGGCGCGCGATCGCCCAGAGTGCCCCGGGTCTCGAGGCCCTGCTCGACGCCCCCTACTGAGCGTTCGCTCCACGCGGCCGCCGGCTGGTCACCCCGAGCTCCTGCTCCCTGGGCTTCGGAGGGCGCCGCCGTTCGTGGCTGCCCTCGCGGTGCCATTCCGGGTCGTCCGAGTGCCGGGGCCGCGGACCATCGCGCTCTCAGGGCGCGCGCCCGCGGGGCGAAGAGTCCTGCGTAGTCCGGCGGGAGGAGTGGAAAAAACTGCCACCTCCTCCAGGAAACGGCCACCATCATAACGTGGGCGGTTCGCCGCCCTGCCTGGGAAGGGACAGCGCGAGGAGACCGCGTTGCCCCGAGATCGAAGTTCATTCAGCGCCACCACCGAGGACCGGACCGACCAGGATCTGGTGACGGCGATCCGCGCTGGAGACGAGTCCGCCTTCTCCGTCCTATACGGCCGCTACTTCCAGCGGGTCTACAACTTCTCGTATACGCGGCTTCGCAACCGCGCCGATGCGGAAGAGGCCACGCAGGACACCTTCACAGCGGTGTTCCGCTCGATGGGCGCCTACCGGGGCACGGCTTCGCTGCTGTCCTGGATCTACGGGATCGCACGAAACACGGTCAACAATCAGATCCGAAAGTCGCGAGCCCACGAGGTGCGGCTCGAACGAGCCCAGGCCGAGCTGGGAACTCCCGGCCTCGGTGTGGACGATTATTCGCCGGAAGAGCGGCTGAGCTTTCGGCGCAGTGCAGATGTGATCCAGCACACACTCAGATCGGTCACACCATGGCAGGCTGAGGTGTTCTTCCTACGGCACTTCGAGAACCTTCCGATCCAGGAGATTGCGGATCGGATGTCTCGATCGAACGACGCGGTGCGCTCGAGCCTGTATCGAGTCAAGCGACTGGTCGTAGATGCACTGGAATCCGAGGGAGCGGGCGCGGATTGAGGACGCGCAGCGTTCCTCGTGAGCCGGGGGGCAGCGTGGAGAGAGGCAGGCCGCGCGAGGCGCGGCGAATTGGTGGGGCAGCCGGTGCGGAGCGGGATCAGACGATGGCAGAAGACGCGATGATGGATTTCTCGATCGAGGAGCTGCGGGAGTTTCTCCAGGCCGACCTCCTCGACGTACCGGTGGATCCCCGCTTCAAAGAACGTCTGAAGCGGCGGCTCTGGGAGCTGGTGGAACGCCAGGTCCGAGACCGGGAGCCGAACCCGGACGACTGAGGAGCGCGTCGCGCTGCTCGGCGGCGGCGATCAGCTCGCGTCAGGCGTCTGTGGCGGCGGCTCGTCTGCCGGGGGGCGGAGCATCAGCCTCCCCAGGTAGTGGCGGAAGGCCTCGAGGGTGAGTCTCGCGTCTGCCATCGCCCGGTGGGCCATCTTGCCTTCGCTCAGGCCGGCGTTGACCGCAGCCTGTCGCAGGGAGAGCGCCGGGAGCTCCTCGCCAGCGATCAGCGACCATGCGTAGAAGAGCGTGGCCAGATCGATGACGTGGTAGTCGAAGGGGTAGGGGATCCCGCACTTCCGGTAGGCGAGCTCCAGGAACTGCACGTCCATGCGGACGTTCTGGCCGGCCGGCACGACCGTCTTTCCCGCCGGCATCAGATCTGCGACCCGAGTGAGGACCTCGCGGACTCCCGGGGCGTCGCGCCAGGCCTCCGCGTCGTAGCCGCTGATCTTCGCTGCCTCGTCCGTGATCCGGTCGGCGCGAGCGGAGATCTTCCACTCCCCCTCGGCGAGCTCCGCCAGCCGGTAGTCGGTCACGATCACCCCGATCTCGGTGATGTCGTGAAGCTGCGGGTCGAGTCCGCCGAACTCGCAGTCCAGGAACGCAAACGCGAATTCCGGCATGGCCTCTCGGGTGACGGGGAGGGCAGGGCGTACCGCAGCACAGGAATGCGCGTGGCGCTCCCAAGGGGAATCGAACCCCTGTCTCAGCCTTGAGAGGGCTGCGTCCTAGACCGCTAGACGATGGGAGCGCGCTGGCGGGGGAGCAAGCTAGCAGGACTGGATGAGGCTCGCCCGCGGCGGGGTCGGCCGGGTTCTGCGGGAGTCTACTCGGCCTCGAACGGCGCCGGTGCTGCCGGCCATAGCGCGAGGCCGTGGCGCGTGCGGAAGCGATTCTCGGCGCGGAGGCCTTCCTCGCGCGTGGTGGCCCAGCGCTGCAGCTCGGTGAGGGCGCGACTCGTGGCCCGGACGTCTTTCTCTGCCGCGCCGAGCTCTGCCACGAGGGTGGCGAGACGCGGGTCGCCGGGGATGAGCGGCGCGGCGCGGGCGAGCGCTCCCCGGGCCGCGTCGAGGCGCCCCTCCTCGAGCGCGGTCTCGGCATGGCGCAGGGCCGAAGAGGCCTGACCGGCCCGTGCTCGACCGTCGGCGTCGGCGTGGGCCCGGGCCGTGGGCGCGTCTCCCAGCCTCCAGGCGATCCGGGCCGCGAGCTCGTGGGCGCCGGGGTAGCGACGACCCTCGTCGCTTTCGAGAAAGCTCTGCAGCGCCGCGAGGCGATCGCCCAGGATCTCGACCGAGGTCCCTCGACGCAGCGCCCGGTCGGCCGCGTAGAACGCGAGCCTCGGGTAGTCACCCCGGCGGTCGGCCGGAATGCGCGCGAACCAGGCCCAGGCCCCGATTGGATCGACCGGATGCAGGGCGCGGCCGGCGTCGTAGGCGTCCTCCGTGGCGCCGGAGTCGGTCCAGGCGGCGGCGAAGTCCAGAGCCGCCTCTCGCCAGGCGGAGCGGTGCCGCGCCAGGTGGGCACCCCGGGCGCGCAGCGCTTCGAGCCGGGCCGGGGGGTGATTCGTCAGCTCGTCGAGGGTCGCCAGCGCTGCGGCCTCGCGCGCCGGGTCACCAAGGTCCCCTCGCGCCAGCAGGAGTCTGGCCTGCCAGGGGGGAATCACGTCGCGGAACTGGTCGAGCAGGCGCTCGAGGGAGCGGCGGTGGACCCAGGAGCTCCCCTCGCCCCGCTCGAGGAGTGCCGCGGCGACGGCGGCGGCGGAGGTCTGGCCGCGCATCTCGGGCAGCAGGGGCGCGTCCCGCGGAAGTCGGGCCTCGATCTCGGTGAAGTCGAGATGCTGCCAGCGCAGGCTTCGGGGAGTGCGGCTCTCGACGAAGGCGTTGTCGTCGGTGTTCGCCGCACCCGGATCGATGGCGGCGAACACCCGGGCCGGTCCCTCGATGCGGGCCAGGAACGCGGCGGTGCCACCGATCTCGAAGTCGGCGAGGTAGTCGGCGAGTGCGGGCTCGGCCAGCCGCTCGCTCAGGAGGTCGGCATCGAGTCCGAGGGGGTCCGTCGAGCCGAGGAGCAGGAAGGCGCGTCGACCGCCCCGACTCACGTCCACGAGGAGCGCCCCGGGGTAGATGCGCTCGAAGCTCGTCACCACCGAGAGCAGGGCGTCCGGATCGATGCGGAATCCGTTCAGCCACGTGGCAAAGATCCCACCCGACCGCAGGGCGCCGCGGGCGAGGCGGAAGAACTCCTCGGTAAAGAGATTCGCGGCCCCCACCCGCCAGGGATGGCTCGGCTGGGAGGTAATGAGGTCGTAGCCCGGAGCGCCGGACCAGCGGTGGAGCAGCAGGTCGTTGCGACCATCGGCGACGCGGAGCTGGACCCGGGGATCGTCGAGCGGATTGGGGAGCCCTTCGTGCAGGAGTCCCACGGCGCGGGCGACGCCGCGCTCGAGCTCGACGACATCGATCGATTCGACGCGGGTTGGGAGCAGGGCGCTCAGGGTATTGCCGCCGCCCAGCCCGATCACGAGGGCCCGCTGCGGGTCGCGAGCCAGGAGGTAGGGCCACACGCCCAGGAACGTGGCCTCGAGGGAAGCGTGGGGCGGCGCATAGGAGACGCCGGACTCGGGGAGACCATTGGTTCGGAGGACGCGAGCCTCGTCCGTCGAGTGCACGCTGACGATCGAGCTGCGGCCTTCGATGGTGATGCCGCGGGTCGCCCCCTGCTCCTCGAGGCCTCGCAGGTAGTCGCGCAGGTCGGTCGCCTCGAGCTGGCGCCCGGCGATCGCGTCTTCGATGTGAACGCCGCCGAAGGACAGCGCGACGGTGCCGACCACGGCGGCGGAGCCGGCGAGGGCGCGCAGTCGCGCGGCGCCGCCCGTCGACTGGAAGCCGACCAGGAGGGCCAGGGCCGCGGCGAAGTCGATCATCAGCAGGGTGAAGAGCGACCCGTCCATCCCGAGGGTGGGAATCCACCAGAAGCCCACCATCAGGCTCGCGGCGATGCTTCCGGCGGTGTTGACCGCCGTGGCGATTCCAATGCTCCGCCCCACGCGCTCGGCGCGGCCCGCATCGAGTCGGATCAGGATGGGAAATGCGGCGCCGAAGAGCGCTGTGGGAACCAGGATGATCGGGAGCACCAGCAGGTAGAGCAGATGTACGGCATCGCCGGCCGGCGCGACGCGCGAGAGGGTGGCGTAGGCGAAGGGAAGGAGCGGCACGGCCCAGGTGCCCACCACGACGCTCGCGCCGATGGCGACGTGCAGGACGGCGAAGGCTCGGGGGAGATCCCCGATCGCGTCTACCCGGCGGGAGATCGCCAGACTGCCGATGCCGATACCGAGGAGGTAGGCCGAGAGGACGGCGGCGAAGCCGTAGAGGGTCCCCTCCATGACCACGCCGAAGACCTTCGACCAGACGATCTCGTAGCCGATGGCGACGAAGCCCGACGCGGCGAAGCAGGTGAGGTAGAGGGCTCGCTGGGGTCCGGTCGGAATCGTGCCGCGCGCGGAGGGGGCCGCCTCGGTCCGGGCGATGCCATCCCCGCGTGCCGATAGCGCTCCGACCAGGGCGGCGACCGCCAGGTTGATCGCGCCCGCGATGGCGATGGAGCGGGTGAGCCCCAGCTCGGGAATCATCCAGAACCCACAGAGGTAGGCACCGAGGACGGCGCCCAGCGTATTCGCGGTGTAGAGGTGGGCCGCCCCGCGCCCCAGACTTCCGTCGCGGCTCACCAGGCCCCGTGCAACGACGGGCAGGGTGGCGCCCATGGCGATGGTCGGGGGCAGCAGGACGCAGACCGCGAGGGCGATCCGGAGGGCTACCAGCCCCGCCTCGGATTCGGGCGTACCCAGCCATGCGAAGGCCTGATCGAGGTGCCGCAGCACCGGAAGCGACAGCAGGGCGTAGAGGCCGATGCCCGCTTCGAGCCGCGCATAGACGCGCAGCGGCCGTTTCACCCGGTCGAGCCAACGGGCGGCCGCGAGGTTCCCCAGTGCAAGGCCTCCGAAGAAGACCGCAAGCACGATGGCGATGGCCTCGGTGCTCGTCCCCAGGGAGAAGCCCAGGAGGCGGGTCCAGATCAGCTGATAGACCAGCGCGGAGAGCCCGGAGAAGACCAGGCATGCGATGATGATGCCTTGGCGATGCACGCGGTCTCCACCCAGTCTGCTCGCTGACCGCGGAGCACGCGCTCTTTGCGCGGTGGCTCCGCTGCGAAGTTGCACGCGGCCTGCACAGGAGTGCTTCGGATCCGGCCGGTCGAGGCTTGAGCGCGGCGACGCATCTGGTCACCCGGGTGCCGCGAATCGTCACCCTCACCGGAGAATCGCGTGGGGGCGGGGTACGGGCCCACGAAGGATGCGATCCGCGGAAGGCGCCGCCCCCGCTCAGGTTCGCCTCCGGTCCTGCCGATGCGTGGATACGCACCGCGGAGGTTGGCACAGCGGTTGCTACGTCCATCACCCGATGCGTGACCGAGCGCCCATGCCCACGCCGAAGGTCGGCTGGCGGGGCCACCTGGGAAGGGGTTCCAAAGTGGGAGCGATTCGGGCGCTTGTTACGACTACAGGGAGATCGAACTTGAAGACAATGAAGCAGCGCAAGGGCTTTACGCTCATCGAGCTGATGATCGTCGTTGCGATCATCGGAATCCTGGCCGCCATCGCGATTCCGAATTTCCTTCGCTTCCAGCTGAAGGCGAAGTCGGCCGAGGGCAAGACCAATCTCGCCGCGATCCGCACGGCCGAGCAGTCCTACTACTCGGAGTTCGGGTACTACGTCTCGGCGAGCGCCTCGCCCTCCGCCAACGGCCAGAACCTCAAGGTCGATTTCGTGAATGGCGACGGCACCGGCGACGGCTTCGATCAGCTCGGTTGGGGCCCCGAAGGCCAGGTCTTCTTCAACTATGGCGTGGCCACTGATGCGGCGGGCTCGGCCTACACGGCCTCCGCTGGCGCCGACATCGACGCCGATGGCAACCCGCAGAGCTGGGGCTACAAGAAGGGCCCGGCGGCGAACATCCCCGGCGCAGAGAACCTCAACAATGGTGGTACCTGCGACGAGACGTTCCTGATGGCCGAGGTGGTGGGCCCCTGCGACGCCACGTCCGGCCAGAGCCTCTTCTAAGGCGACTGGTTCGACCGATCGCGGAGGGTCGGGTGCGCCCGGCCCTCCGCTTTCCTCTTTCCCCTTCGTGGAGTGGCACATGCCGAAGATCCGCCAGATGCGAAGTCGTGAAGGGTTCACCCTGGTCGAGCTGATGATCGTCGTCGCGCTCCTGGGAGTGCTGGCCGCGCTCGCGATTCCCAACTTCGTCCGATATCAGGCGCGCACCCGCCGGAGCGAGGCCTTCTCGAACCTGGCGGAGCTGGCGCGCTCTCAGGTTGCCTACCAGGCAGAGCGGGACGCATTCGTCGACTCGGGCAACTCGTACCCGGATCCCACCATGTACAACTCCGGCGTGCTCAGTCCCCAGAAGATGCCCTGGGAGGCAGATGCCAGTGCGGCCTACCGGTCGCTCGGTTGGGAGCCCGAGGGCGAGGTCTTCTACTCCTATGGGGCCTGGACGAGCGCCTCGGGACTGGGGTGCAACACCTGCGAGTCGTGCTTCACGGCGGCTGCGTACGGTGACGTCGACGGAAACAACTCGGTTCAGACGGTGCTCTACGTTCACCCGCAAGAGGTGGGCGGCGTGCTGGTCGAGTGCGGGGAGCCCCTGAACGGGGACGGTACTCCGGTCGACGAGGGTGGGAACCCGATCTACAACACCGTCGCAGCGCGTTCGAACAGCGACTACTGACGCCGAACCAGGGCTTGCGG
>CALDCK010000407.1 GCA_937937315.1 uncultured bacterium
CTGGGAGCGCGCCCGCGACCGCGAGCGCGCCCGGGAGGCCCTGCGACGCGTGAAGGACGACGCACCGTCCTCGGCCTGGGCGACCGAGGCCGGCAACGCCCTGGATCGCCTCGACGAGCGAGAGGCGGCCGAGGCGCCGAACTTCTGGGCGACCGTCTCGGTCGGCGGTGAGTGGGACGACAACGTCGTGATCCGAGGCGACGGGGTCACCCTCCCGGACAACATTTCCGACCAGGAGGACGGGCGCGCGATCTGGTTCGGCGAGGCGGGGGCCGAGCTCCTGCGAACCGAGAAATGGGCGGGCGGCGTGATCGCCGGCTACTACGGCAACGCCCACATCGACCTGCACCAGTTCGACACCCAGTACCCGAGCCTCTCCGCCTGGCTCGACCGGCGGATCGACGAGAAGAGCTTCGTGCGACTCCAGCCCTACGCGGGCTACGCCTGGCTCGAGACGGATCCCTACCTCGGTCACGTCGGCGGCACGGTCTCCTATCACCGGGACTTCGAGGATGCGGGCAACGGGAGGCTCTACGCCCGGGGCGGCTATCGCGACTATCTCTTCAAGATCCGCAATGCCGTCGTCGACGGTGAAGACTACAGCCGCGAGCGCGATCGCGACGGCTTCGCCTTCCGCACCGGCTACGACCACGGCATCGGCGTCACGGACACGACGGATCTCCGGGGCGGCATCGTCTACGGCTTCTACGAGGCCGAGGGCGACGACTTCTCCTTCCAGGGCATCGGCGGCCATCTCGGGGTCCGGCAGGCACTTCCCTTCGAGGTCACCTTCGACGCGGAAGCTCGCTACTCCTACGACTGGTACCGCAGGGCCTCTTCCTTCAATACCCCTCCGCAGGGCGGAGCAAGCCGCCGCGACAATCTGTGGAGCACCCGGGTCGCGCTCGAGCGCCCGATCACCGACTGGATGTCCGTCACGGCGCACTGGCGCTACTTCGACAGCGACTCGAACACGGACGCCTACGACTACGATCGCCACATCCTCGGTGGCTACTTCACAGTCTCCTACGGCCCGTAGGGGGGAGGATCCCATGAACGTACGCACTCTCGGAATCACACTGCTCGGAGTGGGGCTCCTGTTGCCTGTCGGTGCGGCGGGTGAAGATGCCGTGGGACGGATCACCTCCGCGAGCGGAAGCGTCACAGCGACCGGCGCGGACGGCATCGTCCGGCCCCTCGAGTGCGGCGACAGCGTCTTTCCGGGTGACACCCTCTCCACGGGCACCTCGTCGAACGTGGGCGTGCTGAGTGGCGACTACCTCACCCAGGTGCCGGACTCCTCGGCCGTCCGCTTCGCACGAACCGACGACGGCGCTCCGGACGCAACGCTCCAGAAGGGGCGGGTTCGGGTGATCGATGTTCGCGACGGAGGCGGGACTGCACGGCTCGCAGCGGCCGACGCCGAGGTCCGGGTGGCCGGGAACGACGCGGAGGCCTACCTGCTCTCGGAGAAGGTCGGCCCCTACGCGATGTTCTGCGAGTGGGATGCGCCCCTCCACGTGTCGCGCAACGCCGAGAACCATCACGCCTCGCCCGGCCAGTGTGTGATCGCGAAGCCCCGTGAGCCTCTCTACGCGGCAGACGCCCACGACGAGCGGATCTCCACCTCGAGCTTCGAGACCTGTCCTTCGGACCTCGGAGGGCTGGCCGCGACGGATCATCACTTCTCGCCGGACGAGATCGCCGACGTCGCGGCCGGTCCGCCGCCGATCGCCTGGAGCAACATCGCGGAGATGCCGGGCCCGCCGGCACGGCATCCCTGTGAGACACCGGGAGCGGTCTGTGGAGCCGCCGCCGATACCGGTGGGGGCATGGTGTTGATCGAGGCCGGGCCCGGACTGGGTGGCGGACCCGGCGCCACGACCTTCCCGAGCGGGAACTGATCCCGCGCCCCGACGCTCGCCAAGGCGGGCAGCGGGGCGCGTAGCGATCGGGGACAATCGCGCTCGCTCATGCGGCGTCTCGCCCCCACCGTTGTGCTCGTACTCGCCCTGTCCGCCTTCGGTGGGATGCTCTTCGCTCGATTGGGCCACCCCCTTCTCTGGCAGGACGAGGGGGAGACGGCGATGTTCGCCAGCCGGATCCTCGAGTTCGGCTACCCGAAGGTCCACGACGGCCGCAACGTCGTTTACGAGTTCGGGGCGAACGTGGCGGTCGGCGTCAAGGAGTCGGTCGACGCCTACATCGGCAAGACCTGGGGCGACTTCTACTTCGCGGTCCCGGGTGTCTGGTGGGCCCGGGGAGCCGCGGGTGACCACGCGCGCACGGCGCGATTGCGGCTGCCCTTCGCCCTGGCCGGAGCGACGGGCCTCGGACTCCTGCTCTGGGGCGTCCTTCCCTGGGTGCCCGCCGGGCGGCGGATCGCCTTCTCGGCGGCCTTCGCCGCGGTCACCGCTACCTCGATCTCGCTGCTGCTCCACCTGAGGGAGCTGCGCTACTACCCGCTTCTCGTGCTCGTGCTCTGCGGCATGCTGGCCCTGCACGCGCGTCGGATTCACGGGAGCGCCCTGCGCTGGAGCGTGTACGGGGGGCTCCAGGCCCTGGCATCGATCGCGCTCTTCCAGGTCTTCTACGTGGGTTGGTTTGCGACGACGGCTCTGCTGGCCGCCGACGCAGTCCTGGCCTCGCGCCGGCTCGTCGGGCCGCGTCGTCCCTTCCTCCTCCGGGCCCTGGCTCCCCACGCGCTGGGTGTGGTTGCAGCGATTCCGGCGCTGCTCTTCTTCGAGACCTTCGACGTCGCGACGGGCTTCGCCCGAGACGTGGGCATCTCGCTCGGAGGCTATCTCACGAACCTGGGGTGGGTCGGCCTTCACTTCCTGCGTCACGAGCAGCTGATGCCGGCCCTGCTGGCGCGAGGGGCCGTCGCCCTGTTGCACGCGCGTGGGGCGCGAGGCGAAGGGGGCGGAGCCGATGCGAGAGTCGCGCCACGGCTGCTCCTCTTCTCGCTGGGCTACGCCGCCGTGGGGTGCCTGAATCCCCTCGTCTACGAGCGCTACTTCGTGGTGCTGAGTCCGCTGCTCACTCTCTCGTTCCTGCTCGATGCGAGTGCGCTCCTCGATCTCGTGCCGCGCTCTCTGCCGGAGGTCCCTGCCCGAAGAGCGCGGCGCCGGATGCTCGCGGTCCTCGTCCTGCTGGCCCTGGCGCCGGTGGGGCTGCGCTGGGGAGAGGTGAGGGGGCGGCTCGCCGAGATCGCCGTTCCGGTGCGCGGCCCGGTGGACTTCGTCGTGGCCCACCTCCGCGAGCGCTATGCCGAGCCGAGTGCCCTCGTCATCGCCACCAACTACGAGGCGCATCCGCTGATGTACTACCTCGACAGCCGGGTGATCGTAGGGCTCGTCCAGAACAACATCGCCGAGGAGCGCGCCCTGACGCCGGATGTCGTGATTCCGCGACGGGCGTGGCCCCGGGCCCTGCCTGAGCTCCGGCGCTTCCTGGCGCGCGGACGCTACTCCGAGGAGCGGCTGCCGGTGCTCGATACCCACTACAACAACATCCCCGCCGTGAGTGCGTCTGCGTCGACGCCGGATCCGCACAGGTTCGAGACCGCCGCGGTGCCGGGCGAGGGGGCCGGTCGCCTGCGCGTCTTCCATCGGGTCGCGGAGGCGGACGCTCCCTGAGTCGTGGCTCGCGGTGATCGCTCGGATGCAGGTCCGGGCTCGACGTGCGACCTTGAGGCGTCGGGCCAGGCGAACGGAGGCTGCCCATGGGATTCCATCACATCGCGATCGCCACCCGGGACGTCAAGGCGAATCACGAGTTCTACACCGGGGCGATGGGCTTCAGTCTGGAGAAGGTGCAGGTGGGCCGCAGCGGAGAGACGGGCCACGCGAAGCACCTCTTCTACGACACCGGGAACGGCGAGATGATCGCCTTCTGGGACCTCCACGATCCAGACCTGCCGAAAGACTGGTCCCCGGCGATCGCGACCGGGGTCGGGCTCCCGATCTGGACCAATCACATCGCCTTCGCCGCGTCCGACCTCGAGGATCTGGCGCGTCGACGGGAGCGGATGCTGGCCCACGGGGTGGACGTGATGGAGATGGACCACGGCTGGTGCACGTCGATCTACGCGACGGACCCGAACGGCATCATGGTCGAGTTCTGCACGTCGACTCGCGCCTTCACCGACGACGAGCGCGAGGCGGCACTTCGGATCCTCGCCGACCCCAACCCTGAGCTCGACCCGGATCCCCCGATGCAGGTCTACCGCGCCTCGGAGCACCGCTCCTGACCGGGAGAGTCGCTGTCCGGAGACTCCGCGCTCAGGGGGCGGGGAAGAGGGCGTCGATCCGGGCTTGAAGCTCCGTCGGCAGCGTCTTTCCGGCGGCCTCCAGGTTGTCGGTGAGCTGCTCCGGTCGGGTGACGCCGACGATGACGCTCGAGACGCTGGGCTGGCGCAGACACCAGGCCAGAGCGAGCTGCGCCATCGAGAGTCCAACGTCCGCGGCAAGCGGGCGCAGCGCCTCGATCCGCGACAGCGCCTCCTCCTCGAGGAATGCGCTCATGAAGACGTTGCGTTGGGGGTCTGCGCCCCGGGAGTCCGCAGGCACCGCACCCGCCCGGTACTTTCCGGTGAGGGCCCCCTGCGCCAGGGGGCTGAAGACGATCTGGCCGAGCCCCTCGCGCTCACAGGTCGGCAGGACCTCGGCCTCGACGCGGCGTCGCAGGATCGAGTACTGGGGCTGGTTCGAGATCGGTCGATAGGCGTGGCGCTGGTCCGCGACTCGGCAGGCCTCGCTGATGGCGTCGGCGGACCACTCCGAGACGCCCCAGTAGAGGATCTTTCCCTGGCGAACGAGGTCTTCGAAGGCGCAGACCGTTTCTTCGATCGGGGTCCGGGGGTCGGCGCGATGGCACTGGAGCAGGTCGAGGTAGTCGGTTCCCAGGCGACGCAGCGAGCCCTCGACGCTTTCCACGATGTGCTTGCGCGAGAGCCCCCGGTCGTTGGGCGATTCGGACATGGGGAAGAAGCACTTCGACGCGATCACCAGATTCGGCCGCGGTACGCCCCGCAGCGCGTAGCCCAGGGCCTCCTCGCTGGCGCCGTTTGCGTAGACGTCGGCGGTGTCGAAGAGGTTGATGCCGAGGTCGAAAGCCCGGTGCACCATGTCTCGGGTCGCCTTGCGGTCGACGCTCGAGCCGAAGGTCAGCCAGGATCCCAGGGAGATCTCGCTCACGACGAGGCCGCTGCGTCCGAGATTCCGGTACTTCACCCCCGCATTCTAGCCGCAGGGTCCCGCCGGCGGGGAAGGGCGACGGCCTGGGGAGAGGGGGAGGGGGTGGATACACTCCCTCCGCCGTGCTGTCCCTGGCGACCTCGACCGGACCCGAGTGGGCGAACCGTGTTCTGCCCGACCTGGGAGAGCTGCTCGTCGACCACGCACACTGCGAGAAGAAGGCGGCGGGGATGGCCGTGAATCTGGTCTTCCGCTACGCGCAACACGCCTACCTGATGGAGCCCCTCTCGCGTCTGGCCCGCGAGGAGCTCGTCCACTTCGAGCAGGTGCTCGGCTTGCTCGATCTCCGGGGAGAGCGGTTTCGGCCGCTGCGTCCGAGTCCCTACGCCGGTCGCCTGCGTCGCGTGTGCCGCGCCCACGAGCCCGCACGTCTGCTGGACACGCTGCTCTGCTGCGCTCTCATCGAGGCCCGAAGCTGCGAGCGCTTCGGGCTCCTGGCCGATCACGCGCCCGACGCCGCGCTCGCCGCCTTCTACGGCGGTCTGCTCGCCTCGGAGGCCCGGCATCACGGCGTCTACCTCCGGCTTGCGCGGCAGCTCGCCGCGGAGGGCGAGGTCGCGGCGCGCCTCGGCGAGCTGGCAGAGCACGAAGGTCGGGTCCTGGCCGAGACGCCGCCGCTGCCGCGTATGCACGCCTGAAGAAGCGCTTGACGTCGCGGCGCACCCTGGGCAACCTGCCCGGCTCCCGGGCTCCGGCCCAATGACGCGGAGGCGTAGCCAGCATGGACATCACCACCGAGCGCATCCAGATCCCGACCGAAGGAGCCGCCATGGGCGGCTATCTGGCACGGCCGGCCGATGGCAGCGTCTACCCCGCCGTGCTCGTCTTCATGGAGATCTTCGGCATCAACTCCCACATCCGCGAGGTGACCGAGAGGCTCGCGGGAGAGGGGTACGTCGCCCTGGCGCCGGATTTCTTCCACCGCACGGGCCCCGGCGTCGAGTACGGCTACGACGAGGCCGGCTTCGGGAAGGGGATGGAGCTGCTGAATCAGCTGGCCGCCGACGAGATGATCGCCGATGCGAATGCGGCCTTGACCTATCTGCGCAGCCGAGACGACGTGAACGGCGATCGGATCGGGGCCATGGGCTTCTGCATCGGGGGGCACATGACCTACCTCACCGCCTGCGAGACCGACGTGCGCGCCTCGGCCTCGTTCTATGGCGGCGGTGTGGCGGCGCCCCAGGGACCCGGCGGTCAGGCCTCGACGCTCGGCCGGACCTCGAGGATCCGGGGCCGCATCCTCTGCCTGTTCGGCGATCAGGACGCCTTCATCCCCTCGGATCAGGTGGAGGCTGTGCGTTCCGCCCTCGAGGAGAGCGGTATCCGCAACGAGATCGTGGTCTACCCGGGAGCGGATCACGGGTTCTTCTGCGATCAGCGTCCGGCCTATCAGGAGAAGGCGGCCGCCGATGCATGGGAGCGTGTGAAGTCCCTCTTCGCCGAAGAGCTGTCGGGCTGACCCTCCGAGGGGATCCCGCCCCAGGCGCCGCGCCCCATTGACGGGATCGGCGGGGTCAGGGTACAAACGCCGGCGACATATGCGGTGGAAGGTGTCCCCCGACGCGCGGCGAGAAGCCGGCGACTCGGGGGCGGCCTCCGCGACCCGTGTGCACGACGGCAGCCATCCCTGCGATGGCTCCGACAGGAGAACGGCGACGGGCGGGGAGGCTGCGGGAAGCCGGTGAGAATCCGGCGCGAGCCCGTCGCTGTAACCGGGGACGGTCATCGAATGACGCCACTGGCCCGAGAGGGCCCCGGGGGTCCAAGGACTCCGCGATCGGGGCATCTCCCAGGGGGGCTGGGAAGGCTCGATGACCGAGGGATCCGGGAGCCAGAAGACCGGCCTTCCAAGCAAGCGCGTCCTTCTCCGGGGTCGGGAAGGAGACGCGGCGGGGCGAACCGCTTCCGGATCGCAGGTCGCCCCTCCTCCTCTCGCTCCCCCGCTTCGCCCGGCGTCGAGCTGCGTTGCATCCGCACTCGAGATCCGGCGGGGGAATGCCCGTCGATGCGGGCCCGTGGGCGGCTCGCTGGGGGCGATCGTTCATGGGCTGGTGGTGGCGTGCACGCGGGATGACGGGGGGGCTGGCGGGCCTCTTCCTCGCGGTCGTTGCCGCGGGCGCAGAGCCCGATGCCGCCGCGGAGGAGGGAGGCGACAGCGCGAGGCCGGCGGCGACTGTGGCCGGTGTCGAGCGCACGACGCCCCCCGCCACG
>CALDCK010000408.1 GCA_937937315.1 uncultured bacterium
CACCTCCACGAGCGCCCCGGCGAGGACGTGATCGCGACGCTCGGCGGATTGCACGGTTTCACGGGCTGGACGGGCCCCTGGCTCACGGACAGCGGCGGCTATCAGGTGACCTCCCTGGCCCACAAGGCGCGCATCGATGAGGAGGGCGTGACCTTCGCCTCACCCCTCGACGGCTCGCGCCGACAGCTCTCTCCGGAGGGGGCGATTCGCATCCAGGAGGCCCTGGGCGCGGACATCGCGATGGTGCTGGACCAGTGCATTCCCCCCGACCACGCCTCGGATGCGCGGGTCGCCATGGAGCGCACCCTGCGCTGGGCGGAGCGCGCTGCCCGGGCCCGGAAACGCGACGATCAATGGGTGTTCGGCATCGTGCAGGGCGGCACCTCCGAGTCGCTGCGGAGCACCAGCGCGCAGCGGACCTCCGAGCTGGGCTTCGACGGGTACGCCCACGGCGGCCTGGGCCTGGGCGAGGACGCGGACCGGCGGACGGCGCTCGTCGCCCTCACCCACACCGAGCTTCCGGAGTCGGCGCCGCGCTACCTGATGGGACTCGGCCGACCCGTCGACCTCGTCGAGGCCATCGCAGTCGGTGTCGACCTCTTCGACTGCGTGCTGCCCACCCGTCACGCCCGCCACGGGGTGCTCTTCACCCACTCCGGGCTGCTGCGCATCCGCAACGCGCGCTTTCGCGACGATCCGCGGCCGATCGATCCGGAGTGCGACTGCACTACGTGCAACGACTTCTCGCGTGCCTACTTGCGCCACCTCCTGCACTCCGGTGAGGCCCTCGGGGCCCGCCTGGCCTCGATCCACAACCTGCGCTTCTACCTGGGCCTCATGGAGCGCGCCCGGGCTGCCATCGCCGAGGGCAGCTTCGACTCGCTGCGCCGCCGGGTCGCCTCGGCGAGCGGCGACGCGGACTGAGAGAGCGGCCTCGCCTCAAGCGCTCACCCGGCAACGCCGATCTGATGGCGTTCCCCAACCCTCCCCCGAGGCAGGTAGCGCCGAGTGGCAGTGCAATCTTCGTCCGGACTCGAACGCCGGACTCTCGTCCTAATGGGATCCGCACTGGCTGCTGGCGCCCTCGGACTCGGCGTTCGCGAGCTCTCCGGCAACGTGGCCCTTGCTGCCGCGCTCCAGGTCCTGGGCGTCGCCGTTGCGTTCCTCGTCTTCCACCGAGCCGGTGCCCCCTTTCGCGAGCAGCGCGAGGCCCTGCGGCGCGGGCTCGAGGATCTGGCCGAGGGTCGCACGTCGACTCCTCCCCAGAGCCTGGGCGTCGGTGATCCCGTCGCCGCGGCCTTCGATCGACTGACGACGCGGCTGGTCGCGAGCAGCCGGAAGCAGACCGCCCTTCACTCGCGCCTCACGACCCTGCCCACCCACGTCACCGCCGCGATGCACGAGGTGGAGCGCGCAGCCGACGACCAGGAGGCGGCTGTCGAGGAGACCGCATCCCTGCTGGTGAACATCAACGCCTCGATCCGATCGATCAATACCGAGGTCGAGAAGCTCGCCCGGTCGAACGAGGAGACCGCCGCATCCACCCAGGAGATGGGAACCGCCATCGAGCAGGTCGCCCAGAACTCCCACTCGCTCCAGCAGACGGTGGAGTCCTCCACCGCTTCGATTCACGAGATGGGCACCAGCATCCGCCGTGTGGCCGAGAGCAGCGACGAGGTAAAAAGGGTCGCCGAGGAGACCGCCACGGCCACGACCGAGATGGATCGCGCCATCCACGAGGTGGGCGAGCACGTCCGGGGCGCGAGCGACCTCACCCAGCGCGTCAGCGAGAGCGCCGAGGAAGGGTCGAACGCGGTGATGGCCACGATCCAGGGCATCGCGGTCATCCGCGACCAGACCCTCGGCGCGAAGCAGGCCCTCGAGGGCCTGGCCGAGCGCGTCTCGGAGATCGGCGAGATCGCCACGGTGATCGGCAGTGTGAGCGACGAGACCAACCTGCTCTCCCTCAACGCCGCCATCATCGCCGCCCAGGCAGGAGAGCACGGCAAGGCCTTCGCCGTGGTCGCGGACCAGGTAAAGACCCTGGCCCAGCGAACCAGCGAGAGCGCGAAGCAGATCGAGGAGATGATCCGGGGCGTCCAGACCGAGTCGGAGCACGCCGTGCGCACCATGGCGACGGGCATCGAGAGCGTGGAGGAGGGAGTCTCCCGCTCGCGGGTAGCGGGCGAATCGCTCGAGGCGATCCGGACCACGGCCTACGAGGCCAGCGGTCAGGTCTCCGAGATCTCCCGAGCAGCCGAGGAGCAGGCGCGCAACTCGAAGTACGTGGCCGATGCGGCGCGGCGCGTCTCCGAGCACGTGCACCAGATCTCGAGTGCGGTGACCGAGCAGGCCCAGGCGAGCGAGACCCTGCTTCGCAACGCCGACACCTCCCTCGACATGTGCCGGCAGATGGCCCAGGCCCTGGAGGAGCAGCGCGCCACCGGCCGCTACATCTCGGGAAACAGCGAGTCGATCACGGAGATGATCCGTTCGATCCAGACGAATGCGGAGTCCCACGGTCACGCGAGCGCGGCGGTCCAGCAGCGCTTCGAGTCCCTGCTCGAGATCGCCCAGCGCAGTAGCGCAAGGATCCCCGAGGTGACGCGGGTCGTGGAGGAGCTCGCCCGCGGCGCCGATGGCGACGCGGCCGACGACGGCGAAGGGCCGGCCTAGTCTTCCCCGAGCCGGCCCGTCTCCCGCTCCCCGCGCAGGCCCTCGAGGGCGGCGCAGATCCCGGCCAGACCCGGACCGCGTGCGCCCAGCGCGGCGGGAAGGATGCGCAGGTCCTCCCAGGCAGCGGGCCAGATGCGCGCGCGTACCTGCTCGCGCAGCGGCGCGAAGCACAGGGTCTCGCCCGCCGCGCTGGCGATCGTGCCGAGCACGACGACGTCGGGTGCATAGGCGACCACGGCGAGGACCACACCCCGGGCCAGATAGCCAACGAAGCGCTCGAGCTCTTCCTTCGCCCGGGCGTCCCCGGCTCGGGCTGCCGCGACGACGTGCTCGGGTCGCAGCCCCGATGCCCCGCCCGCCTTTCGGGCCAGCTCGGTCTCGTCGGAAACGACGCGACGCAGGTGCTCCGTCCAGGCCCGCCCACCGACGTAGGCCTCGAGGCAACCATGCAGACCGCAGGCACAGAGGGCGCCGTCCCACTCGATCGGCGCGTGGCCGATCTCTCCCGCCAGGTCGCCGCGTCCGCGGTAGAGACGGCCGTCGAGCACGAGACCCCCGCCGACGCCGGTGGACATGGTGAGGTAGACCAGTCGTCGGGCCCCGCGTCCCGCGCCGAAGCGCCACTCGGCAAGGGCCGCCGCATTCGCGTCGTTCTCGAGATACGCGGGAGCGCCAAGCGCCTCGGACAGGGGCCCCACGACCGGAGCGTCGCGCCAGGTCGGTAGATTCGGAGGCCCGCACAGGGTCCCTGCGCGGCGATCGAGAGGTCCGGGGGCCGAGACTCCGATCGCGTCGGGAGCGGCGACCCCGGCCCCGCTCAGCAGGCCGCGGGCCTCGATCAGGATGTCCGCGAGGGCCCGGGCCGGGGACGGATCCGGCGGACCGAGACGGGTCTCTCCGAGGATGCGTCCCTCGCCGTCCCCGAGAGCGAGAGCGACCTTGCTGCCGCCGATGTCGATGCCCAGGATCACCGGAATCCCTCGCCGAAACCGCAGGTTGCGGCATCGCCTGCGACCCTATCACAGCGACCCTCAAGTCCCCCGGTGGGATGCGCCGATAAGAAAGCGAAACGGGGACGGAGGGCTGTCGGGATCTCCTGCCGGCCCGCGAAGGAGGACACACGCGAATGTTCCGCACGAGCGGCCTGGGCGCCGCCCTACTCTCCTTGTCACTCGGTCTCGCCAGCTGCATCTCGCCCACCGATCCGCTGGGCCGGGAGGAGGCCCTCGAGGCCGCCCAGAAGAAGTACACCGAGCTGATTCGCTGGGGGGACGTGGAGCGCGCAGTCACCTACGTC
This sequence comes from uncultured bacterium, assembly GCA_937937315.1. Classification (GTDB taxonomy): domain Bacteria; phylum Myxococcota_A; class UBA9160; order UBA9160; family SMWR01; genus CALDCK01. The sequence goes on from CALDCK010000408.1 coordinate 3,974, forward strand.
GAAGAAGACCAGCGCGACGAGTTCCTCGAGCTGGCCGAGAGCATGGAAGACCTCCACATCACGGACTTCGACATCGGGGAGATCGAATTCACCAAGGACAAGGCCACGGTGATCGTGACCTATCACGGTTACTCCGAGGCCGTCTACGTCGAGCATTCGGCCCGAGAGGTTCAGGAGTGGGAGCGGAAGGAAGGGATCGAGAACCACTGGTTCGTGCGCTCGGAGCTCGCCGACGTCGTGGCCGAGCTCCAGGGCAAGACCGTTCCTTCCCGGCGGAACTAGACCCGTGCAGGGAAACCGGAAGATCCTCGTCGTCGACGACGCGCCCATGTTTCGGGAGCTGGAGAGCCTGTTCCTGGCGCGTTCGGGCCGCGTCATCACGGCGTCGGACGGCAGCGAAGGTCTCGCGATCGCGCGGAGCGAGCGCCCCGACGTGGTCGTCACCGACCTCGACATGCCCGGTATGCGGGGCGACGAGCTCTGCCGGCGCATCAAGAACGACCCGGACCTCTCGGAGACGCCGGTCATCATCGTGACCGGCCGCGACGATGCCGCCGATCACGCCGCCGCCGTCGAGGCGGGGGCCGACGACGTGGTCGAGAAGCCGATCAATCGCGTCTCGCTGATCCAGTCCGTCAACCACTTCGTGCGCCTGGCCATGCGCGGCCTCGTCCGCGTGCCGCTGGAAACCGACGTCGGGCTGGCGCTCCCGCGCGCCGAGGCTCACGGCCGTTCGCGCAACGTCTCCCGGGGCGGGATCTTCGTCGAAACCAACCTGTCGTGCCCCGCGCCCGACACCGAGTTGCAGCTCTCCTTCACGCTGCCGGAGGTGAAGGAGCCCCTCGAGCCCACGGCCAGGGTGGTGTGGCGCCGCTTCGAGGCCGAAGGCCTATGCCCCGGCATGGGGCTCCAGTTCCTGCAGCTCGACGGCGAGGCGGCTCGCCAGATCGATGAGTACGTCTACGAGCGCGCCGTGGCCGAGGAAGCCGAGCCGACGCCCTCCCCGGCCTGATCGCCGGGGCTAGTACTCGCCCTCTTCGAGGGCGTCCTCGTCACCGAAGTCGGTGGAAGGATTGTGCACCTTCGGGGTGCCCTTCAGCACGGCGACGATCTTCCCGCCCTGCTTGACGAGGGTGACGCGGCGCGTCCGCGGGTCGCCGGTGCGCTTGGCGTTGATGGGCTCCACCACGACCGGGGGACCGTCGGCCTGCTCCCCGAAGGGAATCTGGAGCCGCGCATCGTTGGGGCCACCGGTAGAGAAGGAGATCGCGCCGCCGGAGCGTGTGCCAGCAGACGCCAGCGCGGGCATCGCCGGGGCGGCCTCGGGCTGGGCGTTCACCTGACGCAGATAGTTGAGTCGGGCCGAGAGCCGGCTCGCATAGCGATCCGTCGCCGCCGAGTCCTGGGCCGTGTAGCGCTTGTAGCTCTTGAGGCTTCCGCGCCGAAGGATCTTTGCCTCGTCCGCATAGCGCGCCGGAATGTGCTTCGGGTCGTCGGTGTAGGCGTAGACCCCGTCCTCGGTTCGCCAGGAGTAGGTATCGGCGCCGGCGGGTGCCGCGGGGGCTCCCAGCAGCAGGGCGAGGCCCAGACCCATCGAAATCCGCATCAACGTCGAGTGCTGCATCTGTGACACCTCCACTTCGTGTCGCCCAGTAAGTGGAGCCAGGCCCGAAAGGGTGTCAGCAAAAGCGTAGGTTTTCGGCCTGGTTGCGTATCCTGCCGAGCCCGGGAATTTGACAGCGCCCGGCAGCCTGGATATACCTAGTGCGCTCTTGTTGCGGGGTGGAGCAGTCTGGTAGCTCGGCGGGCTCATAACCCGCAGGTCGCAGGTTCGAATCCTGTCCCCGCTACCGATAAGCGGAACGCCCGGCCCCTTCGCGGGGCCGGGCGTTCTCGTTCAGGGCGTCGGGCCCTCGGGGACAGTCCCCGAGATGTTGTCGAATCTCGTGAACGGGCCGTTTGCCTGCCCGTCGGGTTGACCGGGCGTCAGGGCACGGGACTGCGCCGCTTCCTCCGGTGCTGGGCGCAAGCCAGGGCGATGATCCCCGCGAGGAGCCCTGAAGCGGCGGAAGGCTCCGGAAGGTAGACCGCGCTCTCGGCGTAGGCGAGGATGTTCGCCCGCAGGTTGTCCGCATCCGGCTGCGGCAAGTGGAAGTTGGTCGTCGTCATGGCGCCGTAGAGCGCCAAGCCGTCTCCGATCGGCCTCTCGGCGAGGACGCTGCGCGCGATGGGGTCGTCGAGCAGTGAGGTCAGCCCCGCACCGGTCACCGAGCCGTGCGCGAAGTCGACACCCGTGAAGCTCGTCGTGGTCGGGAAGGGGCCGTTGAAGATCGGGTGACCCGGATCCGGGGCGGCGATCGGATTGAAGCTGAAGTCGGGGAAGTTCAGCGCGATCGACTGGCCACCGGCAGCGTCGGGGTAGCCCATCCCGTTCCCCTCCAAGGGCGCCGAGTTGAAGAAGGCGACCCCGCCCAGGGACATGAAGTTCGCGATCTGGAAGGCGTTCGCATCGAGGAAGGCCTCCATCTCGTCGGCATTATTGAAGCCGCCCTCCATGAAGATCACGCGCCGCTCGGCGAAGAGCGCGGTGGTATCGACCGTCTCGTAGCGCTCGTCCACCCAGTTGCCGGCGCCGAAGACGGCATCCATGGCCAGCTCGTTCGTCAGTACTCCCCACGGTGGTCCGACCGTGGACCGCAAGTAGTAGGGTGTCCCGGGGACCGGTACGGCGGACCAGACAGCCATCGTGCGGAACCCGAGAGGAGTGGTGTCCAAGTTCTGGTCGGTGATACTGATGTCCACGGAGTCGTCGACACTGAGCGAATTAGAGGCCTTACTCTGTGAAACGAACGTAGACGTAAACATCTCGTACGGCGTGATCACATCACATTGACTGGGGTCGGTGCAGCCGGAAGTCAAGGTGGGGTCCGTGTCGAAGTTGCCCAGTCCACCATCGAGGAAGACCTGATCGAGCAGGGCCTGAGACGCCATGTCGGCCGTTGCCTGTGTCTGGAAGGTGAAGTCGGACAGCTCGTCGCACCCTGAGTAGAACGCGACACACGTCCCGTCCACGAATTCCACGTCGTAGAGCGTGCCGCCCACGTTCACGTCGAACGCCCCCACGAGCTGCCCGCCGACGACGTCGAGCGTCGCGGCGTTGGACGGCCCAGGCAGCAAGCCTGCAGACAGGAGGGCCCCCAACAGACTTGCCAGGTGGCGCATTCCGGTTTCTCCCAGGTACAGCACACACGAAACCAGCGAGGAACCAGACGGGGCTCCCCTTCCCGCCCCGAAACTATGCAAGAGCCGGCCCCATTCCCTGGGCCAGGCCGCGGAACCCAACGATTCCATGGGGTTGCAGCGTTCGGCGCTTTCGCGCCGCCACGGCGCTGGGAACGGGCGTTCCGTCCGAGCGGAACGGTGCTTCCGTTCCGCTCGTCGCCCAAGAGACTTCCCCGCGATCGCGGCCTCCGGGGAGCGAGGACAGACCGAGGGGAATCACCTACGCGGCGACCGTCACGGACAGGGTGAGCCCTCCGCGGTAGCCGAATGCGGCGATCAGCAGTCCGAGCCCATCCACCAGCGGCCCCGATCCCTCGAAGCCCACCACGCTGCCGGGGCCCATGTAGAGCGGGGCATCGCTCAAGCGAACGCTGCTGATCACCAGGTTCGTGAGCGGCCCCACGTGAGGACTCAGCACCCCGTAGGCGCGCACCGCCAACTGCGTGGGCACCGCGGGCAACAGCCGACCGAGATCCTGTACCAGCCGCCGCTCGCCCCGACCGCGCCGGCCCTTACCGCGGGCGGTCGCGGCCTGGATGCTGGCCAGACGCTTCTGCGGGTCGTCGATGTCGGTGGCCAGGCCGCAGCGAATCACGCTGATGCGGTTGCTCGGGCGACCGTCTTCGTCGCCGGTGTGCAGCGACATGGGCGCCAGGGTCTGCAGCGATGTGACGGGAAGCTGTCCACGCTGGAGCAGGTACTGACGCAGGCCGCCGCCGCACAGCGTGAGAATCAGGTCGTTGACGGTGGCGCCGCTGCTCTCGCGCAGCTTCGCCAGCACCGCGGCGGGCACCTCGACGCTGTCGAACTCGCGGCGGCTGGAGATGCGCACATTGAGGGGGCAGCGGGGTGCCCGGGCCGGGGCCCTGGCGGTCGTGGACGGTGCCGTGCCCGCTGATCTTTCCTCGCCGCGCGGTCGGGTCAGGGCGTGGGAGACCAACCGGGCCATCCGCAGCGGGTCCGTGGCGCGCTGTCGTGCGGCGCGCCAGGTCAAACTTGCCGCCGAGGGCAGCGGGTCGGGTGCGGGCCTCGGTACGGGCAGCGGTGGGCCGTCGCCCGGCGTGGCACTGAAGATCCGCTCTGACAGCCCTGCGCCGCTCGCGCCGTCCATCATGGCGTGGTGCAGCTTGAGCATGAACGCCGTGGCCGGCCGCGGATCGTCCGCGAGGCGAATCCCGTCCACGACGAGTCCTTGCCACAGCGGGCGGTCGGCCGGCAGCCGCTCACCGAGGAACTCGCCAAACAGCCTTCGGACGTCGTGGACGTCGGGGTCTGGGCCCAGCCGTCTTCCCTGCAGGTGGGCTTCGAGGTCGAAGTGGGGTTCATCCACCCAGTAGGGGTGGTCGATGCGCAGGGGATCCTGCACGACGCGCTGTCGCATCGCGGGGAACTCTCGTGGATGGTGCGCGCGCGTAGTAGTCGCGAAATCAGGGCAGGACCGGACGACAGGTCTCGGGCAGCCGCAGCCAGACCAGCGTGGCGATCTGGAGCGGACAGTCCGGCGTGTCCGCGTAGAGGAAGACGGCATCCTGTCCGGTCAGTTGCTGCACAGAGTCGAGCATAGAACGGGCTCCAGTCCCGTGTCCTGCCCGGCTTGAGGAGCCCCTGGATGGGCCCGGACCGGCGCAATGCGTTGATTCGGGTATGGATGCCAATCCTGTGGGCTCATCCCGCCTGGGAGACGACCAGAAGCCATGCTCGATCGGATGCGCAACCTCCACCACCCCGAACGCTTCCACTTCCACCACCGCCTCGAGCGTGGCGGGGGCCAA
>CALDCK010000409.1 GCA_937937315.1 uncultured bacterium
ACGAAAAAGCTGCCTTCTGGGCTCTCCTATGTGCAATCGACGTGCCCAACTAGAAGTTTTCTGGATATTCCTTCAACCTATTGAATTCAAACGGTTTGTTTCGATCCGAGAGGTTTCGGATTCAGTCGATTCGGAGGAAAAGGATTTCCCCGGTCGCACTATTGAGAAAAGTGTTTCCGTTGAATCATCCGCCCCCAGGGGAACCCACCTCTCCGGGGGGCATTGCTCCCAGGCTCATCGGTGCGAGGTAGGGGCCAATCCGTTCGAGGAAGGCCCCGAGGTGCGCCTCGGCCGCCTCGAGGCTCCCGCTCCGGGCGGCAATCGGCGTGGTCAGGCGGATCACCACGGGCACCTCGGAACGCCGCCAGGGGCTCGCGTCGATCGCGGCCACCGTGCGCAGGGTCTCGGCCCGCAGCCCCCGGGTGCCCTCCCGCCAGTGGTAGACCAGCAGTCGGCGGGTGCCCCGGCGCACCACCCGGACGTCCACGGCGCGCCCGCCGATCTGGCGGCGCTCGCCCTCTTCGACGATCCAGCCGGAGCCCGGGACCAGGGTCTTCGGGGAGTGAAAGCTGCGCCCGCGCAAGCGCTGCGCCGCCCGGGCGACGAAGACGTCCACCCGCGCCCCTGCACCGGCGTACTCCCGGTGCAGGATCTGGGAGAAGCCCACCTGCCCCAGGAAGATCCGGTCGGTCGCCACGTCCCGGGACTGGAAGCCAGCCAGCTCCCGGGGTAGCTGGTCCGAGAGCTGGGGACCGGGCGGGATCGCGAGAGTCCAGACCGGCAGCATCGACAGGCCGAGCAGCCCCGCGACCGCGGCGAGGGACCCTCCCCAGGCGATCCGCAGCCTCGCGGTGCCGGAGATTCCGGGCCCGGGCCTCGCCGGAGCGGGCGGGTCCCGGTGGGGGAGCAGTCGGTCCAGCAGACCGTCGAGGGCGTAGAGCACCAGCACGCCTCCGAGGAGCATGACGATCCCCTGGAGGTTGTGGACGCTGGCGATGTCCGAGTGGGGGTTGAAGATCAACGTCAGGGCCCGGAAGCCGTTCATCATGAACGCCACCGGCGGCGCGGCCAGCAGCAGCAGCACCGCGTGCCAGCGACGCCGCTGGAACAGATCCACCATCAGGACGGCGAGCATCGTGAGGGTTTCGATGCTGCGCATGCCGCTGCAGCTCTCGATGATCTGGAAGGCCTTGTCCGACTGGAGGATCTGATCGCCCGAGACGAAGGCCGGCTGCCCCAGCAGGTGGAGCAGGAAGCCCGAGTAGTCGGCGGTCCAGATCTGGAAGGTCCACACGACCTCGTTCAGCAGGGGCGCCGGAAGCGGCACGGCGAACACCAGGAACGCTGCAGGTACGGCGGCGATCCGGAGCGCCGCGACCCCGCCGAAGGCGTGGGCCACACCGAGGGTGTTGAAGAGCAGGGAGAGGGCCTGGAGCTCCGGGGTCCCGGTCCGCACGGCCCAGAAGAAGACTCCGAGGCCCAGGGCGAAGAGACCGGCACTGAGCCCCGGCACGGCCTTCGAGCCCGCCGTCCGCGCCAGGCGTCCCCGGCGCCGCCACAGGAGCCAAAGCACCAGCACCAGCACCAGAGCGGGAGAGGTGTCCGAGGGCTCGAAGAACCAGTTCTCGACGTCGGCGGTGAGGGGCACGGCCAGGGTGGTTCGCGGCCGGAAGCGCAGGAGGTCCCGGTGGGCGAGGGCCGTGGCCACCAGGCCGACCCAGGCCAGCACCCACGAGGCGTGGATGCCGTGTCCGCGAGGGGCGGCCCGAGGCCGTGCCGTGGCCTCGGGAGGGGCGTCCAGGGGTTCGGTTCGTGAGGTCACGGAGCTCCCCAGTGCAGCCGGCGGCCGCCCGCGGTCCGCCGGACCCGACGCGGTCTCGCGACACCCGGCGGCGGGAACTCTACGGAACCCGGCCGACAGGGACCCGTTCCATCGGCGCGGGCGGCGCGCAGCCGTACCCCCACGCTCGTCCCCCTCCCGGGTGCCGCTTCGGAAAGCATGCAGATTCCCGGCGAAGGCCGCGGCGCAGGGGCTAGATTGCGCCCATGACGGACGCGGTCGCGGATCTCCTCTCGTACATCGACCGCTCCCCGACGCCCTACCACGCGGTCGAGGAGGCCCGGCGCAGGCTCCAGGCAGCGGGCTTCCGCGCCCTGGCCGAGACGGACCTCTGGGACCTCTCGCCGGGCGACCGCCACTGCGTCGTGCGGGGCGACGGCAGCCTCGTCGCCTTCGAGGTCGGCACCGCACCGCCCACCGAGGCGGGGTTCCGGGTCGTCGGCGCTCACACCGATTCACCGAACCTGCGCCTGAAGCCCCTGGCCGATCTCGCGGCGGAGGGCTACCGCCAGCTCGCCGTCGAGCCCTACGGGGGGCTCCTCCTCCACACCTGGCTCGATCGCGACCTCTCCCTCGCCGGTCGCGTCTCACTGCGCGAGGCCGAGGGCGGCACGAGGACGGTCCTGGTCGACTTCGACCGCCCGCTGCTGCGGGTTCCGAGCCTGGCGATCCACCTCTACCGGGAGCTGCGCGAGGAGGGGCTGAAGCTGAACCCCCAGCAGCACGCGGTCCCGGTCCTGGGGCTCGAGGACGCACCGCCGCTGCCGGAGCTGCTGGCCGGCGAGCTGCGGGCGCGCAATCACGGCGACGTCGCGCCGGATGACGTGCTCGCCTTCGACCTCATGACCTACGACGTGCAGCCGTCGGCCGTCGCCGGAGCCCGGGGCGAGTTCGTCCACGCCGCCCGCCTCGACAACCTGGCGTCGTGCCACGCGGGGCTCTCGGCGCTGCTCGAGGCCGGCACTGCCGACACTCCGGACTTCACCCGGGTCCTCGTCCTCTACGACCACGAAGAGGTCGGCAGCCGTAGTGCCGTGGGCGCCGCCGGCCCGCTGCTGGCCGACTGCCTCGAGCGGATCGTGGCCGGCTACAAGGGGGGCTCGCCCCAGGGCCTGCCCCGGGCGACCGCTCGCTCCGCCCTCGTATCCGCCGACATGGCCCATGCGGTGCACCCGAACTACGCGGATCGCCACGAGCGCGGGCATCGCCCGGTGATCGGCCGCGGGCCGGTGATCAAGCACAACGCCAACCAGTCCTACGCCACCGACGCGCGCACCGCGGCCCTCTTTCGCAGCGCCTGCGCAGCCGCGGGCGTCGAGCCGCAGCACTTCGTCACGCGCAGCGATCTCGCCTGTGGCTCGACCATCGGACCGATCAGCGCGGCCCGGGTGGGCATCCCCACCGTCGACGTGGGCAACCCGATGCTGTCGATGCACTCGTGTCGCGAGATGTCCGGCAGCGCCGACGTCGCCCCGATGATCCGCGTCTTGCGGGAGTTTCTGGGCGACGCGGTTCGGGGATGAGCCCGGGCTTCGACGACGACCGCGCCTTCAACCTGCGGGCCGTCCGCTGGGGCATCACGAGCGCCGCCGCACTGACGGTGGTCTTCGCCCTGCTGTGGCTTCTGAAGGGGGCCCTCACGCCCCTCGCCGTCGCGTGGGTGATCGCATACCTCTTCGATCCGGTGGTCGACGCCTTCGAGCGCCGCGGGGTGCCGCGGGGCCTGGCGGTGCTGCTGATCCTCGTCGGCATCGGCGCCGTCGCGATCGGAACGGCGCTCTTCCTGATCCCGACCATGCAGCGCGAGCTCGCCTCGGTCTCGGCCCGGCTGCCCGCCTATCTGGGCGGAGCGATCGACCGCCTGCTGCCCTGGGTCCAGCACGAGCTCGGGATCACCCTTCCCTCCTCGATCCACGAGGCGATCGCGTCCTTCCGCGCCGGCGAGATCCCGATTCCCCTGGAGGCAGCGCGCACGCTGCTCCAACGCACCCTCGCCGCCATCACCGGAACCATGGGAGCGTTGGTCTCGCTCCTCATCATCCCGGTGCTCGCCTACTACCTGATCGTGGAGTTCGACCGGATCCGCCTGGCGGTGCTGGATCTGGTGCCCCACGCCTATCAGGACGCCGTCGTCGAACACACCTCGCGCGTGGATCGTCTGGTCTCGAGCTTCATCCGCGGGCAGCTGAGCATCTGCGCGGCGCTCGGGGTCCTCTACGCCACGGGCTTCGCCGTGATCGGTATCGATCTGGCATTCGTGATCGGCGTCGCCTCGGGACTGGCCGCCATCATTCCCTACGTCGGCGGCGCGCTCGCCCTCGGCTCTGCGGCGGGCATGTGCCTGCTCCAGTTCGGCTTCGGCATGGAGCTCGCCCTGGTGGTCGGCTGGTACACCCTGGTCCAGGCCTTCGAGAGCACGATCCTGACCCCGCGCATCCTCGGCGGGAGCCTGGGCATGCACCCGCTGGTCGTGATCGTCGCGCTGATGATCGGCGCCGACCTGCTCGGCTTCCTGGGCCTGATGGTCGCGGTCCCGGTGGCGGCCGTCGTGCAGGTCTTCGTCCAGGACATGGTGGCCCTCTACCGCGCCTCCCCGCTCTACGGCGTGTCGGCCGAGGACGGCGCCTGAGCCCCGGGGCGCGGTGCGCCCCAGACGCTAGACGCTAATCTCGTCTCCATGAGCGACGAAGAGCGCGAGCTCCCGGGCCCCGAGAGCGAAGAAGACGAGGACGAATCCGGCAGCCCCTTCGACCACCCGGCCTTCCTCCCTGCGGTGCTCTGGCCCATGGCGCTCTGGTTCGGCTACGACGGTTGGATCAACCAGGACCCGGGCAT
>CALDCK010000410.1 GCA_937937315.1 uncultured bacterium
GGCCGAGACCATGCAGGAAGGGATGGGCGAGTTCGCGTTGATGCTCGGCCTCGCGATCCTCGTGATCTACATGGTCCTCGCGGCACAGTTCGAGAGCTTCGTGCACCCGCTGACCGTGATGCTCGCCCTGCCCCTCGCGGCCGTCGGCGCACTCGGGGGCCTGCTCGTCACCGGGAACACGCTCAACCTGTTCAGCTTGATCGGAATCCTGCTCTTGTTCGGCCTCGTCACGAAGAACTCGATCCTGTTGGTGGACTACGCGAATCAGCTGCGCGAGACCGGAATGGAGAAGACCGAGGCCATGCGCACGGCGGCGCCGATCCGGATGCGCCCCGTTCTGATGACGGCCATCTCGATGATCTTCGGCGTGCTGCCCGCCGCCCTGGGGCTGGGCCCCGGCTCCGAGACCCGCGCGCCCATGGCGATCGCCACCGGCGCCGGCATGTTCAGCTCGATGCTCCTCACGCTACTCGTCGTTCCGCTCTTCTACCTCGCGCTGGACGACCTGGTGGAGCTCGTCCGCTCCCTGCCGCGCCGACTGCAGGCGCGCCGCTCCGCCGCGGCCGAAGTGCGAACGGTCTGAGCGGAGGATGAGCGACCTCGATCCGCGAACGCCCGTTCTCGTCGGCTGCGGCCAGGTGGTGCAGCGAGAGGAGGACTTCGCGCGGGCGCGGGAGCCCCTGGCCTTGATGAAGGAGGCCCTCGAGCGAGCCGCCGAGGACGCCGGTGCGCCGGGACTGCTGTCCGCCGCAGATTCGATCCGGGTTCCCCGGGGCGTCTGGCGCTACGTGAATCCCGGCGCCTGGCTGGCGCAGCAGCTCGGGGCGCCATCGGCAGAGACCGGGCTCGGCCCCATCAGCGGGAGCACCGTCCAGCGGATGCTGAGCGACGGCGCTCGCGAGATCGCGGCCGGACGCCGGGACGTGGTCCTGCTGGCCGGCGCCGAGTGCGAGCGCAGCAAGCGGCGGGCGCGGGCCGAGGGCGCCACCCTCGACTGGACCGAGTGCCTGGGGCCGCCCCCGGATCGGACCTTCGGGAGCCACGACGTGGGCTTCGGTGCGGTCGAGCGGCGCTACCGGCTGCGCCCGGTCCACGTCTTCTCGCTCTTCGAGAACGCCCTGCGCCACCGGCTCGGAGAGACGCCGGCAGAGAACCGGCTGCGCGTGTCGGAGCTGTGGGCACGGCTCGCGGGTGTGGCGGCTCGCAATCCCCACGCCTGGATCACCGAGGCACCGACGGCGGAGGCGATCCGCACGCCGGGCCCGGACAATCGCATGATCGCCTTCCCGTACACGAAGCTCCTGGTGGCGAACATGGTGGTGGACATGGGCGCGGCGCTGATCCTCTGCTCTGTCGAGGCCGCGCGGCGTCACGGCGTGGACGAGAGCCGCTTCGTCTTTCCTCAGGCGGCGACCGACGTGCTCGAGACGCCGCCGCTTCCCGAGCGCCGGAGCCTCTCGGAGCACACGGGGATCGGTGTGGCGGCTCGGACAGCCCTGGACCTCGCCGGCGTGGACGCCGGCGCGCTGGCGGAGGTCGATCTCTACAGCTGCTTTCCCTCGGCGGTGCGAATCGCGGCCTCGGAGATCGGCCTCGATCCCGGGCGCGAGCTCTCGGTGACCGGCGGGCTCACCTTCGGGGGCGGTCCCTTCAACAGCTACGTCCTCCACTCCCTCGGTACGATGATGGAGCGTCTGCGCGGGAGACCGGAGGCCACGGGACTCGTGACGGGCATCGGGGGCTACATGGCGAAGCACGCAGCCGCGGTGTACCGCGCCGCGCCTCCCGCGCGCTTCCGCTACGAGGACTGCACCGATCAGGCACTCGATGCGCCGCGACGCCCCTGGCTCGAGACCTTCGACGGTCCGGCGCGGGTCGAGGCCTTCTGCGAGCTCCGCGATGCTGACGACGGGGACGCGCTGCTCGCGTCCTGCCTCACCGAAGAGGGGGCGCGCACCTTCGCGACTCTCGCCGATGTCGAGGTGCGCGACGCCCTGGCCAGCGAGGATCTCTGCGGGCGATCCGGCCGCGTGTCCAACGGACGGCTCAGCCTCTGATACCCCCCGCGCGGACGGGGGGCCGACGGTCCCGTTCCGGAAGCGCCGCGCCTCAGCTTCTCAGGAGCGATTCGGCGTAGTCCTCGGGGGAGTCGAGGCCGAGCAGCTGCAGCACGGTGGCGGCCAGGTTGGCCAGCCCCCCTTCGCCGTCTGCCGGCCGGAGTCGCAAATCGGCGCCGGGGGCGTAGAGATAGAAGGGCACCGCGTTCAGGGAGTGGCTGGTCTTCGGCATCGGCCGCCCCGCCTCGTCGCGCTTCGGCTCGCCGGACTTGCTGTCGAGCTCGAACATCTCGTCGGCATTGCCGTGGTCCGCGGTGACGATCAGCGCGCCGCGTTGGGTGGTGAGGGCCCGCATCAGGCGACCGATCTGGAGGTCCACCGCCTCGACCGCCACGATCGAGGCCTCCCGGTCTCCGGTGTGCCCCACCATGTCTCCGTTTGCGTAGTTCACCCGGGCGTGCCGGAAGCCGCCCCCGGCCAGCTCCGCGACGAGGCGGTCGGTGATCTCCGCGGCCTTCATCCACGGACGCTCCTCGAAGGGAAGCGTCTCGCTCGGGATCTCGACGTAGAGCTCGCGACTCTCGTCGATGTAGCCGCTGCGGTTTCCGTTCCAGAAGTAGGTGACGTGGCCGAACTTCTGGGTCTCGCTGATGGCCAGCTGGCGTACGTCGTTGTGGACCAGGTACTCGCCCAGGGTGCGGTCGATGGCCGGGGGCGAGACGAGGTAGCGCTTCGGCACGTGCAGGTCGCCGTCGTACTCCATCATCCCGGCGAAGGCGACGTCGGGTCGGGTGCCGCGGTCGAAGGCGGCGAAATCGTCTTCTTCGAAGGCGCGCGCGAGCTCCATTGCCCGGTCTCCGCGGAAATTGAACAGCACGACCGACGCCCCGTCGCGCATCGGCCCGACGGGTCCGGCGTCGTCGGTCACGACGAAGGCGGGCAGGTTCTGGTCCGTGCGCCGGGGATCCTCCCGGTAGAAGGTCTCGATCGCCTCGCGGGCGCTCCGGAAGGGCTTCGCGTCACCGTGGACGTGGGTCTTCCATCCGCGCTCCACGATTCGCCAGTCCGCTTCGTAGCGGTCCATGGTGACCTGCATGCGCCCCCCGCCCGAAGCCACCCGGTAGTCGCGGCCTCGGCGCCGGAGCGTTTCCAGCAGCTCCTCGAGCGCATCCACGTAGCCGAGGGCGCTCTTCTCCGGCACGTCGCGGCCGTCGAGCAGGACGTGGATCCGGACGGCGCCGACCTCCTCCTCGTCGCAGCGCCGGATCAGGGCGAAGAGGTGGTCGATGTGGCTGTGGACGTTGCCGTCCGAGAGGAGCCCGACGAAGTGCATGGGTTCGCCCGACTCCCGGACGCGGGCGGTGAGCGCCTGCCAGGTCTCGCCCTGGAAGAGGCGGCCGTCGGCGATCGCCGCGGCGACGAGCGTCGCGCCCTGCTCGAAGATCCGGCCGCAGCCGAGGGCGTTGTGCCCGACCTCGCTGTTGCCCATGTCCGCGTCGCTGGGCATGCCGACGGCGCGCCCGTGAGCGCACAGGCTCGTGGACAGCGCATTCCCGGCCAGCCAGTCGAGATTGGGGGTGCGCGCGAGCCACACGGCGTCGGATTCGTCGTGAGCGCCGATGCCGACCCCGTCGAGGATGCAGACCAGGACCGGCCCCGGCACGCCCGCGAATCCCGGATGCGGACGAAGCTTCCAGCTCATCGCAGGGGGTTGTTACAACAGCGCCGGCTCCTTCGCAGCGCCCGCGCTGCGGGCGTCCGCCTCCGGGCCGAGGGCCTCAGGAGGACCAGCGCCGAGCGCCGAGGACGACGACGAGGGCGACCGCGGCGCAGATGCCGGCGGAGACGGTCAGGGCGGTCGTGACGCCGAGGAGGTCCGTCGCCGCGCCCATCCCGAAGCCGCCGAAGGGCACGAGCCCCGCCCAGGCCACCTGGAAGAGACTCATCACCCGCCCCCGCTTCGACTCGTCCACGATCTGCTGGATCAGGGTCTGGAGGCTCGTCATCACGGCGAAGTAGAAGTATCCGACGGCGACCTGGGCGCCGAGGGCCACGTCGGGACGGTCGGTCGTGGCGAAGACGGCGAGGCCGACTCCGTAGAAGAGCATGCGCAGCCCCGCACCGCGCAGGGTGGCCTGGCGCGAGTAGCCCGTCACGATCGCACCGGTCATCGCCCCCACTCCCGAGGCCGCGACGATCCAGGCGAAGAAGGCCCGGTCGCCGAGGACCTGCTCGGCGTAGACCGGAAGCACCGCCACGTGGGCCACACCGAAGAGCGAGAGCGCCGCCACGGTGAGGAGCCCCGGCAGGGCCGGACGTCGCTCTCGGGCGTGGGACAGACCGGTCCCCAGCCGGCGGAAGATGCCCCCCTCCTCTGCCTCGGGGGTGTAGGGGGCGATCTCCATCCGCGCGGTGAGCCAGCCCGCGATGATGGAGACGACGAAGAAGAGGGCGAAGGCCCACTCGAAGCGGCTCGTGGCCACGATCGGCGCGGCCAGGGCGGGGCCGACGACGCGGGTCAGGTTGTTGGCGGCCGATTGGAGGGAAACCGCGCTCGACAGGTCGACTCCCGGCACGGCGTTGGCTGCGACGGCGAAGCTCGCCGGTCCCGAGAAGGCAAAGGCGCAGCCGAGCAGCAGACCCAGGCCGAGGACCATCGAGAACGTCGCCGCCTCCAGGGCCGTGACGGCCGTCAGCACCGCCATCACCAGCGCCACCGCTGCGTAGCAGGCCAGCATGATGCGCCTGCGGTCCCAGCGATCCGCCACGACGCCGGCCAGGGGTGCGAGCACGAAGGCGGGGATGAAGAGGGCGAAGAAGAGCAGCCCGAGCTGGAACGGGTCGTTCCCCGTCAGCTCGACGGTCAGGCCCTGGAGCGAGATGTGCGAGACCCAGAATCCCGTCTGGTGGATCAGGAAGGAGGTGAAGAGCAGACGGAAGGGCCGATGAGCGAGCGCGCGAAAGGCGTGTCCCCTGCGCGAGGCGAGGAAGCGCGGCGCGTCGGCCGACTGGACGCCCATCGCGACGGAATCTGCCGGGTTGAGGGCGGCGTCCCCCGGGTTCGCCCCGAGGCTCTCTTCGACGTGCGTCTTGACCATGGGGTGCCGGCGGGTGTCCGGCCCGCGAGTCGATCGAGTCTAGCAGCGTGCGAAGTCCGGGCCGTGACCCGTCCTCCGACGGTGGACCCCATCGAAGGGGCGCTCGTCCGCCGTAGCGCGGCGCGGTAGCGTCGGGGCGCGCGCGAGACACTGGAGGTGCGACGTGATCGATCTGGACCGCGACGGCGAGGTCTTCGTGCTCCGCATGAATGCGGGAGAGAACCGTTTCCATCCGGATTTCGTGGCCGCCTGGAACACCGCTCTCGACGAGGTGGAGGCGGCGCCCGGGCCGAAGGCCCTGGTCACGACGGGCTCGGGGAAGTTCTACTCGAACGGTCTCGATCTCGACTGGATGATGTCCGAGGGAAGGGATCAGGCTTCCGCCTACCTGGAGAGTGTCCTGGCCGTGCTGGGTCGTGTGCTCGTGTTCCCGGCCATCACCGTCGCGGCGATGAACGGACACGCCTTCGGCGCCGGCGCCCAGCTCGCCCTGGCCCACGATGTCCGCGTGATGCGCACCGAGCGCGGATTCTTCTGCATGCCCGAGATCGACATGCGGGCTCCGCTGCATCCGGGCATGACGTCGATCATCCAGGCGCGACTACCGCGTCAGACCGCCCACGAGGTGATCGTCATGGGAACCCGCTACGGCGCGGAGCGAGCTCTCGAGCAGCGCATCGTGGACTACGCGCTGCCCGAGGCGGAAGTCCTCCCGCGGGCGGTGGCGATCGGGACGGAGCTCGCCGGAAAGGCCGATCCGGTGATGAAGACCCTGAAGACGGGTCTCCATCGAGACGTCCTCGAGGCCCTGCGGGCGAAGTTCGAGATCTGATCCGGCTGCG
>CALDCK010000411.1 GCA_937937315.1 uncultured bacterium
CCGGCCCGATGCCGCCGCGGACGCGCTCGCCGACTGCGTCGGTTGGTTCCAGGAGGGCCTGGACACCGAGGACCTCGTCGCCGCCCGCAGCCTGCTGGGCGCGGACGCGCCCGCAGCCGACTAGCGTCTGACGTCGCCGCCACCCTCGCGAGTCGGGGGCATAGGACATTCCAGCTGCGTTCTGGCCCGACGTCCGGGTATGGGCGTTATGTCAAGCCCCTACGGCGAGCCACCCGCGGCGGGGCCCGGTAGCGGCTTGACATGACCGCTCCTTATCGGACGCAGCCTCGAGAACGCAGCTTGTTCTTCCTACGCTCCTACGCCCTGAACAACGCGACCCAGCCTTTCGTCCGGGCCTTGGCCGACAAAGGCTGGCGCCAGGCCGTCGATGACGATCCTCACCTGGCCGCGGGTGTGAACGTGCACGATGGTCGCGTGACCTGTGAGGCGGTCGCGAAGGACCTGGGCCTCGACTACGCGCCGCTTTCTCGAACCGATTGACTTCGGACCCTGGCGCCGCGCCATTCGCGAAACACGCCGCCCACACCCCGGCTCGCAGACACCATCGCTGCATACCGCGAATGAGGCTGCCAGCGTCAACCGAACCGCCCGAATCGCCAACGGAGACGATCCGCGGAATCGGCGACGATGTGGCGCGCAATCCGCGCTCTCCGGTTCGCTTGCGTCGACGCGCCGAGCGCAAAACCCCGCGAACACGCGGGTAACCCACCGTCGGCAAGCGAAGAGAGCGCCGAGTCTCCGCAACCGGCGACTCAGTGGCGGAGAGGGAGGGATTCGAACCCTCGATGGGGGATAAGCCCATACTCCCTTAGCAGGGGAGCGCCTTCAGCCGCTCGGCCACCTCTCCGACGCGCCGAGGGTAACGCGTCGAGGCGGCTCCGGCCCAGCCTGGATGGCGCAGGGAGGCTGAATCCGGGCGCCCTGAGGGCGCGCGGGCGGATCGGACGACCGCCCTCCCGCGGCGCTACGCTCTGCGGCCGCCGGTCGGGCCGAGCCCCGCCAGGACCCGAGGAGCCCGCGCGCGTATGCCCGAGATCCACCCCACCGCGATCGTCGACGCCGAGGTCGAGCTGGCGGAGGACGTCGTCGTCGGCCCGCACTGCGTACTCAGCGGCTCAGTAAGGGTAGGGGCCGGATCGAAGCTCGTGGGGCACGTCTACCTGAACGGCCCCCTGACCCTGGGCGAGGGCAACCGGGTCTACCCCTTCGCGACGCTGGGCTTCGCGCCCCAGGACTTCAAGTGGGAGCCCGAGCGGCCGGGCGCCGGGCTCTCGATCGGCGACGGCAACGTCTTCCGCGAGTCGGTCACGATCCACCGGGCCACCTCGGACGACGAGCCCACCCGCATCGGCCACCGCAACTACTGGATGGTGAACAGCCACGCCGGCCACGACTGCCGCATCGCGGACGACTGCGTCTTCGCCAACGGCGTCCTGCTCGCAGGCTCGGTGGATGTGGAGCGGGGCGTGGTCGTGGGAGGGGGCACCGCGATCCATCAGCATTGCCGCATCGGCCGTGGCGCGCTGCTCTCGGGCACGATGGGCCTCAACCGGGACCTGCCCCCCTTCTTCATGCTCACCGGCAGCAACATCGCCGGAAGCATCAACGTCGTGGGCATGCGCCGGGCCGGCATGCCCGGCTCGGACATCGACGACGTGAAGTGGGCCTTCAAGACCCTCTACCGCCGCGGGCTCTCTTCCGCCGGAGCCCTCGAAGAGCTGCGCACCCGCGCAGACCGGCCGCGGGTGGCGGAGTGCATCGCCTTCGTCGAGGCCTCGAAGCGGGGGATCGTCCCCGGCCGAGGTGACTCGATCCGGGGCACCGGCTAGTCCCCCGGTCTTCGCTCGGCTCCCGCGGGTGGAACCCTCGCGGGGTCTCGCTGCGCGCGCCCGCTGGGCGCTTGCGAATGCGCTTCGAGCCTACGATGCGTCGGGCACCCAGTTGCCGTGGAAGCCGAAGGGTACGCGCTGGGGAAGGTGGATCGTGGCGACCGGACCCGCCGTGAAGTCCTGGGCGTGGAGGATCACCACGTCGGCCTTGTTCGTGCTGGCGTCGTGCACGTACACCATCACGTAGCCGTCGTCTTCCGCCGCGTCGTCGGAACGCGGCACGAAGACCGGCTCCATGAACGAGCGCGACGATCCCTCGCTGTGAACGTCGGCAGTCCCCTCGCGCAGGTCGTACTTGAACAACCCTCCGAAGGCGAAGCCCTCGGCGAGGCCGGTGGTGTAGCCGTAGCGGTAGGGCTTGCCCACGAGCCGCTCGTCGTGCCGCGGGAACTCCTGGCCGCGGTCGTCGATTCGCTCTTCCTTCACCGGGCCGCCCTTCGGGTCCACGATCCAGCGGTCGAAGGTGGGGGGGCCTTCCCCGGGACCCCGGTGGTCGCTCGCGAACATCTTCGGGTGACGGATGACGTCGAGCACGACGCGACCATCCGAGTCCTCGTAGGAGTTCATCGGGTGGAAGACGTAGCAGGGATCGACCTCGCTCCAGATGACGTCGGAGGCGTCTCCGTCGCGCGGCAGCAGTCCGACCCGCGCCCCGTACTCCGGATGCCACCGGTAGGGAAGCCTGAACCCCTCCTCCAGAACGGCGCCGTCGAGGACCACCGGCAGGTCGAGGAGGATGAAGTAGTTCTTCGTGATCGAGCAGTCGTGCACCATGGGGCGACCGGAAACCGGGACGTCGACGTGCTTGCGGATGCGTCCATCGACCCCGAGCACGACGTACTGGATGTGCTCCCAGGCCGGAGAGTAGACCGCTGCGTGGATCTCCCCCGTGTCCGGATCGCGCTTCGGATGCGCCGTGAAGCCGCCGGGCAGGGTGCCTTCGAAATCGCTGCGCGCGACGGTCTCGAGCTCGTAGTCGAGCTCGACGGGCATGCTTCCAGCCTCGACGATTGCGTAGGTCTTGCCCGCGTGGCCGATCACGTTGGTATTGGCGACGCCCGCTCCGAGCTGGTCTTCGCGCTTCGGGCCCGCCACCGGGGGCCAGCCCATGTGCTCGGTGACCTCGTCGTCTCGAACGAATCGATTTCGATACCACTCGGCACGGCCGTCGCGCAGGCGCAGACCGTGCACCATCCCGTTCCCCAGGAACCAGTGGTGGTTGTCGGGATCGGCGGCCACCGGGTTCGGACCGATGCGCAGCAGGCGGCCGCTGAGCTCGCGGGGGATGCTGCCCGTCACCGAAAGATCGGTGGCGGTGATCTCCTTCTCGACGGGCGCGAAGTTGCCGGAGAGGTACGGATTCTGACTCATCGATCGTCTCCTTGGGCGGTGCCGAGCACCAGCTCGAGGGTGGTGGAGAGCGCGTCTTCCAGCGACACGCCGGGAACCGGTCCAACGAAGGCGCCCTGGGCCCAGAGCGTGGCCAGGCCATGCACCCCGGACCACACACAGCCTGCGAGCAGCCGCGTGTCGCGGTCGGTCTGCCAGCCGGCGTCCTGGGCCGCGCGCACGTGTCGCACGACCTGCTCGAAGGCAGCGCTCGACTCGCGCATGTACTCCGGATGGGTGAGGTCGAGCTCGCCGGGCCGGAACATCAGGGCAAAGAGGGCCGGGTAGGCGATGGCCGTCTCCACGTAGGCCCGACCTGCGGCCTCGAGGCGCGCCATGGGTCCGGCGCCGGGCGGGAGCTGGGCGCCGGACTTCTCGATCGCTTCGGAGAGCAGGGCGAAGCCCCGCGCCGCGACCACACTCAGCAGATCCGCGAGGCCCCGAAAGTGGCGCTGGGGCGCGCCGTGGGAGACCCCCGCCCTGCGCGCGATGCGACGCAGGCTCAGCGCCTCGAGACCCTCCTCGGCGAGGAGGGTGAGAGTGACCTGCACGAGGCGCTCGTCGAGAGCGGCGGGGTCGGGTGCTGCTGACACTGTAGACAGTGTCTACCGATTTGTAGACGCTGTCAACCGTCCTCGGAGGCCGGCTCGAGCTCCGCCCCACAGTCCCGGCAGAAACGCGCCGCGGTGGTGTGGCCTTCGGTCAGACAGGCGCGGCAGCAGCGGGTGGTGGGACGCTGCGCCGCCTGGACCTGCTCCACGATCTCGGCGGTCACGATCCCGGTCGGCACGGCCAGGATCGAGTAGCCGAGGATCATCACCAGCGCGGCCAGGCTCTTTCCCGCCACGGTGTGGGGCGCGATGTCGCCGTAGCCGACGGTCGTCATCGTCACGATCGCCCAGTAGACCGCGAGGGGAATGCTCGTGAAGCCGTTCTCCGGACCTTCGATCAGATACATCGCCGAGCCCAGGATGGTGACGAGGATCAGGATCGTGCCCAGGAAGACCACCACCTTGTGGCGGCTGGCGGCCAGGGCGTCGCGCAGCACGCCCGCCTCGCCGAGGAAGTGGGCGAGCTTGAACACGCGGAAGATGCGAAGCAGCCGCAGGCCGCGGATCACCAGCAGCGACTGAGCTCCCGGCAGCAGGACGCTCATATAGGTAGGCAGGATCGCCAACAGGTCGACGACCCCGAAGAAGCTGCGCGCGTAATGCGAGGGACGCGGCACGCAGATCAGGCGTAGGATGTACTCGACCGTGAACGCCAGGGTGAACGCCCACTCGATCCGATACAGAGCCGTCCCGTACTCGCGCTGGATCCAGGGCACGCTCTCGAGCATCACGGCGCCCACCGACAGGACGATGGCGACGAGCAGCGACACGTCGAAGGCCTTGCCCGCCGGTGTATCCGCCTCGAAGATGATCACGCGGATCCGCCGCCGCCAGGGCGCGAGGACGGGAACCGATTCGGGAGCCGCGGTGGCCATGACGAGAGTGTAGGACGAGTCCGGCGCACGCGGCGAGGCGCGCGCTCAGACGAGCTCGACCGTGTCCCGATACTCCGGAACCTCGACCGGGTAGCCGAGCTCGTCCTGCACCGCGCAGCGCAGCGCGTCAGCGGGTACGGGCTCGCCGTGATTGACGAACACCCGCTTCGGGGGCCTCTCGCAGGCGCCCAGCCAGGAGATGAGATCCGCCTGGTCTGCGTGGGCCGAGAAGATGTCGAGCTGGATCACCTCCGCCTCGATCGGAACCTGGGCGCCGTGGATCTTCACCTGCCGCACGCCGCGCACCAGGGCATCGCCGCGAGTACCCGGGGCCTGGAAGCCCGGGAAGAGGATCGTGTTGCGCGGATCCGGCGCCAGGGCACGCAGGTGGTGAAGCACGCGCCCCCCCGAGGCCATGCCGCTGGCCGACAGCACGACCGACGGCGACGGGCTGGCCGAAAGCACACGCGACTCGTCGGCGCTGCGCACGTAGTGCGCCACGTCGCACACCGCGCCGCAGAGATCCGGGCCCAGCCGGTGGTGATCGGTCGAGCGGCGGAAGAGATCCGTCACGTCCGTAGCCATGGGACTGTTCAAGAAGACCGGCACCACCGGGGCGAGCTTGCGCCGGAATATCTCGTGGAAGCAGTAAAGGAGGGTCTGGGCCCGGCCCACCGCGAAGGAGGGAATCAGCAGCACGCCACCCCGGGCGAGGGTTCGGGTGAGGATTTCCGCGAGAGCCTCGAAGGGATCCGCCACGGGATGCCTGCGGTCGCCGTAGGTGGACTCGATCACCACCCAGTCCGGCGCACCCGGCGGTGCCGGGGGATGCATCAGCAGATCCTCGGAGCGGCCGAGATCTCCCGAGAAGAGAACACTTCGGCCCTCGTGCTCGACCTCGACGGTAGACGCTCCGAGGATATGGCCTGCGCGCCGCATCCGGAAGCGCAGCGCGCCGACCTCGCCCCAGCGATCGAAGGCGACGGCGGAAAGCTTTCGGACCGCCGCCTCGGCGTCCTCTTCCGTATAGAGGGGCAGTGCGGGGTGGTGCTTCGAGAAGCCGCGCCGATTCGCGTAGCGCGCGTCCTCTTCCTGGAGGTATCCCGCGTCGGGCAGCAGGATGCGGCAGAGGTCGAGGGTGGGAGCTGAGCACAGCACCGGTCCGTCGAAGCCGTTGCGGATCAACGCGGGCAGATAGCCACTGTGGTCGATGTGGGCGTGGGTGAGGAGCACCGCGTCGAGAGAGGCGGGGTCGACGGGAAGCGGCTTCCAGTTGCGTAGCCGGAGCGCCTTCACACCCTGGTAGAGACCGCAGTCGACGAGGATACGGGTGTCCCCGGCCTCCAGCACCGTCTTCGAGCCGGTCACCGTGCCGGCCGCACCGAGGAAGGAGAGCCGCATCACACCTCCTCGGAGCCCTGGTCCTGGGGGTCCTCGTCGAAGACCGAGCGCCCACGCACGGCGTACCAGTCGACGATCGCCTGCCAGGTCTCCTCCGCGCTCTCGGCGAAGCTGAAGAGATCGAGATCGCGCGCCTCGATCATGCCCTCGGCGAGGAGGAACTCGAAGTCGACGACCTTCCTCCAGAACGCCTCGCCCACGAGGACCACGGGCAGGGCCACGCGCTTGCCGGTCTGGATCAGACAGAGCGTCTCGAAGAGCTCGTCGAGGGTGCCGTAGCCACCGGGGAGCGCGACCAGCGCCCTCGCGCGCAACATGAAGTGGAGCTTGCGCAATCCGAAGTAGCGGAACTGAAAGGAGAGCCCGGGTGAGATGTACGGGTTGGGCTCCTGCTCGTAGGGCAGGACGATATTGAGCCCCACCGACGCGGCGTCTACCTCGTGGGCGCCGCGGTTCGCCGCCTCCATGCCGCCGGGTCCCCCGCCGGTCATGATGACGAGGCGACGGTCCTCCGGGCCCTCTCCACAACGGCCGACGATGCTTCCGAGCTCGCGGCCGATGGCGTAGTAGCGGCTCAGCTCCAGCGCCCGACGCGCACGAAGCAGGGCCGCCCCGTCGTCATCCCCGGCTGCGGCGCGCTCGGCCTCTTCGAGTCGCCGGCGCGCGATCTCAGGATCGAGCAGCCGCGTGCTCCCGAAGACCACGATCGTGTGACGCACGGCCATGTCCTGAAGACCGAGCTCGGGCTTCAGGTACTCGAGCAGGAGGCGGACCGAGCGGAGCTCGGTCCGGGCGAGGAGCGCGAGGTCCCGGTCGGCACGAAGATTCGAGTCGGCGGCGACGCGCTCCCGGGGCTCCGGAATGGCCTCGTCGCGATCGGCACCCTGGTCTCGGGACTTCAAGCTCTGCTCCAACGAACCCGTCTCCGACTCGCGAGCCGGGGCGCAGAGCGTAGACCGATGGCGGGAGAAGCGCCCACGGAAGCGACCGCCGAGGACCTCCCGAAACGCGTCCGGACCGCACTGCGAAGCCGGCTTGCGCCTTTTCTGAGTGCCGACTAAGATAATCGGCCTCCCGATGCCCCCCTCCACCCCCCGAGCCGCACGTCGCGCCCCCGAGGCCGCGAAACGAGGGCGTCCGTCGCGCCGCGCCGAGATCTTCGCGTCGGCTCTTCACCTCTTCCGCGAACGCGGCTTCCACGCCACCTCGATCAACGACATCGGCGGCGCCGCTGGTGTGGCCGGAACGGCCATCTACTCGCACTTCGCCACGAAGCAGGAGGTGCTCGAGGAGGCCATCCGCGAGGGAGCGGGCCGCATCGCCAGCGGTATGAAGGCGGCCCTCGCCGACGACCCCCAGAGCCCCGAGGCCGCCCTCGAAGGGCTGGTGCGCGCCTACACCCGGGTCGTCCTCGAGAATGCGGACATGAATGCCTGCTACGTCCTCGAGAGCCGCAACCTCGATTCCGAGTTTGCCCAGCCTCTGAAGCGCAAGGAGCGCACCCTTCGGGAGACCTGGTGTCGCCGACTGCTGGCCGTTCGCCCCGAGCTCTCCCGGGACGAGGCCCAGACCCTGGTGCAGATGGCGATCTTCTCGATCGTCGCGCTCTGCGTCCACCGCAACCGGATCGAACGCGCCGCCCTGGTCGAGCTGGCGACGTCCTTCGTACTCGGAGCCCTGTACAGCCCCGTCCCCACCCCTGAACCCTGAACCTGGAGGAGATCCCCATGCAGGAAGCCGTGATCGTCGACGCCATCCGCACCCCGGGCGGCAAGCGAGAAGGAAAGCTCAAGAACTGGCACCCCGCGGCGCTCGCCGCCCACGTGCTGAAGGCCATCGCCGAGCGCAACAAGCTCGACCCGTCTCAGGTGGACGACGTCGTGATGGGCTGCGTGATGCAGGTCGGCCCCCAGTCGCTGAACATCGCCCGCAACGCGGTGCTCGCAGCCGGCTGGCCCGAGTCGGTGCCGGGCACCACCGTCGACCGCCAATGCGGCAGCTCCCAGCAGGCCATGCACTTCGCCGCCCAGGGCGTGATGTCCGGTGCCTACGACATCGCCATCGCGGCGGGCGTGGAGGTCATGACCAAGGTGCCGATGGGCGCGTCGGTCGTGAAGGGCATGGACTTCCCCTTCCCGAAGGAGATGCAGGAGCGCTACAAGGATTCGGGGCTGCCGCCCCAGGGCATCGGCGCCGACATGATCGCCGATCAGTGGAACCTCTCCCGCGAGGATCTCGACGCCTTCGGCGCGCGATCCCAGCAGCGCGCCGAGCAGGCGACGGCCGACGGACGCTTCAAGGCCGAGATCGTGCCCGTGCCCGTCGTCGACGACGAGGGCGTGGAGAGCCTGATGACCGTGGACGAGGGCATCCGCCACGGCACCACGCCCGAGAAGCTGGCCGGATTGCGTCCCGCCTTCAAGGAGGACGGCAAGATCACCGCGGGCAACAGCTCGCAGATCAGCGACGGCGCCTCGGCGGTCCTCATCATGAGCGCCGAGAAGGCGAAGGAGCTCGGCCTCGAGCCCCGCGCACGCTTCCACTCCTTCTCGGTCGCCGGCGCCGATCCGGTCACCATGCTGACCGGCCCGATCCCGGCCACGGAGAAGATCCTGAAGCGCAGCGGCCTCTCGATCGAAGACATCGACCTCTTCGAGGTGAACGAGGCCTTCGCCTCGGTCGTGCTGGCCTGGCAGAAGGAGACCGGCGCCGACATGGACAAGGTGAACGTCAACGGCGGCGCCATCGCGCTCGGGCATCCCCTCGGCTGCTCCGGCACGAAGCTCATGTCCACGCTGCTGAACGAGCTGGAGCGCAGCGACGGCCGCTACGGACTCCAGGTCATGTGCGAGGGCGGTGGCATGGCCAACGCGACCCTCATCGAGAGGATCAAGTAGATGGAACTCGAAGGAGCATCAGTCCTCGTCACGGGCGGCGCATCCGGCATCGGCGAGGCCAGCGCCCGCCGACTCTCCCTGCTGGGAGCGAAGCCGCTGATCGCCGACCTGAACGAGGATAAGGGCAAGGCCATCGCGAGCGAGCTGAAGGGCGAGTTCGTGAAGACGGACGTCACGGACACCAGCCAGGTCGAGGCCGCCGTCGCCG
Source organism: uncultured bacterium (assembly GCA_937937315.1). Taxonomy (GTDB): domain Bacteria; phylum Myxococcota_A; class UBA9160; order UBA9160; family SMWR01; genus CALDCK01. The sequence goes on from CALDCK010000411.1 coordinate 9,292, forward strand.
GCGCTCTCGCCCTCGGACCGCTGCGTGCGCTGGTGAACGCCGCGGGCATCGGCAACGCAAGCCGCACCGTCAACCGGGAGGGCAAGCCCTTCCCCCTCGATCAGTTCGAGTTCGTGCTGCGCGTCAACCTGCTGGGCAGCTTCGATTGTCTTCGCCAGGCGGCAGCGGCCATGTCCCAGCAGGACCCGATCGACGACGACGGACAGCGCGGTGCGATCGTCAACATCGCGTCGGTAGCTGCCTTCGACGGCCAGATCGGCCAGGCGGCCTACTCGGCCTCGAAGGGCGGCATCGTAGGACTCACGCTGCCCGTGGCGCGAGACCTCTCGGCCATCGGCATCCGGGTGAACTGCATCGCGCCCGGCCTGATCGACACGCCGATCTACGGCAAGGGCGAAGGCTCGGACCAGTTCAAGGCCAACCTCGGCCGGAACGTGCTGTTCCCGAAACGGCTCGGCTACGCCAGCGAGCTCGCGTCGATGGTCGCCGAGTGCATCACCAACGACTACATGAACGGCGAGACGCTGCGGGTCGACGGCGGCATCCGCATGCCCCCGAAGTGAGCGGAGGAGCATCCCCATGGCGAACGAGATCCTGACAGAGACCCACGGACGGGTCCGTATCATCACCCTCACTCGCCCCGAGGCGAAGAACTCGGTCAACAGCGCGCTGGGGCTGGGGCTGGTGGCGGCCATCGAAGAGCTCGACTCCGATGATGGCCTCACCGCCGGCGTCCTGACCGGTGCCGACGGCGGCTTCAGCGCCGGCATGGACCTGAAGGCCTTCGCGAAGGAGGGCCCGCCGAAGGGCTTCAACACCTTCCTTGTGAAGGGGGCGCAGAAGCCGCTGATCGCGGCGGTCGAGGGCTTCGCGCTGGCCGGCGGCCTCGAGATCGCGCTCTCCTGCGACCTCATCGTCGCCGCGAAGGGCGTGAAGCTCGGCATCCCCGAGGTGAACAAGGGACTCTTCGCTGCCGGCGGCGGGCTCTTCCGCCTGCCGAATCGCGTGCCCTACGGCGTCGCCATGGAGATGGCGCTCACCTCGGACCCGATCCTGGCGGAGGAGGCGAAGGAGTGGGGGCTGGTGGCGCGCCTGGCCGAACCCGGCAAGGCGGCCGAGGTCGCCCTCGAGCTGGCCGAGCGCATCGCCCGAAACGCGCCTCTGAGCGTGGCGGCGAGCAAGCAGATCATTCGCCAGACACGGGGGCTCACCGAGGAAGACTCCTGGGCCATGCAGGGCCCCCTGATGGGCAAGGTCTTCACCAGTGAGGACGCCAAGGAAGGACCGCGCGCCTTTGCCGAGAAGCGCGAGCCGAAGTGGACGGGGCGCTAGCCGGAGGCCCCGAGGCACACGACGGAGGATCGACGTGGACATCGACTCCCTTCCCCTCGACCAGCTGGATGTGATCAGCGCCCGGGGCTACGGCGAGCGCGGCTACCCCCACGCCGAGTGGGCCCGCCTTCGCCGCGAGTCGCCGGTGCACTTCATGCGACCCGAGGGCTACCTGCCCTTCTGGGCCATCACCCGGCACGCCGACATCACCGAGGTGTCGAAGCAGCCCGAGGTCTTCCGGAGCGCCGGCCGCTTCATCCTCTTCCCGGAGGCGATCGGGCCGGGAGGCGATGCCACGAACGAAGGCCTCGTCGAAGATCCGCCGCTGCGCATGCTCGTCAACATGGATCCGCCGGAGCATCGGGACTACCGACGGCTCGTCTCGAGCTGGTTCACCCCGCGCGCCGTGCACCGCCTCGAGGCGCGCCTCGAGGAGATCACCCGGGAGATATTCGACGACCTCGCGGGTGACGGCAGCACGCGCGAGTGCGACTTCGTGCGCGACGTGGCGGCTCTCCAGCCCCTGCGGATGATCACCGAGATCCTCGGGATCCCGCGGGAGCAGGAGGACCTCGTCCTCGAGGTGACGAACCAGAACTTCGGCCTCGAGGACCCGGACTTCCAGCTGGAAGGCGACACGCCGGAGCAGCGCCTCGCCTTCATCACCCGGGCCTTCACCTACCTGAAGGAGATCACCGACGACCGGCGGAAGAGCCCGCGAGACGATCTCTCCACGGTGCTGGCCCAGGCCACCCTGAACGGAGAGCCGGTGCCCGACTTCGAGCTCTTCTCCCTCTACTTCCTCGTCATGGTGGCCGGCCACGACACGACGCGGAATGCCATCTCGAGCGGGCTGATGGCCTTCCTCGAGCATCCAGACCAGCTGGAGAAGCTGAAGAACGACCCGTCGCTGGTCGACACCGCCGCCGATGAGATCGTGCGCTGGACGACGCCGGTGAACCACTTCTCGCGCACGGCGACCCGGGACTACGAGCTGCGCGGCCAGACGATCCGCAAGGGCGACTCGGTGGCCCTCTTCTACGCCTCGGCGAACCGGGACGAGGAGATCTTCGAGGATCCCTTCCGCTTCCGGATCGATCGCAAGCCGAACCCCCACCTGGGCTTCGGCGTGGGCGAGCACTTCTGCTTGGGGTCGCACCTGGCGCGCATGGACCTTCGTATCTTCTGGCGCCAGTTCTCGGAGCGCCTCGTCTCGGTCGAGGCGGACGGACCCGCCGAGCTCCTGCACGCCAGCTTCGTCGGGGGCCCGAAGCGGCTGCCGATCCGCCTGCGCCTCGAGCCCGCCGCCTGAGCACTCAGCCGGGCAGCGCCCCCGTGAGCGACGCCCGCTGGGAGAGCTCGATCCAGTTGCCGTCGGGATCCCGTACGAAGGAGATCCGGGCGACCTTGCCGAGGGTGAGGGGGGCGTGCCCCTCCATCCCGCCCCGGGCGAGGACCTCGGCGTGGGTCGCGTCCACGTCCCAGACCTGGATCGTCATATAGCGGTATCCGGGGCCCCGCATCTTCTGGTTGTTGCCATCCACGACGTCGGCGGGAATGTCCGGGTCTCTGGCGAAGGACAGGATGGTGTTCCCAGCGCGATAGCTCCGCTCGCCGGAGGCCGGAAGCCCTAGGACGTCGGCGTAGAAGTGGTGCTGGGCGGCTTCGTCGCGTACGCCGAGCCGGAGCCCGATGCCTTCGACACCTTCGGTGCCCGGAGGAACGAGCCGGACGCGGTTGCCGTCCGGATCGACGAGCCGGCGTTCTGCGATCAGACCCGGGCGGGCGATCCACAGCTCGCGATAGCCCGAGGGCCCCACCTCGGGGAGCGCATCGCGGGAGTGGTTGATCTTCATGACCGAGCCGTTCATGCCGTGGCGCAGCTGGTGGACTCCGCCTCCTGCGGGAAGTGTCTCTTCGAAGGGGAGCCCCACCTCCTGCTGCCAGAAGGCGAGCATCCTCTCCCGCTCGTTCGTGTAGAGCCCGAAGTCGACCCGGTCCTTGGCGAGCTTCATGGATCGGACGTTGCCTCCGGGCGCCGGGCTGGCGGCGTCACCGCGCTCGAAGTAGCGAAGGGGATGGCGGAGAGGGTGGGATTCGAACCCACGAGGGCTCTCGCCCTGGCGGTTTTCAAGACCGCTGCCTTCAACCGCTCGGCCACCTCTCCGCGAAGGAGATCAGGCAGTTAGAGCGTATCTCGGGCCGGGCTCGTCCAGCAAGTATCCAGCGCAGGGGCTCTGGCCGCTGGACACTCACGAGCAACCCGTGGCTCAGGAAGACCCAGGCGGTAGCGGCAGCAGCGCATCCCGCTACCGCCTGGTCGCTGCGGAGATCCACGCTCCTTCCTCGGCTGCGGTCATCAAGTGCGAGGCGGCGTTGGGATCACGTTGAATGCCAGTGCACAGGTCAGCATCTACCCCCTTCGTCAACGAGAGCCAAGCCCCGCGATCGATACCGCGCGCCAGGCCTCTACGAGCAGGGCATCGACAGCGAGAGCGGCCCCACGAGCACGATCGCGACGGGCGAGATCGAACCCGGGTCCGGTCACTTCACGGGCCGGCTCCGCGAACGCCTCCCACCTCTGGCCACTCAGGGAAGCTCTCGTGGCCAGGAAGAGGATCGAGGAGAGCAAGCGTATCCACAGCTGAATACGGCAGGGGCAACCATGGAGAGGGTAGCCCCTTGTGGCCGAGGTGGATATCGTCGTTGCTGCGTATCGGCATCACTTACGCACAGGTCCTGAGTCGGCACGCACTGACTCAAGCGAGGAAGCGAGCATGAATCGCAATCTCTTGCCAATTTCGCTCGCGTTCTTGTGTGCGTGCGGCGCGGCGGAGGACCCGTCTCAGCCCACCTCGACGGCCGAACTCGAACGGCCCACTGAGGTCGAAATGGTGGCTGCGATGGAGGCCCACTACACCTCGGCCATCCTCGCTCACGATGCGCTCATCCAGGGAAAGCTCGACGGCTTTCGCGCACGCATGACCGAACTCGACGGCCATGCGCTGCCCGCGGAGGCCCCCGACTCGTGGAAACCCTTCGACGTGCAACTGCACGCGGGCGCCGCTCGGGCGAGTGATGCCGCCGACCTCGGCACGGCTGCGAGCACGATGGCCGCCGTCGCCCTGGCCTGTGGCGCGTGCCATCAGAGCACTGTCGGGGGCCCGGTCTACCCGGCGCCACCGCCGGGCAAGAACGCTGGAAACACCAGGGCCGAGATGCGCAAGCACGAACGCGCTGCCCTCCTGCTGTGGGACGGTGTGACCGGACCCTCGGAGTATGGGTGGCGCCAGGGCGCTGAGGGCATGGCCGCCACGCGGATCTTCGGAGATGCGGAGGCGCCGGCCGGCACAGATCCCTCGCTGGTGGAGCGCGAAGCGGCGCTGCGTGACCTGGGAGAAGAAGCGAAGACGGCCGTTTCCCTCACGGATCGCGCCGCGCTCTATGGCCAGCTACTCACAACGTGCGGAGACTGCCACCAGGCGGTCGGTGTGGAGTTCTCGCAATAGCGCATCTCGCTACGTCTGCGATTCTTCGCCCTGCAATCGAGCCGGGGGCTGCTTGGAATCTGAACGCTGATCCCGACAGCGCGAGCGAACTCCCCCTGCGTCATGCGTACGGAGCTCTCCTTCCTCTCCGCGAAGCCCGGAGCTCTCGACAGATTTCGGGCCGCTCTGCGGGGCCAGACCACTGCCGTCTTGAAGGCGCTGTCACTTTCGCCAAGGACTCCTAGCCTCGAGGCGGAGGCCGGCACACATCGAACGGACGTTGGCCATTACAGCCTCGCGTAGCTCCTACACTACGGCGAGAGCCGGGCCAGCACCTGTCCCGCGGAGACCGCGATCAGCTCCCCCTCGGCGAGCGCCTCCCAGCGCTCATCACTCGAGGGAACACTGGCGGCCAGGAGTGTCCCGGGCCGGGCTTGTCCAGAAACTCCGCTGTTTCTCCCGCAAACACGGCAAACCGACCCGAAACACGAAAGGCCCCCTGGCGCCCTGGTTCTCCTCGACCGGGCAGATGCAATGGAATGGATCATCGTCACGATGGAGAACGACTGGGAGACCGTGTTCTCTGACTGATGACCCTGGTCGTCGCCGACCATGCAGCCCCAGACGCATCAACCCCGCCAGGGCGCCTGCCTGACGGGGTTGATGTTCGTCTGCAGCGCGAGGCCGCATCCGGAACCCGGACACAGCTGCGTTCTCGCTCGACGTCGAAGTACGGGTCCTATGTCAAACCCCTACGGCGAGCTCCCGCGGCGGGATCGGACCTACCGCTTCTTGCGAGCCGTCTTCTTCCGGGTCGCCTTCTTCTTGGTCGCCTTCTTCTTGGTCGCCTTCTTGAGCTTGGCGATCTCGGCAGACGCCTCTCTCTTGAGCCTCTCAACCTCTGCGATCGCCCTCTTCCTGGCTGCGACCACCTGCTTCTTCAGCGCTGTGACGTCTCTCCTGTGATTGGCCTTGAGCGAGGCGACGTCCTTCGCCAACGCCTTCCTCAGCTTCGAAATGCTCCCCGCCTTCTTCCTGGCAGCCATCTTCGTCTCCCCCATCAGGGCAGTGTCGCCCCACCAATCATGAATGTTCGTTTCGGCTCGTGACGAACGACGACGCGACGAGCTCGACGAACGAACCCTATCGCCTGGGATCGTCGCGCACAATCCCCGCGCCCAGCGCCTCATCGAAGGATCATTGACGGCGACGAAGCTCGAAGGACTCGGAGTGGCGGTCGAGTGACTCACCCGTGCGTCTGCCGGGTCGACGAGGCCCCTTCGGCCGAGGCCATCCCCCGAGCTGCGGATGCGGGAATCGAACTGGCTTTCGCTCCGACGAGATCAGGCGTCCACAGCCGAGACGGGGGCTTCGTCAGTGCCTCGTGAACGGGTGCTGAGGACGAAGAAGGGGCGGAGAAGTCGCACATAATTCCCTGTTGGTCGCTTCGATGCTCGTTCTGTGGGATCTCGGCCAGCGGCTGCTCCGCCGACCGCAGTCCCGTGCGATTCGGATCGCGTCAGCTTACGAGGTTCCGATGTGGCAGGGCGAACGCGTCTTTCATCCTTCGACGACGCTGAACCGTGACGTTGGAGATCTCTCGCGACCGCGCTGTCCATCGGTGGACAGCAGGCGCCGTTCGTCGAGCGGCTCGCACAGCACCCGGTTCTCCTCCCTCAAGGACTCGCGGCCGACCCATCCAATACGTAGATGCAACCCGCAACTCTGCATCGAGATGACTCATGATCCATCACGGCTGCTGGATACAGGCTGAGCGAACAGGCTCCGCGAGTAGCCAGAATTGCGGAAAGAACCCACCGGGCCGCCAGACGACGTTCAAGACCGCTGCCTTCGACCGCTCGGCCACCTCTTACCAGTGTACGATCGGCCCCTTACAGCCTATCTCGGGGCGAGTACATCCGGCGAGTCTCCAACGCGATACCTACGAGCGGGAGCCGTGAGCGACCCGGTACAGCGCCGGGAGTACGAGCAGGGTGAGCAGCGTCGAAGATACGATGCCTCTGACTACGACGGTCGCCAGCGGGCGCTGTACCTTGGAGCCGATGCCGGTGTTGATCGCCATTGGAACGAAACCGAGTGCGGCAACGAGCGCCGTCATCATTACCGGCCGGACCCGGGTCAATGCTCCTTCGACGATGGCCTTTTCGAGCAGCCGGCCCTGCACTCGCAGATCTCCGATGAACGAAACCATCACCAATCCGTTGAGCACTGTGATTCCCGATAACGCGATCAGGCCGACCGCCGCCGAGATCGAGAACGGAATCCCTCGCAGCGTGAGCGCCAACACGCCGCCGGTGAGCGCGAGCGGTACGCCCGAGAAGATCATCGCTGCATCCTTCACTGAGCCCAGCGCCATCACACCGGCAACGTCGCCATTCGGCTTGAGTTCCACCTGGCGCTCCAGACGAGTGAGGAGTTCCGCGACGAAGAGATCGATACGGCTAGCACCGGTGGGACGGAAGGCCTCCGGACGATGCCGCGTGGTTGATCGCAATCAACGAGCGCCTTCGCTCCCGATTCCAACGGATCGATGACGCGCCGAACGTCGCCTCAGGCACCCTACCGCAAGGCATCACCAGATCGGGATCACACCATGGCAGAATCGTAAGACGGCGAGAATGGCTTCCGCGGCTTCCGTCGCCCAGGGGGAGGGAGCGGATCGGATGCCTTGAGCGGCCCGATCGCGGACTTCCTCGTCGTGGTCGCGTCGACGGCTCCAGAGCAGCGCTTCAAGGGCCTCTCCCTCTTTCTGGTGGAGAGCGACCGCCCGGGCTTCCGGGTAGCCTCCTCGCTCTCGAAGCTCGGGGTGCGCGCCTCGGAGATGGCCGAGCTCGTCTTCGAGAAATGCCGGGTTCCGGCCGGAAACCTCATCGGACGCCTGAACGGCGGCTTCCTCGACTCCCTGGCCACTCTGACGCTCGGGCGGATCGCCTCTGCGGCATTCGCCATCGGTGTCGCACGAGCCGCCTACGAGGCCACCCTCGCCCACGCCGGCACCCGTGTGCAGTTCGGTCAGCCGATCGGTTCGTTCCAGGCAGTGCGCTTCGGGATTGCCGACATGGCGGTTCAGATCGAGGCAGGGCGACTCCTCTGCCACCGCGCCGCCATGGCCGCCGACCGCGGGCTACCCCACGGCCGCGAAGCCTCGATAGCCAAGCTGTACGCCACTGAAGCCTGCACGAAGATCGTCGAGCGTGCGCTCCACTACCACGGTGCCGTCGGCTTCATGAGTGACTCGCCGATCCAGCGCTACTACCGCGACTGCAAGGTCTTCGAGCTCGGCGAGGGCTCGAGCGAGCTCCAGCGCAACATGATCGCGCGTGAGCTCGGCCTCTCGCAGGATCCGACACACGCCACGCCTGAGCGACCTTGCCGCGCGAGGGGGATGCTATCGGGGGAGCTTCGGCGCCCTGCCAGTGTGGACGGACGTAGAATCGAGGTTGCAGGCCGTGCTTCTCGCAGCGTTTCGAATCTGCGGAGCAGGATGGTCGACGGTCGCCAGGCCTTCGAATGCCTCGTACAGTATCGACTCAACCGACACGGCCGAATCCGCCCCGCTAGAGGAGATTCCCATGAAGATCGCGCAGATGCCCGAGCCCGCTCAGATCCAGGAGTTGATGAGCGGGCCCGAGGACACGCCCGTGGTGATGGTCAACCTGCTGTCCTTCAAGAAGGACGCCGACGGTGGCAACGAAGGCATGACCGGCCAGGAATCCTACATGCGCTACGGCGGAAAGATGCGCGAGTTCGTCGAGTCGAAGGGCGGGCGATTCATCTGGAGCGGACGGGTCGACTCCATGGTCATCGGAGAGAGTGACGCGGACTTCCAGGTCATCGCCCTGGTCGAGTACCCGAGCCGGAAGGCCTTCGTCGAGATCGCCTCGAGCCCCCACGTCGCGGAGATCGGGGAAGACCGCAAGAAGGGGCTCGCCGGGCAATGGTTGATCGCGACCACCGAGTCGCCCCTCTAGGAGTCAGCCGATGTCGAGCCCCAATCTCACCGCCGAGCAGATCGCCTTCCAGGAACGCGCGCGCGCCTGGCTCGAGGCGAATCCCGCGCCGGAGACCGACCTCGAGCTACCCCTCAGCCCCCTCGAGCTCGCGACCCGTGAGCAGGTCGAGTACTACCGCGATTGGCAGCGGCGCTGTTACGAGGCCGGACTCGTCGGAGCCGACATTTCGGAGAGCTACGGCGGCCATGGACACAGCGGTTGCCAGAGCATCGCGAATCGCGAGATGTCCCGGGCCGGCGCCCCCTTCCTGCTCAACACGGTGGGGCTCTCGATGATGATCCCCGCAGTGCTCGCCCATGGCACCGAGGAGCAGAAGCGACGCTTCGTCCCCAAGGCGCTCAGCGGCGAGGAGATCTGGTGCCAGGGATTCAGCGAGCCCGGAGCCGGCTCGGACATGGCGAATCAGCAGACCATGGCCGTTCGCCGCGACGATGAGTGGGTGGTGAACGGCCACAAGGTCTGGACCTCCTTCGCTCAGTTCGCGAAGCACATGATCCTGATCGCACGCACGAGTCGCGAGCACAAATACGACGGCCTCTCCTTCTTCCTCTGCCCCGTGGAAGGACATCCGGGCGTGACGATCAAGCCGCTCGTCAAGATGACCGGAGAGCTGGGCTTCAACGAGGTCTTCTTCGAGGATTGCGTGATCGACGACTCCCTGCGCCTCGACGACGTAGGCAAGGGCTGGACCGTCGCGATGACGGTGCTCACCCACGAGCGCGGAGCAGCCGAGGGCGCCGGCGGCGGCATCAGCTCGGTGCACCCCATCGAGCGGTTGATCGCCCTGGCCAGGAGCAGCATGCGAAACGGACGCCGCGCCTCGGACGACCCGGTGACCCGGGACGCCATCGTCCAGCAGGCCATCGCCCACGAGGGACTGCGCCAGAACGCTCGTCGTGCCCGGGTGCCTGCCCTGAACGACCATCCGATGCGCCTGCGAATGCAGCAGGGGGTGCTCGCCACCGAGCTCGAGCAGAGCTGCGCGCGCCTCGGCGTCGACATCGCCGGCGCGCGTTCGACGCTCTACAAGCACGACGCCGCTGCGCCCGAGAATGGCTACTGGCCGCTGGCGTACATGAACAGCTACGGGTTCACGATCTCCGGCGGCTCGAACGAGATCCAACGGAACATCCTCGGCGAGCGGATCCTCGGGATGCCGAAGTCCAAGTGAAGGCAGAGGACCGACCCATGATCGACAGCCCGCCCAGGGACTTCGGTTTCGGACCCGACGAAGAGATGCTCCGCGACCTGGCCCGCAAGTTCCTCGACGAATCACTTCCCGTGGAGAAGCTCCGCGTACTGGTGGCCGAGGATCACGACTCCGTCTACGAACGCCATGAGCTCCCGCGCTGGGACGAGGCGATGTGGAAGAAGATCGTCGAGCTCGGCTGGTCCGGACTCGCCGTCCCCGAAGAGGCCGGCGGCGTGGGATTCAAGCGCGTCGGCATCGTGGGCCTCGTCGAGGAGGCCGGGCGCCACGCCCTTCCTTCACCCCTCGTTGCCACCCTCAATGCCACCTACGTCCTCGACGAGACCGAGGGCGCCAGTGACTGGCTCGCGCGGGTCGCCCAGGGCACGACGGCCTCACTCGCCATGACGAACGCCGAGGGAAGCTGGGAGCCTTCCGAAGGCGGTGTGTCCGCGAGGGAAGAGGGTGGAGATCTCGTGCTGGACGGCACGGCCTACTTCGTCCAGGACGCCTTCAAAGCCGAAGTCCTCGTGGTGGCCGCGCACTGCGGTGGCGACCGCGCACTCTGCGTCGTTCCCACCAGCTCGGCCGGGATCACCCTCGTCCCCGACCGGATTCACGACCTGACCCGCGACCAGGCCACCATCCGATTCGAGGGCGTTCGCGTCGCGAAGGAGAACGTCGTCAGTCGGGATGCCGTGGGCGCGCTGGAACGCGCCTGGCCCTCGGTCCTCGTCACCGTCGCCGCGGATCTCGTCGGCTGCGCCGAGTGGCAGCTCCAGACCACGGTGCAGTACGCGAAGGACCGGAAGCAGTTCGATCGCCCCATCGGGTTCTTCCAGGCGGTCAAGCACCCGCTGGTGAACGCCATGCTCGACATCGATCGCGCCCGATCGCTCGTCTACAACGCAGCCTGCACCATCGACTACGGTGATCGCGACGAGGCGCTGAAGGCCGCGCGCATGGCGAAGAGCGCTGCTTCGGATGCGGGCGCCTTCATCTCGGATCGCTCGGTGCAGCTCCACGGCGGAATCGGCTTTACCTGGGAATGCGACGTGCACATCTTCTTCAAACGCAGCATGCACAACCAGGCACTCTATGGCGATGGGATCTACCAGCGAAGCAAGCTGGCCGAGACCATGATCGGGGAGATCTAGATCGAGGCTTCTGAGAGCCCTCTCGACGATCCAGGGGCAGGAGAGCGCCGGACCGGATGGAGGCCCGCGGCCCGAATGGGCGGGCTAGACTGCTCCACGCCGATGGTGGGCGAATGCAGGACGAGATCGAGCGCCGCGGCTCGACATGGAGATGAATCTTGAGATTTGGCGTCTTCTACGAGTTGCAGCTTCCGAAGCCGTGGAACGAGGGCGATGAGCACCGGCTCTTTCACGAAGCCCTCGACCAGGTCGTCCTCGCCGACCGCCTGGGTTTCGACTACGCGTGGGAGGTCGAGCACCACTTCCTCGACGAGTACTCTCACTCGTCCGCTCCCGAGGTCTTCCTCGCCTGTGCGGCGGGCCGCACCGAGCGCATTCGGCTCGGACACGGGATCCGTCAGGTAATCCCGAACTACAACCACCCGGCGCGCACCGCGGAAGGCCTTGCGACCCTCGACCTGGTCTCGAACGGTCGTGTCGACTTCGGTATCGGAGAGGGCGCGACCCGCCTCGAGCTCGGTGGCTTCGGAATCCCCGCGAAGGAGAAGCGCGCGATGAGCCTCGAGGCGGCCGAGCAGATCGCCAACATGATGACCCTCGACCCGTACCCGGGCTTCGAGGGCGGATATTTCTCGATGCCGTGCCGAAACGTGCTGCCCAAACCGCTCCAGAAGCCCCATCCGCCGATGTGGATCGCCTGCACCAACCGCGACACGATTCGGGTTGCGGCACGCAACGGTCTCGGCGCGCTCGCGTTCTCGTTCGTGGACCCCGACGAGGCGAAGACCTGGTCGGAGATCTACTACGACATCATCCGATCCGACGAGTGCGTGCCCCTCGGGCACAGCGTCAACGCGAACATCGCGATGGTTTCGAGCTTCTCCCTCCATCACGATCGCGCCGAGGCGATCCGCCGTGGCCATGAGGGCTTCGAGTTCTTCGGCTACGCGTTGCGCGCCCTGGTCACCCACGACACGGTTCCCGGTCGAACCAGACTCTGGCAGGAGTACCAGGAATCGCGCGGCAACCGGACGGAGGAGGTGATCGAAGCGTCGCGGAACCCGAGCTACCAGGCCGCGGGCATCGGGACCCCGGACGACATGCGCGCCCACCTCGCCGAGTACCAGAGCGCCGGAGTCGACCAGATCATCTTCATGCAGCAGGCGGGCCGCAACCGCCACGAGCACATCTGCGAATCACTCCAGCTCTTCGCGGACGAGGTCATGGAGCCCTTCGCTGCACAGGTGGAGTCGAGAGAACGTGCGAAGGCGGAAGAGCTCGCCCCCTTCGTCGAGGCCGCCATGGCCCGCAAGCAGTGCATGGCGCCCCTCGAAGACGAGGACATCCCGATCGTCCGGGCCTCCGTAAAGCAGGTCGAGGTGAATCGAGGGGACGCGAGGGGCTGAACCCGGGAGTGGCGCATCGAGAGCCCGCCTCGGATCATCCAGTCGAGACCGGCGTCGGCCGCGTGGGCTCACAAGCTCGGCGGAGTACAGGCGCTGACGATCTCGCACTCCTCGGATCCGACGTTCCGGAAGTGGTGAGGGCGGGAGCTCCGGAAGTAGTAGGCATCTCCCGGCCCGAGCAGATAGCGGTCGCCGTCGACGGTGAGCTCGAGCTGGCCGCGAATGACGACTCCGCCTTCCTCGCCCGCGTGGTGCAGCGACACCTTGCCGGTATCGGCTCCCGGCGCGTAGCGCTCGTGGAGGATCTGGACGCTGCGCTCCGCGAGACCGTGGCCCACCTGCCGATAGGAGATCTTCCCCCTCCCGATCTCCAGGAGCTCGTCGGCCCGATACACGACGGGCTCGGGATCAGCCCTCTCCTCGGCGAAGAAGCCGGACAGGTCCGTCTTCAGTCCATCGAGGATGCTCTTGAGCACCGCGATCGACGGGTTCAGCTTGCCGGATTCGATGAGTGAGATCGTGGCGTTGCTGATCCCACTGATCCGGGCCAGGCCTCGCTGCGACATCTTGCGGGAGAGTCTCAGCTCACGGATACGAGGGCCAATGTCGACCGACATCTTCGATCCCCTCCGGCGCGTCCTTGGCACTCTCACGAGTGCCTGTGTTGAGCATCCTCAATCACGCTCCGGGAAAATACAAGGAGGGATTGGAGGTTATCGCACCCCCCCCTCTCCCCCCGGAATGTTAACTCGACTGAATGAAGTCAACAGGGCCGGCGTCCGCGCGGGCCCCCTGGCACCGCAGCGGGCGATCAGGCCAGCAGCCGCTCGTTCTTCGGATCGTAGAGGGGCTGCTCGACGACCCGGGCTGCGCGGCGCTCCCCGACGATCGTCACCTCGAGCTCGGTCCCGAGCTCGAGATGGGCGGTCGGCAGATACGCCAGCGCGATCGACTTCTCCACGACGTGGCCGTAGCCCCCAGCGGCGACGTAGCCGATCGTCTCATCGCCGGAGTGGATCGGCTCGTACTGGTGCGCGTCGGCGTCCGCGGCGTCGATGACGAGACAGGCGAGCCCTTGCTCGATCCCGCGCTCCCGCTGGCGCAGCAGGGCCTCCCGGCCGATGAAGTCCCCCTTCTCGAAGTCGACGAAGCGCTCCATGCCGGCCTCCAGCGGCGTGTAGTCCGCGGACATGTCGGCACCCCAGAGTCGATATGCCTTCTCGAGGCGCATCGAGTCGAGCGCCCGGTAGCCCCAGTCGACGATCCCGAGGGACTCCCCGGCCTCCATCACCAGATCGTAGAGCTGGCGCTGCATCTCGATCGGGTGGTGCAGCTCGTAGCCGAGCTCACCCACGTAGGAGACCCGCAGCGCGCGCACGGGCACCATCCCCGCGTGAAGCTCGCGACAGCGGAAGAAGCGAAAGGCCTTGCGTGAGCAGTCGGCGTCGGTGAGCGCTTGCAGCAGGTCGCGCGAGCGGGGCCCTGCGAGGGTCAGGACTCCGAGGCCATTCGAGACGTTGTCCAGGCGTACGCTGCCATCCTCCGGGAGGTGGCGCGCGATCCACTCGAGATCGTGACGCTCGGTCGCGGCCGCCGAGATCACGTAGAAGCGATCCTCCGCGAGCCGCGTCACGGTCACGTCACACTCGATGCCGCCCCGGGGCGTGCACATCTGCGTGAGGGAGATCCGCCCGATGGCGGCCGGCAACCGGTTCGCGCAGAGGTGGTCGAGGAACCCTTCGGCGCCGGGGCCGGAGAGCTCGTACTTCGCGAAGCTCGTCTGATCCAGGACGCCGACCCGCGATCGGACGGCGCGACACTCTTCGCCAACGGCCTCGTGCCAGTTGCCCCGGCGGAAGGAGTACTCGTCTCGCGCCGGGCCGTTGCGCGCGAACCAGAGCGGTCGCTCCCATCCGAAGCGCGCGCCGAAGACCGCCCCCTTCGCGCGCAGCCGATCGTAGATGGGGCTCGTCTTGAGGGGGCGGCCGGCGGGGCGCTCCTCCTCGGGATAGTGGATGGCATACTCGTGGCCGTAGACCTCGCAGGCGCGCTCGGCGACATAGCGGGTAGAGCTCGCGTAGTCGTCGAAGCGACGGGCATCGAGCTCCCACATGTTGTCGCTCGGCTGCCCCTCGACGATCCACTCGGCGGCGTACTTCCCGGCTCCGCCGCCGACGACGATTCCGAAGATGCTGAAGCCGGCCAGAACGTGGAAGTCCTTGAGACCCGGCACGGGTCCCATCAGACAGCGTCCATCCGGCGTGTAGCCGTCCGGCCCGTTGATCACGGTCTTGATGCCCGCGTTCGCGAACAGGGGCACCCGCCGCGCAACTCCCTCGAGCACCGTCTCGAGCCGATCGAGATCTCCGGGCAGCAGACTGCTGTGGAAGTCCTCCGGGATCCCGTCGAGGGCCCAGGGCTTCGTTTCGCGCTCGAAGGGGCCCACGAGCAGGGCCCCGCCCTCTTCTCGCACATAGAACGAGGCCTCGGTGTCGCGCATCACCGGAAGCTCACCCGGGAGCGCGCCGACCTCGTCCATCACCTCGGTGATCAGATAGTGGTGCTCGAGGGGCACGATCGGGTGGTCGACACCGACCAGCCTGCCTACCTGTCGCGCCCACTGCCCGGCAGCGTTGACGACGATCTCGGCGTGGATCTCACCGCGCGACGTCTCCAGGCGCCAGTGGCCGCCCTCACGCTCGATTGCCGTCACGTTCGTGTGACGAAGGATCTCTGCGCCCTTCGAGGTGGCACCCTTCGCGAAGGCATTCGTCACGCCCGTCGGGTCGACGTAGCCGTCTGTCGGGGTGTGGGCGGCTCCCAGGACACCCTCCGTGCTCATGAGCGGGAAGAGCTCGCGCGCCCGCTCGGGGGAGACGATCTCGAAGGGAATACCCAGGGTGTCTGCGATGCCCTTGCGATGCGCGTACTCGTCGAGCCGGTCCTGGGAGTGCGCGAGTCGGAGGCTTCCGCAGCGGTGGAGGTCGACCGCCTGCCCGGTCTCGGCCTCGAGGGTTCCGTAGAGGTCGAGGCTGTATCGGAGGAGCTTCATCAGGTTGTAGCTCGCGCTGAACTGCGTACACAGTCCAGCCGCGTGCCAGGTGGACCCACTCGTGAGCTCGTCTTTCTCGACGAGGAGCACATCGGTCCAACCGAGGCGCGTCAGGTGGTAGAGAAGACTGCATCCCCCGACACCGCCGCCGATGATCACGACTCTCGCGTCCCGTCTCATGACACCTTCATCCTCCCGCCGCGTGGAGTGAGTCCGCCAGTCGGCGCTCAGTCTACGCGATCTTCGGACCTGGGCGATGCGAGGGTCACCAACACACCCGCGAGAAGCGACACCAGAAAGGAGGGGCCGAGCTCCTCCGCCTTCGAGATCATGGGCCCCCACACGGGGATGAGGGGGACCCCGAACTTGAAGAGCGGAATGCAGAGCGCCCCGGTCACCATCGACACGAGGGCCCCGCGCGCGTCGTAGCGCGGCCAGGCCAGGGCCAGGAGGAGCGCCGGGCAGAAGGTGGCGGCGATGCCCGACCAGCCGAATATCGCGTACCAGAAGATCGTCCGGTCCGGACTCAGGGTCGAGACGGTGAGCGCGGTGGCGAGCGCGACGGCGGCCAGGGCGAGGGTGACGCCTCGCGAGAGGCGCTTCAGCGGCCGACCGACCAGATCCGGTCGGAGGATCTGCTGATAGACGTCGCGGGTGATCGCGCTCGAGGCGACCAGCAGCAGCGAGTCGATCGTCGACATGCTCGCCGCCAGCACCGCCGCCACGTAGAGGCCGGCGACCACGGGCGGGAACACGGCCGCGACCAGCTCGGGCAGTACGCGTTCACCGTGGACGCCCAGCATCGCCACGAAGTCACCGCCGGATCCCACCAGGAGGGCGTGCCCTGTCATTCCGATCAGGACCGCGCTGCTATCGGTGAGGACCGTGAAGGCGATGGCCACCCAGCGGCCTGCGCGGATCTCCTCCTGTCCCCTGATCGAGATGAAGCGCACGAAGACCTGGGGTGAACCCAGGAAGCCGAGACCGATGGCGAGGTAGCTGAAGATGATCAGAGCGTTCGAGACGCCGGGGCCGCCCGCTCCCCAGAGGCTCGTGTAGCCCTCGCCGAGCGCCGCGAATGCCATCCCTTCCGGGGGAGCCAGCACGAGCCACGCCGCCACCGGAAGCAGCGTCAATCCCAGGACCATCAGGCTCCCCTGGAAGAGGTCCGACCACGCTACGGCGACGAAGCCTCCCGAGAGCGTGTAGACGACGACGATCCCGAAACCGACCAGGGCGCCCAGGGTGTAGTTCCAGCCCAGGAAGCTGTCGAAGGCCTTGCCCGTCGCGTCGATCTGAGCGCTCACGTAGATCGTGACGAATACGGCGAGGGCAGCGCCGGCGAACAGGCGCAGGGTGCGCGCCGAGCCGAAGCGAGAATCGGCGAAGCGACTCGCGAAGTAGTCCGGGATCGTGATCGAGCCGTAACGATCGGTCGCTTCCTTGAAGGGTCTGGCCATGAGGAACCAGGCCAGCGCCACCCCGACCACCTCGCCCACGACCACCCAGAAGGCGCGCACTCCGACCAGGGCGCCGAGGCCCGTGAGCCCGAGATAGAGCCACGCGGACTCCCCGGTGGCGCGCGCCGAGAAGGCGACCACCCAGTAGCCCATGTTCTTGCCGCCGACGTAGTAGTCGCGTTGATCGTGCACGCGACGGCTCGCCGCTGCGCCGATCGCGAGCAGGGCCGCGAAGTAGGCGAGGATGATCACGTACTCCATCGTCGAACCACTCCACGTCAGATCGAAGGGCCGATGCTCCCGGTCCTTCGTGGACCACAGAACGGGCTCACGACCTCGCCCTGCTCGGAGCGTGTATCGCAGAAATGCCGAGGGCGTGCAGGAAGGGGGCGACCTGCTCCTCCCCGGGTGGCGGGCGCCAGGAACGGCACCGCCGGAGCTCGGGAGGGCGTTTAAGCGTTGAGCATCCTCAATATGTTGAGCATCGACCTGAATAAAATCAGTGGGTTATAAGAAAGCAGGAAAACTCTTGTTGAAGCTCCTAAACAACGAGACACTGAGCGTTCACGCGAGTGCAAGAAGGGGAACCCGATGGCGGACCAGATCTCCCACTGGATCGACGGAAAGCCCCGGGACGGTCAGTCCGGCCGGAGCGGGCCGGTATTCGACCCGGCCACCGGGCAGGAGCGAGCGCGCGTCGCCTTCGCCAGCGCAGAGGAGACGGATGCCGCGGTCGCTGCCGCCGCGAGTGCGTTTGCCGATTGGCGTAACACCTCCCTCACGAGACGCACGCAGATCATGTTCCGCTTCCGCGGTCTGCTCGAAGGCGCCGCGGACGAGATCGCCGGGATCATCTCGAGCGAGCACGGCAAGACGAAGCCCGACGCCCGGGGCGAGGTGCAACGCGGGCTCGAGACGGTCGAGTTCGCCTGTGGAATCGCCCAGCATCTGAAGGGCGACGCCTCATCGCAGGTCTCGACGGGCATCGACCTGATGTCGATCCGCGAGCCCCTGGGAGTCGTCGGGTGCATCACTCCCTTCAATTTCCCGGCAATGGTGCCCCTCTGGATGACACCCATCGCAATCGCCTGCGGCAACGCCGTCGTGCTCAAGCCTTCCGAGAAGGATCCCTCGGCGGCCAATCGCCTGGCAGAGCTCTTTGCAACGGCGGAGCTTCCCGACGGAGTCCTGAATGTGCTCCACGGCGACCGCGTGGCGGTCGAACGGCTGATCGAGCATCCCGACGTCGCCGCCCTCAGCTTCGTGGGGTCCACGCCCGTCGCGCGCGCCATCGCCGAGGGCGGCACCCGCCACGGCAAGCGCGTGCAGGCGCTCGGCGGCGCCAAGAACCACATGCTCGTGCTCCCGGACGCCGACATGGATCTCGCCGCCGATGCCGCCGTCTCGGCCGGCTACGGCTCCGCCGGAGAGCGCTGCATGGCGATTTCGGTAGTCGTGGCCGTGGGCGACGCCGCGGATCGCCTGTTGCCGAAGATCCAGGAACGGATCGCAAAGCTCGAGATCGGTCCGGCGACGAATCCGGCCGCCGAGATGGGGCCGCTGATCACTGCCGAGCATCGCGACAAGGTGGTGTCCTACATCGACTCGGGTGTTACCGAAGGCGCCGATCTGGTCTCCGACGGACGCGGCATCACGATCCCCGATCACGAGAGCGGCTACTTCGTCGGACCGACCCTCTTCGATCGGGTGACGCCCGACATGAAGATCTACCGGGACGAGATCTTCGGGCCGGTACTCTCGGTCGTGCGAGCCGAGCACTTCGCCGATGCCGTCTCCCTCGTCAACGCCAACCCCTTCGCCAACGGTACGGCCATCTTCACCAACGACGGCGGCGCCGCTCGGCAGTTCCAGCGCGAGATCGAGGTCGGCATGGTCGGAATCAACGTTCCGATTCCCGTGCCCCTCGGCTTCTACTCCTTCGGGGGCTGGAAGGCCTCGATTTTCGGAGACCACCCGATCTACGGGCCCGAGGGGATCCACTTCTATTCCCGCCCCAAGGTCGTGATCAGCCGCTGGCCGGATCCGATTCACCGGGGCGTGGACCTGGGCTTCCCGCAGCACGGCAAGTAGCCGAGGCAAACGGGCGCCCTGATCGCCCTTGCTTCGTGCGTGC
>CALDCK010000412.1 GCA_937937315.1 uncultured bacterium
GGCCGACCTCCCCCCTCTCCGCTGGGACCACCCGGGCCTCGAGCGGGTCGCCGCCTACCGCCTGGCCACGAGGCCCGAGACGCTTGCCCTGACGACGGCCGGCGAGGTGCTCGAGGGGCGCTTCCACTTCCTCGGGCGCCGCATCGACTTCGGACCCGAGGTCGATTGGTTCCGCCCCGATCTCGACGCGGGCACCCGCCTCTGGAAGACCCTGCTCCACGAGTTCGGCTACGCGACGGACCTGGCCCGCGCGTCGGTCGCGACCGGGGATCCGCGTCACCGCGAGCGGCTGATCCAGCTGGCGCGCCACTGGCGAAGGGCGGCGCCGATCGGCTGTCGCGGCTTCGCCCTCGACGCCTGGAACGCCCGGGCCGTAGCGACGCGAGCCATGAACTGGGCCGTCGCCGGTCAGGTGCTGGGACTGCGCGGCGGGGATCCGGATGCGGACTGGCTGGGGCGCGAGATCGGGCTTCACGGGATCTTCCTGCGCGACAACCTGGAGCTCGACCTGCGCGGCAACCACCTCTTCCGCGACGCCGTCGGGCTGGTCTTCGCCGACACCCTCGTGGGCGGGGTGCCCGACGCCCTCTCGCTCCTCGAGGAGCAGGTGGCGGAGCAGGTGCTCGCGGACGGCTGCCACCAGGAACGCGCACCGCACTATCACGCCCTCTGCACCCAGGACCTGCTGGAGGTCCGTCTCCTGCTCGGCGACGCCAGTCCCGACTGGCTGTGTGCGGCCCTGGGCCGGATGGCCGGATTCCTCGACGCCATCGTGCTCGGTGACGGCGAGATCCCCCTGCTGGGCGACGGCTGGCTCGGCGACGTGCCGACGCCCCAGCTGCTCGAAGCCGTCCGTCAGCTCGAGACCCCGATCCCCCCCGAAGCGCCGGAGCGGGGGAGCGGCCTCGTGCCGCTCCGGGCAGGCGCCTGGCGAGCCGTGGTGCGCGCCGGGCGCCACGCGCCGGACGAGCAGATGGGCCACGCCCACGCCGACCTCCTCTCCTTCGATGCCAGCCGCGAGGAGACGCGAATCGTCACCGACACGGGCACCCTGCTCTACGATCCGGGCCCGGATCGCCAGCGGATCCGGTCGACGGCAGCCCACAACACGCTGCGCATCGACGGCGAGGAGCAGCTCGAGGCCTGGGGAAGCTTCCGGGTCGGACGCCGGGGCCGCGCCCACGCCGCCTCCCGCGGCAGGACGGGAACCTGGGACTGGGTGTCGGCGTCTCACACCGCGTACCGCCGGCTGCCAGGCCGCCCCATCCACCACCGGCTGGTCGCAGTCGGCGAGCTCGGGATCCTGATCCTGGACGCCGTGTTCGGATCGGGGCGCCACCGCATCGAGAGCCATTTGCACCAGCACCCGCAGAGCGACGACGAGGACGTCGAGATCGTCGCGCTCGGCGGGACCGCCCGCACCGAGCCCGCCCCGCTCCACGAGCACTTCGGCGAGACCCGCACGATGCGTCGCCACGTCCTTGCGACGGAGTCGGACCTTCCCTGGATCGGCGGGTGGTGGATCACCCCCGCTGCCTCGGCCGACTCGAACGCCGCCCTGCACCTCGATGGCGACCGGATCGTCGCCCGAATCACGAGTGCGCAACTCGGGCTCAGCTGGAAGCCCCACTGCACCGATGTGCAAGAAACGTTTTCTCTTTGCTCCGCCTCCGGCGGATCTGCTAACTAGGCCCGGATCGTGTTGGTTGGATTTCACCGCAGCCATGAAGCCAGCGTCGCCGTCCTCGACGACCGCGGGCGTCCGACCTTCGCCGCCTCCGAGGAGCGGTTCAGCCGGATCAAGATGCAGGGAGGCTGGCCGCAGATCACGGCCCGGCACGTAGCCGCCCACTACGACGTCTCCGGCGCCCGAGCGGTGCACGGCGGCCTGCCCCTCCTCCAGCGCTTCCCTCGCGAGGCGCAGCTGGCCCTCTACAACGCCACCCACGGCAAGCTCCAGGACGTCCACCCCAAGCGCTTCCGCAAGCTCGCCGACGTCGCCTTCGGACGCGCGGGCGGCAGCGAGTCCGAGGTCTTTCCCGGCCTCGAGCGCACCCACGTCGATCACCACACCTGCCACGCAGCCAGCGCCTACTACCCCTCGGGCTTCGACGAGGCCGAGGTCGTAACCGTCGACGGCGTGGGCGACACCTACAGCGCCCGGGTCTTCCACGGAAAGGGTGGCGCGCTCATTCCGCGTGCGCAGCGCTTCCACACCGCCTTCCCGCTCGGTCACAACTACGAGTACATGACCGCGCTCCTCGGCTTCCACCCGCATCGCCACGCCGGGAAGGTGACGGGCCTGTCGGCCCACGGCAGCCGCGACGAGCGCCTGCTGCGGGTCCTCGAGACCTGGCTCGAGCGCGTGTGGTCCTCCCGGGAGGGCCGTCCGTACTTCTTCATGCTGCACTCCCAGCACGGCAGCACCGAGGGTGATGCGGCCTTCGACCAGGCCATCCGCGAGCTCCGGGAGCTGCGCCAGACCCTCTTCGGCGACTGGTCGAACATGGACCTCGCCTGGGCGATCCAATACCTGCTCGAGCGCGAGGTGACGAAGCTCATCGAGACAACGATCCCGAGAATCGACGGTCAGCCGATCTGCCTCGCCGGCGGCGTCTTCGCGAACGTGAAGCTCAACAAGCTCGTGAAGGAGATGGGCTTCGGCCAGATCTTCGTCCAGCCCGCGATGGGCGATGGCGGTCTCGCCTTCGGCGCGCCGCTCTACGAGCTGGCCCAGCGCGACGGGCTCTCCCCCTACCGGCTGGAGAGCGTCTACCTCGGGCCGGAGTACGGCGAGGACGAGATGCTCCTCGCGATTCGCGACTCGGGTCTGGAGCCCCGCCGCTACGACGAGGTCGAGCCGGTCATCGCGAAACTCCTGGCCCAGGGGCGGGTCGTGGCGCGCTTCAACGGCCGCATGGAGTTCGGCCCCCGCTCCCTCGGCAACCGCTCGATCCTCTACCACTGCCGCGACGCCAGCGTGAACGACTGGCTGAACAAGCGGCTCGACCGCACCGAGTTCATGCCCTTCGCCCCGGCGACGATCGAGGATGCGGCCGCCGACAGCTTCGAAGGGCTCTCGGGCGCGGAGCACACGGCCGAGTTCATGACCATCACGAGCGACTGCACCGAGCGCTTCCGCCGCGAGTGCCCGGCGGCCGTCCACGTCGACGGCACCGCCCGACCCCAGATCGTGCGGGCCGAGACGAACCCCTCCTTCCACCGCGTCCTCGACGAGTACCGCGCCCTCACCGGCGTCGGCACGGTCGTGAACACCTCGTTCAACATGCACGAGGAGCCGATCGTCTGCACGCCGGACGACGCCGTCCGCAGCTTCGTGCGCGGTCATCTGGACTATCTCGCGATCGGGCCCTTCATCGTCGAGAACCCGAAGCTCGGGCCGGTGGTGGGCGCACCGCCCCCTCTCCGCAGCGAACCATGAGCCGCCTCGGTAGAGCGCGCCGCGCGCGCGCCCCATGAAGATTCTCGTCGTCGCGTCGCGGCCGCCCTGGCCGCCGCGGATGGCCGACGCGATGACGGTCGACCGCCTCGTCCGCTTCCTGTCTGCTCGCGGGCACGAGGTCGATCTCACGTGTTTCGTCGAGGACTCGGAGGCCGACGCCACCCTGCGCGAGGGCCTCTCGGGCGTCTGCAATCGAATCGAGACCGTCCGACTCCCGAAGTGGCGCTCCTATCTCCAGACCGCCTTCACCCTTCCGGGACGGCTCCCGATGCAGGCCCAGTACTACCGCTCCCACGCGATGCAGGCGCGGATCACGAGCCTGATCGCCAGCAAGGGCTACGACGTGGTCTACACCCACCTGATCCGCATGGCCGAGTACACGCGCCATGTCGCCGTCCCGAAGGCGATGGGCATGCAGATCTCCCAGGCCCTGAACCTCTCGCGCATGATGAGCCACGTGAAGGACCCTCTCCGGCAGCTCTTCTACCGCGTCGAGGCCGCGAAGGTGCGCCCCTACGAGGCGAAGGTGGCTGCGGACTTCGACCGGGTCTTCCTGTGCGGCCCCTCGGACATCGCGGCGATCGAGGAGACCCGGCCCCTGCCGAACGCCGTCGTCTGCCCCCACGGTCAGGACGTCCCCGAGATCGAGCGGGTGCGCGCCGCCAAGCGGGAGGAAGGCGCCATCGCGATCACCGGCGTGATGTCCACCTACACGAACGTGGACGCCGTCAGCTGGTTCGCGAAGGAGATCTTCCCCCGGGTCGAGACAGAAATCGAGGAGGCGCGCTTCTGGATCGTGGGACGTGATCCCCAGCGAGCCGTCCGCGCCCTGGCCCGCCCTCCGGCGATCGAGGTCACCGGTGAGGTCCCCGATGTGGCGGACTGGCTGCTGCGCGCGCGGGTGGCCGTGGCCCCTCTGCGCATCGCGGCGGGCATGCAGAACAAGATCGTTCAGGCCATGGCCTGCGAGCTCCCGGGGGTCGCCACCAGCGTCGCCAACGAGGGCATCGGCGCCGTCCCCGGCGAGCACATCGTGATCGCCGACGACGCCACGGCGATCGCAGGGGCGGTAACAGGGCTCCTGCGCGATCCCGAGCGAGCCCGGAAGATCGGCCGCGCGGCCCGCGAGTTCGTCGAGTCCCACTGGACCTGGGAGGCGCACTTCGAGCGCCTCGAAGCCGTGCTCGCGGAGATCGCCACCGCCTGAGACCGAGAGGCCGGTCTCCTAGAACGGTTCCAGGCCGCAGTCGCGGATCTTGTGGAGCAGCGTCTTGTAGCTCACGCCGAGCAGCCTTGCGGCCTGCTTGCGATTCCAGTTCGTGTGGTGGAGGACGTGCTCGATCGCCTCGCGCTCGGCCTCCTGGGCGGCGCGGCGGCCCACCTCGCGCAGGGGCACCTCACCCGCCGTCTCCTCGATCTCCTCGAGCAGGGCGCGCATCGCGTCTCCCGACCGACGCTCGCTGCGATCCACGTGGATGATCTCCGACAGGATCGCCTCTTCGCTCTCCAGCACGACGACCCGCTTCATCATGTTCTCGAGCTCGCGCACGTTTCCCGGGAAGGAGTAGCGTTCGATGGCCTCGGTGAGCCGCTCCGAGAGGATCGGAACGCGCTTGTCGTAGCGGGCGGCGAAGCGATGGAGGAAGGTGTCGATCAGCGCAGGCAGCTCCTCCCGACGCTCGCGCAGGGGCGGGATCTGCACACCGACGACGTTCAGACGGAAGTAGAGGTCTTCGCGAAAGCCCCCCTCCTCGACCATCTCCACGAGCCGGCGGTTCGTGGCGCAGATGATGCGCACGTCCACCCGGATGTCCTTGTTGCCGCCGAGGCGGGTGAACTCGCTGTCCTGGAGCACCTGGAGGAGTTTCGCCTGGAGGAGCAGGCTCATCTCGCCAATCTCGTCGAGGAAGATGGTGCCCTTGTTGGCGAGCTCGAACTTGCCGTATTTGCGACCCGTCGCACCGGTGAAGGCGCCCTTCTCGTACCCGAAGAGCTCGCTCTCGAGCAGGTCCGCCGGCAGCGCGGCGCAGTTCACCTTGACGAAGGGCTCGGCCCGACGCGGCGAGAGATCGTGGGCCGTCCGCGCGACGATCTCCTTGCCGACGCCGCTCTCGCCCTGGATCAGCACCGTGACGTTGGTGTCGGCGACCTGCTCGAGCAGGTCTCGCACCCGGCGCATCGCATCGCTCGCCCAGACGACCGAGGCGCTGCTCGGGATCAGGCCCGTGGCGAGGCGGTCGCGCTCCTGAAGCAGCTCCTTCTTCTCGAGGACCTTCTCCAGGGTGGCCTCGAGCTCGGACTCCTCGAAGGGCTTGTTGAGGTAGTCCGCGGCTCCGATCCGCATGGCCTCGACGATCGTGCTCGCCTTCCCGACGACCGAGAGCATCACCACCGGGACGTCCTCGTCGATCTTGCGGATGCGGCGCAGCGTCTCCACGCCGTCGATCCCCGGCATCATGACGTCGAGGATGATCACATCGGGTCCGGCGCCACCCTCGAGCAGCGCCAGGGCGCGCCGCCCGTCCTCGGCGGTGTCGACGTCGTAGCCTTTGAGCTCGAGCAGATTCGCGAGATAGGTGCGGATCCCCTCGGCGTCGTCGACGACGAGCACGCGCGGTCGGGACGCGCGAGGGGTCTTGCGCGAGAGCGTCACGACCGCTGCTCCCCAGTCGCAGCGTCCGGCTCGTCGGGGATCCGCGGAATCGTGAAGGAGAAGCGGCTTCCGCCTCCCTTCCGATCGCGGACGCGGATGTCACCGCCATGGGCCTCGACGAGCCGCTTGCAGATCGCGAGACCGAGGCCAAGACCCCCGCCCCGGCTCTCGTCGGCGGCCTGAACGTAGGGCTCGAAGATGCGCTCCCGGTCCGCCAGGGGCACCCCGGGCCCGTCGTCCGCCACCTCGATCTCGAGGAAGCGCAACACCGACTCCTCGTCTTCCGCCTCGACGGGGCGCGTCTGGATGTCGATCCGTCCGCCGCGATGTCCGAACTTGATGGCGTTCCCGACCAGATTCGTGAGGATCTGCTCGAGCCGCAGCCGATCGAATCGGGCGCGGCACGGGCTCCCCTCGCAGGTCGATCGGAGCGCGATGCCCCGCTCCTCGAGGATGGGGCGGAACATCGCCGCCACGCCCTCGATCACGGGCTCGACGCTCCCCTGCCCAAGCTCCAGTACGTGAGCGCCCTTCTCGGCCCGCGACGCTTCGATGAGATTGCCGATGAAGTGATTGAGCCGCTCGCAGCTCTTCCGGCTCTCCTCGAGGAAGCGACGCTGCTCCTCGTTGACCGGCCCTACGTCGCCGGCCAGGAGCAGCCGGTTGTAGCCGCCGATCACCGTCACCGGGGTGCGCAGCTCGTGGCTCACGACCGAGAGCAGCTCCTCGCGCTCGGACCGCTCGCTGCGCAGGCGCTCCCTCAGGGCCTCGCATTCACGCAGGGCATGAGCCAGCTCCCGGCCGGAGCGGAGCAGCTCCCGCTCGACGCGACGCACATGGGTCACGTCCTCCACCAGCCAGGTCTCCGAGTCCTCCGAGGCGTCGACGCGGTGACAGGCTATCTCCCGGCCGTCATCGCCCTCGCGCACCAGCCGGCAGTCGACCACCGCAGGCCCGCCGGCGCGCGGCAGGCCGCGACCGGCGTCCTCGAAGAGGTCGTCGATCTTCCAGCCCACGACCGCATCGCCGCGACCGGCCAGGGCCATCAACGTGGGATTCACCCAGTCGACGCAACCGTCGCGCACCCGCATCACGCCCTGGGTGAGGGCCGTCGCGGGCAGGCGCGGTGTCGTGGGGTCCGCGGCGGCGCGCAGCTCACGCGTCATTCCGCGACCCGCCCGACGCCGTGGTATACCTCCGCCGTCGGAGGCTGCACGGGTGCCTGGAACATCACCGGACTCATCGCCCCGAACCCGCCCGATCTTTAACGGGAAATCCCTGAAGCGCCGATGAGCGAAGGCCCCGCGCGTAAACGGATCGACGCCCTCGTCGAGGCGCTGAACCGCCACGCGCGGCTCTACTACCTCGAGGACGCCCCGGAGGTCTCCGACGCCGAGTACGACCGGCTCTTCCGCGAGCTCCAGGAGCTCGAGAGCCGACACCCCGGGCTGATCCGGCCGGATTCGCCCACCCAGCGCATCGGAGCCCCGCCGGCGGAGGGCTTCCCCTCGGTGGAGCACCGGGTCCCGATGCTCTCCCTCGACAACGCGATGGATGCGGAGGGGCTACGCGCCTTCGACGAGCGCATCCGACGCACCCTCGACGTGGACGGTCCTGTCGCCTTCGTGGTCGAGCCAAAGCTCGACGGCGCCGGCCTCGAGCTCGTATACGAGGCGGGCCGACTGACCGTCGCGGCGACCCGAGGCGACGGGCGGGTCGGCGAGGACGTCACGGCGAACGTCCGCCTTTCTCAGAGCATTCCGCTCGTGCTCGACGGGCCGGCGCCGGCGCGCGTCTCGGTTCGCGGCGAGGTCGTCCTTCCCACGGCGCGCTTCGAGCGCCTCAACCAGGCCCGACTGGCCCGGGGCCTCGACCCCTTTGCGAATCCGCGCAACGCGGCGGCCGGATCTCTGCGGCAGCTCCACGACATCGACCGGGACCGACTGCGGGCGCTCGAGCTCCACGCCTACGCCATCGGAGAGGGGCTCCCTACGGGAGTCACGACCCAGACCGAGGTGCTCGAGACCCTCCGCGCCTGGGGCTTCGTGGTGAGCCCGAACCGCGTCTGCGTCGATGCTGACGCCGCCATCGAGGCCCATCAGGAGCTGCTCGAGCGGCGCGCCCAGCTGCCTGTAGAGATCGACGGCACGGTCGTGAAGGTCGACCGCCTCGATCTCCAGGCCGAGCTCGGCGAGCTCTCCCGCTCGCCGCGCTGGGCCATCGCCTTCAAGTTCCCGCCCTCCCAGGAGACGACCCTCGTCCAGGCCATCGAGGCTCAGGTGGGGCGGACCGGCGCCCTCACACCCGTCGCGAAGCTGCAGCCGGTCCACGTGGGCGGCGTCACCGTGTCGAACGCATCGCTCCACAACCAGGACGAGATCGAGCGCAAGGACGTCCGGGTGAGAGACACGGTGATCGTGCAGCGCGCCGGGGATGTGATCCCCCAGATCGTCGCCGTCGTGCGCGAGAAGCGTCCGGCCCGAACGCGTCGCTACCGCCTGCCGAAGCGCTGCCCCGTGTGCCGCTCCGAGACCGTCCGCCTCGAGGGCGAGGCCGTGACGCGCTGCCCGAACCTCGACTGCCCCGCTCAGCTCAAGAACAACCTGCGTCATCTGGCCGGACGCGGCGCCCTCGACGTAGAAGGACTCGGCGAGAAGCTCGTGGACCAGCTGGTGGACACCGGACGGGTGACCCGGATCTCGGATCTCTTCGCCCTCGACGCCGCCGCCTTCGAGGCCCTGGAGCGGATGGGAGCGAAGTCCGCAGCCAACCTCGAGCGCGCCCTCGCGACGGCCCGGGAGACCACCCTCGCGCGCTTCCTCTTCGCCCTGGGCATCCGCCACGTCGGGCAGACCGTGGCCGAGCTGCTGGCCCGGCACTTCGGCGACCTCGACCCGATCCTGGCCGCGAGTCAGGAGGAGTTCGAAGCCATCGACGGCGTGGGGCCGACGATCGCCGAGAGCCTCGCCCGCTTCTTCGGCGACGAGCGCAACTCCGCCGAGGTGGCCCGTCTGCGGGAGCTCGGTCTGCGCTGGGAGCGACGCGAGCCCCAACCCGGGACGCCGACCGAGGGACCGCTCTCGGGGCGCAGCTTCGTGCTCACGGGCACCCTCGCGGGCATGACGCGGGAGGAGGCGAAGGGCCGTATCGAGGCGCTCGGCGGCAAGGTCACGGGCTCG